>CAYTSH010000081.1:0-9225 GCA_964440395.1 uncultured Microbacteriaceae bacterium
GGCAAGTGCGCTGCGCAACAACAGCGTGCGCGGTGTGTGGGGCGAGACGCAGCTGCGCAATGTTGTCGCCGCTGCGGGGCTGACACAGCGCGTGGATTTCGATCTGCAAACCGCTATCACAACCGAAGCGGGCGCTGGCCGCCCCGACATGACCGTGCGGTTGCCCGGTGGCAAATCGATCGCCGTCGATGCCAAGGTGCCCTACCAGTCCTACATCGAGGCAAGCAGCATTCCCGCAACCGCAACCGGCGAGGAGGCGAATCGCCGCAAGGAGCTGCTTGCGCAGCACGTGAAGGCGGTGCGCAGCCACATCGACGCCCTCTCTGCAAAAGGCTACTGGGGTGGGCTTGACGCCAGCCCCGAGTTCGTGATCGCGTTCATTCCGAGTGAATCGCTGCTTGCCGCAGCCCTTGAAGCCGACCCAACGCTGCTTGACTACTCGTTCGGCAAACGCATCGCGCTTGCCTCGCCGGTGAACTTGTGGGCGGTGCTCAAGACCGTTGCCTACACGTGGCAACAGGACGTGCTCACCGACGATGCCAAAAAACTGTTCGACCTGGGCAAAGAGCTCTACCAACGCATCGGCACGCTCGCCGGTCACGCCGAAAAACTGCGCAAATCGATCGAGGCCACAGTCAACAGCTACAACAGTTTTGCCTCGTCGCTGGAGAGCCGAGTGCTGGTGACCGCGCGCAAGCTCAACTCGTTAGACGAGCACCAGGTGCTGGGGGAACCCGCGCCGATTGAGGTGCATCCCAAAGTGGCGAGTGCCGCCGAACTTACCGAGTAGTGGGCGGCTGCACCCCTTCCCGGGGGTGGTGACTCGTCTGGACGCGTCGCACGGTTCCCGTGCGGGCATGCATGATCACGCTGTGCGTCTCGATGTGAGCCCCACGGCGGTGCACGCCGCCAAGCAAGTCACTGCCGGTAATGCCCGTCGCCACGAACCAGGCGTTCTCGCCGCGAACAAGATCTTCAGCGCTCAGCACCGCCTCGAAGTCGTGGCCGGCCGCAATCGCACGCTCACGCTCATCGTCATGCTGCGGACGCAACCTGCCCTGCATGATTCCGCCCAGCGCTTTGACCGCACAGGCAGTCAGAATGCCCTCAGGGGTGCCGCCGATTCCCACGCACAAACTTATCGGCGAGCCGGCTCGGGCAGCGTTGATGCCGCCAAGCACGTCACCATCCGGCAAGAGACGCGGGGTTGCCCCGGCGGTTCGAATCTCCGCAACGAGCTGGCGGTGACGGGGTTTATCAAGCACAGCAACCTGCATGTCAGCAACCTGCACGCCGGTGGCTCGGGCAAGGTTGCGAATATTCTCCCCAATCGGCAGCCTGATATCCACCACACCAGCCCCCGCCGGGCCGCAGACCAGTTTTTCCATGTAAAACACGGCACGAGCATCAAACATGCTGCCACGATCCGCAACCGCAAGCATCGAAAGCGCATTCGGTTTGCCCGCCGCGGTCAACTTCGTGCCGTCGATCGGATCGACCGCCACATCAAGGCGCACCCCAAGACCGGTACCAACCCGCTCACCGTTAAACAGCCACGGTGCGTTATCTTTCTCGCCTTCACCAATCACCACCAGCCCGGCAACATTCACCGTGGCGAGGCACTCACGCATGGCATGCACCGCCGCAGCATCAGCCGCATGCGGATCACCCCGCCCAATAAACGGCAAAACGCCAAGCGCGGCCGCTTCCGTAACGCGCACCAGATCGAGTCCCAGTCGATCGGCGGCCACCGCGTCCAGCTGCGTCGGATCCGCCGGGCTGTAATCGCTCATCACCTTACCCCACCCCTCCTCGGTCGCTGCGGGCGCGCCGGTCTGTCTCCCCGAACTTACAGGGTCTCAGCGCCAGCCTAGCGATCCCCCAACAGAGTTTGCCGTGAATCGCTAGACTATTACGCGGGAAGTCCCTCGGCCAAAACGGCCCCAACCTCACAAAGGACCCGAAATGCCTATCGCAACACCAGACCAATACGCCCACATGTTGAACACCGCAAAGGAGCGGGGCTTCGCCTACCCGGCAATTAACGTTTCCAGCTCACAAACGCTCAACGCGGTGCTGCAGGGGCTCAGCGAGGCAGAATCGGACGGCATCATCCAGGTGACCACTGGGGGTGCCGATTACTGGGCTGGCCACAGCGTGAAGAACCGCGCCGGCGGTGCCCTCGCGTTTGCCGCGTACGCGCATGAAGTTGCCAAAGCCTACCCGGTGACCGTTGCGCTGCACACGGATCACTGCCCCAAAGACGCCCTCGACGGGTTTCTCCTGCCGCTCATCGCAGCGAGTGAGGAAGCCGTGAAAGCGGGCAAAAACCCCATTTTTCAGTCCCACATGTGGGATGGTTCCGCAGTGCCGCTGACGGAAAACCTCGAAATTGCCAAAACCATCCTCCCCCGAATGCACGCGATTAACGCCATTCTCGAAGTTGAGATCGGTGTTGTTGGCGGCGAAGAAGACGGTGTGAGCCACGATATCAACGACAGCCTCTACACCACCCTGGAGGATGCCATCGCAACCGTTGAGGCGCTCGGACTTGGGGAAGCCGGACGGTACATGGCTGCACTCACCTTCGGCAACGTGCACGGGGTGTACAAACCGGGCAATGTGCGCTTGCGGCCAGAGCTGCTCAAAGAGATTCAAGACGGACTCGCCGCGCGCTACGGGCACGGCCCCAAACCGCTCGACCTCGTCTTCCACGGCGGTTCCGGATCAACCGAAGCCGAGATTGCCGAGGCGGTAGCCAACGGCGTGGTGAAAATGAACATCGACACCGACACGCAATACGCGTTCACCCGCAACGTGGCCGAATGGATGTACACCAACGTGAACGGCGTGCTGAAAATTGACGGCGAAGTCGGTAACAAAAAACTCTACGACCCCCGAGCCTGGGGTAAATCTGCCGAAACCGCGATGGCGCAACGCGTGATCGAATCGACCCAACAACTCGGCTCAGCCGGCCACGCAATTCAGTAGCTGCATGTCCCCCTCTGGCGACACCAAAGCCGCACCACCCACCCAGCCGGCAAACACGCTGCGCAGCCGGGTGTTTGATGTGCTGTTCACGGCAACGATTCTGGGTTACGGCACCTTTAACATGGTGGACATCGCCCGAAATACGCAGCAGATTGATGTGGTGCTTCAGACGTTCTACACGTCACTAAACCTCGGAGACTACACCCCTGGCAGCATGCTGGAGGTGTGGCAGGCCGTCGCGTTGTGGTCGCAGCTGCTGCTGTGGACCGCGACGGTGTTGGTGTGCCTCTACCGAATCGCCAACCGCAAACGCGCGATTCTGGTGCCCGTGATTGCCGGCGCCATTTCGATGCTGGTGCTCTTCGTCGAGATACTCTTCCTGCTGCTGAATGACCCACAATTCGTCTCCGGGTTCGCGGCGTGAACAGTCACGTCGTCCCGCATTGCGCCGACGTCGTTCGGCGGGTGGCGCGGGTCACGAACCGCCTGCTGTGCGGCCAAACACTCGTCATCTGCGGTGAGGGGCCGGTCGCTGCCGAACTGTTGCGGCTCCTGGGCGCCCTTGGCGCGGTGACGAGACGTTTCGCGTCAAGTGCCGACTACGCCACATCCGATCACGACCCGCCCGAATACGCCGCAGAAGCGTTCGTGTTTTGCACCGGCGAGCAGCCCGAGCGGGTGCGGTGGGCTGACCTGCGTCCCGCCATGGAACGCGATGCAATTGTGGTGGATGCCGGGGTGAGCGAGGCGCTGCCGGCCCTGTCCCAGCTCGCCAGCGCGGCATCCACCCCATTGAGTTCGCCGCGCGCAGGTGTGCTGACGGTTCCCCTGGCAGTCGAAACCCTGCACGTGGTGCCAGCCTTGCAGGCCTCCCGGCTGGGTGAGCCGGGGGTGGAAACCGATCCCGCGGAGGCACCCGCGGCAGCCGGCGCGCGGCGTATCGAGTGGGCGCGGCGGTTCATGCCAATTACGCGCAAGCTCAGCGCCGACCTGGCCGCCTCGGGGGCGCTGCTGAACAGGCGCGTGCTGGTGAGCCTGATTTTGGAACCCAAAACGGCGGTGCTTGCGCTCGAATTGCAGGCTGCGGGTGCCGCGGTGAGTGTATTTGCCCCCGCGAACGAGACGGATGCGGAGGTTGCCGCCGCGCTTCATGCGCGGGGGGTGCGGGTGTTCGCCGCGGCACCCGGTTCGACGGCAGACGACGCCGCCCGGGTTCGTGCTGCGCTGGACACCGACCCGCATCTGCTGATTGATGACGGTTCACACCTGATCAGGCTGTGGCACGCCCACCCGGATGCTGCCTGGCGACACGGTTCGTTGCTGGGCGCTGCGGAGGAGACGACGAGCGGCATTCGACCGCTGGCTGCGATGGGAGCATCGCTGCGCGTGCCGGTGTTCGCCGTGAACGACGCCGCGTGCAAGACCCTGATTGACAACGCGCACGGCACGGGACAGTCCTGCGTGTTTGCGATGCTCGATGTGCTTGCCCAGTTGCACGAGCAGCCCCGCGTCGAGGACGGCGACTACCCGCCGAAATCGCTTGCCGGTGTGGATGCCGTGGTGCTGGGGTTCGGCCCGGTCGGCCAGGGCGTCGCCCGGGCGTTGCGCGCCTTCGGGGCACGGGTGACCATCACCGAAACCGACCCCGTGCGGGCGTTGGAGGCTCGCATGTTCGGTTACCCCGTCGCGCCCGCGCTGGCGGCGGTCGCCACCGCCGCTGTGGTGGTGTCGGCGACGGGGGTTGCGCACACGGTGAGTGCCGAGCTGCTGCGCGCGCTTCCCGCCGGTTGCGCGGTTGCGGTTGCGGGCGGGGTGCAGGACGAGGTGGACGTGCCGGCGGCGACGCTGGAGGGCACCCGAAGCATCCCGGTTGTGGCACACGCGACGCGCATGTGCCGACCCGACGGGGCGCACTGGTGGCTGCTTGCCGACGGGGCCGGGATAAATTACACGGCGGGTGAGGGCAACCCGATTGAGATTATGGATGCGTCGTTTGGCGTGCAGGTGGCGGCGTTAGCGCTGCTGAGCGACCCGAACAGCGCCTACCCACCCGGGTTGCACCCGCTGCCACCGGAGGCCGACGAGTTGGTCGCCAGGGCGGCGCTTGCCGCGCTGCGCGTTGGCTGTGATGACACGGGTTGGGTGCGGCGTAAGCCCCAGCTGGATTGGCGGCACACGCGTTACGATGCGCCGGTTGCGGCGCAGGTGGAGGGATCGTGAGTTTTCGGCCGGCAATTACGGTGTATTCGGCAGACTTGGTGATTCCGGTGACTGCACCCATGATTCGGCACGGATCTGTTGCCGTTTCGGGTGAACGCATCCTGCACGTGGGTGAGCGGCGGTGGGTGATTGCGTCGCTGGAGGAGCGCGGCGCAGAGTTTGATGAAGTATTTTGGCCCGGGATCCTCACGCCAGGCCTGGTGAACGCCCACACGCATTTGCAATACACCCATTTGGCGCAGCTTGGTCAGGCCCCGGCGGGAACGTATGGGGGGTTCGACGGCTGGGATCAAGCGTTTGATCGGGTCTATGCGGCTCAGTCGATCGACTGGGCTCGCTCTGCGGCGGATGGTGCCGCGCAATTGTTGCAGAGCGGTTGCACCGCGGCGGCGGATGTGGTGACGGACGCGGAGGCGATCACCGCGCTGCACGATGCGGATTTGCACGGCATTGCCTACTGGGAGGTGATGGGCTGGGGCAACCGCGAGTGGGGTTCGCACGGGCAGGAACGGGTTGTTGCGGAAATGAACCGTATTCCGCCGCACCCGGGCGCCGGCGTGTCCCCGCACGCGCCCTACTCGTTGGCGATTCAACCGCTGCTGGATATTCCCGACATTGTTCGGCAACACGGTTTGCGGCTGCACATTCACCTCGCTGAGGCGCAGGTTGAGCATGAAACGTCTGGCACGCAGGCGGACTGGCACCGCTTGGGGGCGGAGAGTTTTGTTGAACTGCGCGGTCGCGGGGTTGGGGTGAGTTCGACCGCGTTCGTGGATCACCTTGGCGTGTTGGGGCCGGACTGTCACATCGCCCACGGCGTGTATGTGACCGCCGCGGATCGCGCCCTGCTGCGGCAGCGCGGCACGGCGGTGGCGTTGTGCCCGCGGTCGAATGCGACGATTGGTTTGGATGAACCGCCGGTTGCCGCGTACCTGTCGGAGGGGAATGTGCTTGCCATTGGCACGGACTCGCTGGCTTCCAGCCCGTCGCTGGACGTGCTGGCAGATGCGGCTTTGCTGGTGCAGATCGCTCGCCGGCAGGGGTATCGGGGTGAGGATGTGCATGAGCGCGTCTTTGCGGCGGCTACGCTGGGCGGTGCCCAGGCGATGGGGCTGAATGTGGGGCCGCGCCGCGTGGGGCAACTGTCGGTGGGCGCGCTTTCAGATCTGGCGTTTTTTGCGGTCGACGTCCCCAATGAGCGGGATGCCCTGGTTGCGTTGGTCGAACACGGCGCGGGGTCGGCGGCCGCGACGGTCCTTGCGGGTAGAATAAGGGCCACTTCGCCCAGTTGGTCAATTCGGCACGAACGGAATAGTCATGAATGAACACTCCCCCCTTGCACCCTCGACGCTCACCCCGCTGCCCGGACAGGTTGCCCGCCGAACGGTTGACGGCGCAGTTATGGAGTGGGTCACACCGCCGCCGCTGGCGAAGCTGCTTGAGTTGGCACCCCACCCTGAGGGCGGGTGGTTTCGCCGCACCTGGACTGGTAGCGCGACGGTACGCACGGAGCGCGGGGATCGCGCGGGGGCGAGTTTGATTTATTTTTACCTTCCGCCCGGTGAGGCGTCGCTGTGGCACCGGGTGGCTTCTGACGAGCTGTGGCTGTGGCACGGCCCCGGGACGATTTCGCTGCAGCGGGGCGGGTTTGAGGAGCTGCCGGAGCCCGGCCGCACGGAGACGCTCGGCGGCGACGTACTGCTTGGACAGCATCCGCAACTGTTGGTGTGTGCTGGGGAGTGGCAGCGCACGTTGCCGGCCACGACGGATTGTTTGGTGAGCTGCCTGGTTTCGCCGGGGTTTGACTTTGCCGACTGGGAGCAGCTGAATGAGTTTGCAGCGGCGGATGACTAACCCGCCACGGAACGTCACGAAGTGTCACGATTGGCCCGGTAACTCTGCCCGCACCGCTTGAGGTGACTACACTAGAACACGGTATCTACCGTTCTGCCAAAGTTGGCAGCGTTTTCCTTGAAAGGTTCACTCACGTATGAACACCCCCCACGTTGTTCGCTCCTCGTTTGCCCTGTTTGCTGCGGCGTCGTTCGCATTTCTGAGCGGTTGCTCGAGCACCGACGGTTCGGGCACCAAGTCGGTCGAACCGGTCACCCAGGGTAAGCTCACGATTGCAACTGGCGAACCCGCATATTTTCCGTGGGTGATTGACGATAACCCCGCCTCCGGCGAAGGTTTTGAATCGGCAGTTGCCTACGCGGTGGCTGAGGAGCTTGGCTACCAGAAGAGTGACGTGGTGTGGGTGCGCACGTCGTTTGATTCGGCTATCGCCCCCGGGCCGAAAGATTTTGATCTGAACCTGCAGCAATACACCATTGATGAGCAGCGGGCGAAGGCGGTGGACTTCTCCACGCCGTACTACGTCACCAGCCAGACGGTGGTGACAACTCGCGGATCGGTTGTCGACGGGGCAACCTCCATTGCAGACCTCCGCGACGCGCTGATCGGCGTGGCAACGGCATCCACCAGCCTGAATGCTGTGGAGAACATTGTGAAGCCGAACGGTGGTGCGAAGGTGTTCAACAGCAATGAGGATGCCGTGGCTCAGTTGCAGGCCGGCCAGATTGATGCGATCGTGGTTGATACCCCCGTTGCGTTCTACCTCACCGGCGCGGTGCTGGACGACGGCGTGGTGGTGGGAACCATTGACGGCACGGAAAACGGTGACGAGTTTGGCATTGTGCTCCCGAAAGGTTCTTCGTTGACTTCGAAGGTGAGTGCTGCCATTGACACGCTTCGAAAAAATGGCACGCTGAAAGAACTTGAAACCAAGTGGTTGTCTGACTCAGCAAACGCAACCCTGTTGAAATAGCTGCACACGATGTCTGTGTTTGCAGCGTTCCAACCGAGCCAGATTGAACGCGAGCGGCGGGCTTACCGCCGCGAACGTCGCAACAAGTCGCTCCTTGGCAGCCTCCTCAGCACGTTGGCATTTGCCACCCTCATCTGGCTGGGTCTTGCCAATTCACCGGGGTGGGCGAGTGTCCAGGAATCCTTTTTCAGCGTCGAGGTGTTGCGATTGTCGTTCGCACCAATCGCCGTAGCGTTCTGGTTGAACATCAAAGTGCTGTTTTTCGCGACGATCGGCGTCGCCGTGTTGGGCAGCGCAATCGCGTTTCTGCGCACCCTGCGCGGCGGCGTGTTTCTGCCGGTACGGGTGCTCGCAGCCGCATACACGGATCTGTTTCGGGGGGTGCCGCTGATTTTGGTGCTGTACCTGGTGGGGTACGGCATACCGGGGCTGAACGTTACCGAACGGATTCCCGCGGCAGTGTACGGCACCATTGCGCTCATCCTCACCTACGGCGCGTATGTTGCCGAAGTGCTGCGAGCCGGCATCGATGCGGTGCACCCGTCGCAGTGGCTTGCCGCCCGGTCATTGGGTTTGAGCCATCAGCGCAGTTTACGGCTCGTGATTTTGCCGCAAGCAATTCGCAACGTTACCCCAGCACTCATGAACGATTTTGTTGCCCTGCAAAAGGATGTCGGTCTCATCTCAATCCTGGGTGCTGTCGATGCGGTTCGCCGGGCACAAATCCTCAGCGGTCAGCTCTTCAATTTCACCCCCTATGTTGTCGCGGGCCTGCTGTTTGTGCTGCTGAGCTGGCCGATGATTAGGGTTACCGACTGGTACACGGCGCGGGTGCAACGCAAGCAACAGATGGGTGGTCTGGTTTGAACGTACAATCGAACGTCGTGCTGAAACTGGAAAACGTGCACAAATGGTTTGGCGACACGCACATTTTGCGCGGCGTGAACCTTGAGGTGAAGAAGTTTCAGGTGATTACCCTGATCGGCGCGAGCGGGTCGGGCAAATCAACCCTACTCAAAACAATCAACCTGCTCGAGCAGATTGATGACGGGCAGATTTGGCTGCAGGGCGAGGACATTAGCGACCCTCGAATTCCCGCCGATCAGGTGCGCGCCCGCATCGGCGTGGTGTTTCAACATTACAACCTATTCCCCCACATGACCGTGTTGCAGAACGTGACACTCGCA
>CAYTSH010000082.1:0-9187 GCA_964440395.1 uncultured Microbacteriaceae bacterium
GGCGACGCGCGCGCCGGCGCGGCTGCGGTTGGGGGTGAGTGTGCTGGTTGCGGTGTTGGTGGGGTGCGCGGTTGCGTTTGCGGGCATTATTGGGTTTGTGGGGTTGGTGGTGCCGCACCTGATGCGGATGGTGATTGGGCCATCCCATCGTGGGTTGATTGTGGCGAGCGCCCTGGGTGGGGCGTTGTTGCTGTTGTGTGCTGATGTGTTGGCGCGCACGGCTGTGCAGAACGCGGAGCTCCCGATCGGCATGTTGACGGCGTTTGTGGGTGGGCCGTTCTTTTTTTGGTTGCTGCGCCGCACCCGTAGTCGCGCGGGGGGCTGGGCTTGATGCGCGGGGTTTCAATTCGGGATGCTGGGGCTGGGTCTGCGCTGCTCACCGCACGTAACGTCTCGGTGCGGCGTGGCGACACGCTGGTGTTGGAGCACGTGGATGTGACGGTTCGTGCGGGGGAGATTCACGCCCTGATTGGCCCGAATGGGGCGGGGAAGTCGAGCCTGTTGGCGGTGTTGACCGGGGATGTGCCGCTCGCTGCGGGTGAGGTGCGGTTGTTTGGGCAACCGCTTGCGGAGTTTTCGTTGCGCCAGATGGCTCGGGCGCGCAGTGTGATGTTGCAGGAGCATGGGGTTGCGTTTCCGTTTACCGTTGTTGAGACGGTGGCGATGGGGCGCACCCCGTGGGTGGGCACCCCGGCGGAGGATGAGGACGAGGAGGCGGTGTTGGGCGCGCTGGCTGTGGCGGATTTGACCGGGTTGCGGTCGCGGCGGGTGCCCGCGCTTTCTGGGGGTGAGCGGGCGCGCGCGAGTTATGCGCGCGTGGTGGCGACTCGCGCCCAGATTGTGTTGCTTGACGAACCGACCGCCGCGCTCGACATTAGACATCAGGAGGATGTGCTTGCGCACGCCCGCAGTTTGGCGGATACCGGCCATGCGGTGGTTGTGGTGCTGCACGATCTTGGTCTTGCCGCAGCGTATGCCGACACGTTGACGTTGCTTGAGCGCGGCAGGGTTGTGGTGAGCGGCGCCCCGCACGAGGTGATCACCGCCGAGCGAATTGGGGCGGTGTATGGGCACCCGGTTGAGGTGTTCACGCACCCGAGCTCTGGGGAGTTGTTGGTGTTGCCGATCCGGGCGCATCGCACGCGGGCGGCTGGGGCGGCTGAGACGGCAACGGGTGCGGCGGTTGAGACGGCAACTGCGACTGAGACTGCAACTGCGGCGGCGACTGCAACTGCGGCGGCGGCTGAGACGGTGGCTGCGAATCCTCCACCGGTTCAAGCAATCCCGTTGAACCCAGCCCGCCCAGCGGGCCCGACCACCCCAGCCGACCCGATCGACCCGACCACCCCAACCACCCAAACCACCCAAACCACCCCAACCACCCCGACCACCCCAAACGACCAGTGAGTACCCCAGCCGTGCCAACCACAATCGCTTCGTTTCTTCGCCAACCGCTCAGCCTCGCCTGGGGTTTCGTCATCATCCACCTGGTGTGCGGCATTGTCATGCTGGAGGCGTTTCGCCAGGGAGACGCGTATGCGGATGTGAGCCTCTACCGCTACTGGGCGTGGCTTGCGGTTGAAAAGGGCGAGTGGCACGGTATCACCACCGATTCGGTGTACCCGCTGGGTTCGCTGCTGCCGATCATGTTGCCTTTTGCGCTTGGGGTGCCGCATTATCAGTTGTTGTGGTTTCTGATGATCACCGCGCTCAACGGCGCCGCGTTGCTGGTGTTGACGAATCGGGGTCGGAACGAAAACGCGCTGTGGGCGGGCTGGTGGTGGTTACTCCTGAACCTGGTGCTGGCGCCGGTTTCGTTGTTGCGGTTGGAGGGGGTGTCTTCCCCGCTGGTGGTTATGGGATTGGTACTTTTGGTTCGCCATACCGCGCTGGCGAGTGTGCTCCTGGCGTTTGCGACCTGGGTGAAGGTGTGGCCTGCCGCGGTTGTGCTCGCGGTGCTGACGGCGTCGCCTCGCCGGTTGACGGTGCTGGTGTGGGGGTCGATCACGAGTGCGGTGATTGTTGGGGTGGGTTTGGCTGCCGGCGCGGGCAAGCATTTGTTGAGTTTTGTGACTGAGCAGTCGGATCGGCAGTTGCAGTTTGAGGCACCGATCACCACGCCGTGGGTGTGGCTGAACCTGTTTCATGTGCCGGGCACGAAGAGCTATTTCAATAACGATATTTACACGCAGGAAGTCACCGGCCCCGGGACCGACCTTGCCGTGCGCATCATGACGCCGCTCATGTTTTTGGTGTTGCTGCTCATCGCCGTGATTATGCTGTTTGCACTGTTTGCGGGCGCAAACCGGCAGGATCTGCTGCTGGTGGGTGCGCTCGCCATGGTGAGCGCGTTTGTGTTGTTTAACAAGGTGGGTTCGCCACAGTACATGCTGTGGATTACGCCGGTTGTGGCGGCCGGCTTGCTGCGACCGGCCCGGTTGTGGCGCACGGTGGCGGCCCTCATGGTTGTGGTCGGGGTGCTGACCACGATCGAGTTTCCGTTGTTCTACCTCGAGATGCTTTCGGGCAACATGTTGGTAACGTTGGCGCTCACGGTCCGCAACCTGCTGCTGATCGCGGTGTTTGTGTTGCCGGTGCGTGAACTGTTTCGGCTGTGCATGGGGGCGCAATTGTCGGATGCCGTGGTGGCGAAGACGGGTGATGCGGGGTTCCAGCCGGCACAGCATCCACCCGTTTGGGAGCCGACGATGACCCTGGCTGGTGCGACGACTGTGGATCGCGAGCGCGGGTCAGCCGTTGCGGAGGCGGCAGAGGGAGCGGAGGCAGCACAGGGAGCAGAGGAAGCACAGGCGGCAGAGGGAGCGGAGGCAGCACAGGGAGCGGAGGAAGCTGAGGCAGTGCCGCTGACGAGGATTCCGCTCGAGGTGCTGCTCGCGCAGCACCGGGCGCGGCAAGCAGCTGCGGACGCGGAAACGCAGCCGGAAACGCAGCCGGAGGTGGAGGCGGACGCGGACGCGCAGCCGGAAGCACAGCACGACGCGCAGACGGACGCGCACGAGCAGGCTGACGCGCATCCCACGCCGGGCGCGCAACCCATAGACTAGAACCATGGCCAAAATTGTTGTCGAAGTGATGCCCAAAGCCGTACTGCTTGACCCGCAAGGCAAAGCAGTGACCGGAGCGCTTGCCCGTCGCGGCGTGCACGCGATGTCTGAGGTTCGGATTGGAAAACGATTCGAGCTCACCGTTGACGGCGAGGTGACCGATGAGCTGCTCGCAACGGTGACCGAGCTGGCGACCGACATGTTTTCAAACTCGGTCATTGAAGATGTTGTTTCACTGACCGTGGTGGCAGATTCCTGATGAGTGCGCGCATCGGGGTCATTACGTTTCCTGGTTCGCTCGACGAGCGAGACGCGGCTCGCGCCATCCGCATTGCCGGGGCGGAACCCGTAGCCCTGTGGCACGGTGAACACAACCTGCACGGGGTCGACGCGGTGGTGCTACCGGGCGGGTTCAGCTACGGCGACTACCTGCGGGCCGGTGCCATCGCGGCGTTCTCACCAATCATGCGCGAGGTGGTCGATGCCGCCGGGCGCGGCCTGCCCGTGCTGGGTATTTGCAACGGTTTTCAGATGCTCGTCGAGGCACACCTGCTCCCGGGCGGGCTCATTCGCAACGCCCATCAGCAGTTCATCCGGCGCGACCAGCTGCTGCGCGTGGAACGCGCAGACACCGTCTTTACGAATCAGTTTGCCGCGGGGGAAGAAGTGATCATCCCCCTCAAAAACGGTGACGGCGGCTACATCGCAGACGCTGAGACGCTGGCACGAATTGAGGGGGAAGGGTTGGTCACGTTCCGCTACCTGGGGGTCAACCCGAACGGGTCGCTCAATGACATCGCCGGGTTGAGCAACGAACGCGGCAACGTGGTTGGGTTGATGCCACACCCGGAGCATGCGGTGGAGGCCGGGTTCGGCCCGGACACCGCGCTCGCGATGCGTTCCGGCATCGACGGGTTGCGGTTCTTCACGAGCGCCATCCACGCCCTGCTCGCCGTTTAACCGCCACACATGCCCGTTGTTGCTATCGACAGCTTGACCGATCCGCGGCTGCGTGATTTCGCGCACCGCACGGATGTCGCACTCAAACACGACCAGCGCACCACCCACGGACTCTACATCGCAGAGTCAGCCCTGGTGCTCGGTCGCGCACTAGACGCGGGGCACACACCCCGAGCGGTGTTGGCACTCGGGGGTGCGCTCGCGGAGGCGGAGGCGCTCGTCGCCGGGTTCCCCGAGGTGCCGGTGTTCACCGGTCCGGGGTCGTTGCTCGCCGAACTCACCGGGTACGAGCTGCACCGCGGGTTGATTGCCTCGCTCGACCGGCCACCCTTGCCGGATCCGGCAGCACTCTTGCGCGGCGCGCAGCGCGTGGTGGTGGTGGAAAATGTTGTGGATCCAACGAATGTCGGGGCGATCTTCCGGTCGACCGGGGCGATCGGGGCCGACGCCGTGTTCGTGACCGAGCGGTGCGCGGACCCGTTCTACCGGCGGGCGATTCGGGTGAGTATGGGTGCCACCCTGCAGGTGCCCTGGACTCGGGTTTCAGACTGGGCGCGCACGCGCGACCTGCTCCACGAGCGGGGGTTCACGATCGCCGCGCTTGCGCTCACACCGGACGCGGTACCGCTGCGCACGTTCAGCCACACCATGGCCGCCGCGCCGCGACCCGTCGCGCTGGTGCTCGGCAGCGAAGGCAGCGGCCTCACCCCGGAGGCGATTGCCGCCGCAGACGTAGTCGTGCAAATCCCCATGCTGCACGGCATTGACTCGCTGAACGTTGCCGCCGCGAGCGCGGTGGCCATGTGGGCAGTGTGCTAACTGCGCTACGATAGTGAACGGCTCTGTGCGGCAACCGGTACAACTCGTTGCAGCCAGTGGGGAACACTCAAACGGCGTGCCCCCGCGCCCAAACTGCATCGCCGCAACACGCGGCGGGTGTCAGTCTCGCTGCGTGGCCAGCGGAGACGCAAACACACTCCCCCTCGTTGAAAGTTGCAGCATGAACAGATCAGTGTTTTCAGCCGTAGCGAGCGCACTCGCCCTCCTCCTCGCGTCATCCGCCTGCGCAAGCCCCGCGGAAGAACCGGTCGAGTCACGCGTGCTCACCATCGGCATCTGCCAAATCGCGAAACACCCCTCACTCGACTACGCCCGCGAAGGATTCAAAGACGCGTTTCTCGCGGCGGGTTACGTTGAGGGGGAAAACGTGGTGTTTAGCCAGCACAACGCTGACAACGACCCGGCAGCCGCGGCGAGAATTGCCGAGACGTTCGTAGCCGACGAGGTGGACCTCATCCTTGCGGTCGCCACCCCCAGCGCACAGGCGGCGAGCAAAGCAACCAACCGCATCCCCATTGTGTTCACTGCGGTGACCGACCCGGTGAATGCCCACATTGTGGCTTCGAAGGAACGCCCGGGCGGCAACATAACCGGCACCAGCGACCTCTCGCCAATCGATAAAGACGCTCAGCTCATCAAAGAGCTCAACCCCGCGGCCAAAACGGTGGGCGTTATTTATAACGCCAACGAAAGCAACTCCGTTTCGCAGCTCGCCATGTTCACCGCAGCCGCAACACCCCTCGGGCTCGAGGTGGTCACCGCCGAGGTGAGCGGCGCCGAGCAGCTTGCCGAGAAAACGGAATCATTGGCCGCGGTGGACGCCATTTTTGTGCTCAGCGACAACACCATCGCGGCGGGGCTGGAAACGGTGTTGACGGTGGCGACCAGCCACAGCATCCCGGTTATTGCAAGCGACGGTGAGGGGGTGGAGCGCGGGGCAATCGCATCGTACGGCGTGGACTATCGGGCGCTTGGCGCGCAGGCAGCCGAGATGGCGCTCAGCATTCTCCGCGACGGCAAGAGCCCCAGCAGCATTCCGGTGCGCACCGCTGAAACGGCCGAACTTTCCGTGAACCCGGACGCGGCGAAACGCATCGGGCTGACCATTCCGCGAGACCTGCTCGTTCGAGCCGTCACAATCTACTAACAACAGACAGGTGGGATGGACTATGAGATTCTGGCAGCTCCACGGCGATGGCAAGCGGGTCACCGGCGGCAGTGTCGTGGCACCGTGGGAGCGCCTCAGCTGGCCGCGCACCGTCGGCATTGGCATGCAGCACGTGCTGGCAATGTTTGGTGCAACGTTCCTGGTGCCGGCCATCACCGGGTTCCCGGCCACCACAACGCTGCTGTTCTCCGGCATCGGCACGCTGCTGTTCCTGCTGCTCACCAAAAACCGACTGCCCAGCTATCTTGGGTCATCGTTTGCGTTCCTCGCCCCGGTCACCGCCGCCACCACAAGCAACGGCATGGGTGGGGCGCTCGTTGGCATCACGGCCGTTGGGCTGCTGCTTGCCGGGGTGGGCGTGCTGGTCCGTATGACCGGCACCCGCTGGGTCGACCAGCTCATGCCGCCGGTGGTTGCGGGGGCGATCGTGGCGCTCATCGGGTTCAACCTGGCGCCGGTGGCGTATCAAAAGGTGCAGGCGGGTCCAGCCACGGCCATCATCACGCTCGCCACCGTCATCCTCGGCACGGTGCTGTTTCGGGGTATTCTCGGGCGGCTGTCCATTTTTCTGGGCGTCGTGGTGGGCTATGTTGCCGCGCTGCTGCTGGGCGAAGTCAACGTTGCGCCGGTCGCGGCCGCACCGTGGCTGGGTTTGCCGGAGTTCAACACGCCGCTCAATCCGTTCACACACCCGGAAGTGTTTGGGGTGTTGCCGGCGTTTGTGCCCATTGTGTTGGTGTTGGTTGCCGAGAATGTGGGGCACATTCGGGGCGTGGCGCAGCTGACCGACCCTAAACTCACCCGGCTCACTGGCCGCGCGCTGATCGCCGATGGCTTGGCGACCGCGCTTGCCGGGTTGTTCGGCGGGTCGGGCACCACCACGTATGGTGAAAACATTGGTGTCATGGCGGCAACCCGGGTGTATTCCACCGCCGCCTACTGGGTGGCCGGCGGTTTTGCGGTGTTGCTGAGTTTCTCGCCGAAGGTGGGCGCGGTGATCAACACGGTGCCCGACGGGGTTCTGGGCGGTGTGACCACGGCGCTCTACGGCCTGATTGGCATCATCGGTGTGCAGATTTGGTTGGAGAATCGGGTTGATTTTTCTTCACCGGTGAATCAGTTCACTGCCGCAACCGCGCTCGTGGTGGGGATTGCCAATTTCACGGTGGAGGTGGGCGTGGTCGTGTTCAACGGCATCGCGCTCGGTTCGGTGCTTGCCATTGTGGTGTATCACGGCATGCGCGCGATTGGCCTGCGCCGGGGCACCCACGAAGCTGCGGACGAGACCAGCTAGGCGCGGCCGGGCGGGAGCTGCCAGGCGCAGGCGGGCGCGGCCAGGCGCAGGCGGGCGCGGCCGGACGCGGCCAGGCTGGTTGAGAGCTGACGAGGCTGGTTGGGGCGCCGGGGCCGGGTAGGCCGGGCGCCCCAGCCTGCTACGCGGTAGTGGTTGGGCTGGTGGTTGGGCTGGTGGTTGGGCCGGTTTGGAGCGCGGCGATGGTTTCCGCGAGTCGTTCCCGCTGCCGAATGATCCACTGCCCCACCGGGTAGTTGCTGCGGAATGTTTCGATGAACTCAACGGGGTCTTCGCCAATAATGTGCGCCAGCGGGGTGGCGTTGGCGGCTGCTTCTACGAACAGTTCGTCGAGGTCGTCGAGCATGGTGAGCACTTCGTATCCCTTGTCAGGGCCGAAATACATGAGGTAGTGTTCGAATGCTCGCAGTGCATCCCGGTAGGGGTTTGGGAGGGCTGCGACGCGCGCTTTGTGCGCCTTATAGCGTTTTTTCTCTTCGATCATGGATGCCAGGGTCATCATGGTGTGTTGCTTTCTGTTTGGTGCCGGGTGCGGCAATGCTTTGCGGGGTGGGGTTATGGCGTGACGGTGGGGGTGTGGAGTTCGTCGAGTCGTTGCCGGAGGAACGTCCAGGTTGCCCAGAACTCGTTGAGTTCGCGCGCTCCGTCTGCGCCGAGGGTGTAGACCTTGCGTGGGGGGCCTTTCTCTGAGGGGACTTTGTGCACGTTGACGAGTCCTTTTTGTTCGATTCTGATGAGGAGGGCGTAGATGGTGCCTTCTGCGAGGTCGCTGAAGCCCATTTCTCTGAGTGTTGCCGTGATTTCGTAGCCGTATGCTGGGGCACGTTGCAGGATCGCAAGCACGATGCCTTCAAGTGTGCCTTTCAGCATTTCGGTGAGTTGTTTTGC
This sequence comes from uncultured Microbacteriaceae bacterium, assembly GCA_964440395.1. Lineage (GTDB taxonomy): Bacteria > Actinomycetota > Actinomycetes > Actinomycetales > Microbacteriaceae > CAYTSH01. Next base: position 8,234 of record CAYTSH010000082.1, read on the forward strand.
CATGTCGCTCCTGTTGCTACTCTTTTTCGCTAGGTACTAGTAGATAGTAACACCAAGTACCAGTAAATAGCAACACTGGGTACCGCTATGGCTCGCTACCCCACACCAGCCAGCCCGGGTAGACTGAAAAAGACACTGTTCCCAACCAGGTAAGGTTCCAAGGCGCGTGACCGAAACAGCAGCAACCCCAGCCCACCAGCCAGACACCGTCGCACACGCGGCCAACACCCCCGACCACCCCCAACCATTCGAAGCGCTCGGCCTGAAACCAAACGAATACGACGCAATCCGCGAACTCTTGGGGCGCCGCCCAACCTCCGGCGAACTCGCCATGTACTCGGTGATGTGGAGCGAACACTGCTCCTACAAATCCAGCAAACGCTACCTGCGCAGATTCGGCGAAAAAGTCACCCCCGCCATGACCAAAGACCTCATGGTCGGCATGGGCGAAAACGCCGGCGTCGTCAACATCGGCGAAGGGTGGGCAGTGACATTCAAAGTAGAAAGCCACAACCACCCCAGCTACATTGAACCCTTCCAGGGCGCAGCCACCGGCGTGGGCGGCATCGTGCGCGACATTATCTCCATGGGCGCCCGCCCCGTGGCCATCATGGATCAGCTGCGTTTTGGCGACATCAACGCCGAAGACACCGCACGCGTCGTGCACGGCGTCGTCAGCGGCATCAGCTTCTACGGCAACTGCCTCGGCCTGCCCAACATCGGCGGCGAGACCTGGTTCGACCCGGTGTATCAGGCCAACCCGCTCGTCAACGCGCTCGCCGTCGGCGTGCTGCGCCACGAGGACCTGCACTTGGCCAACGCCCGCGGCGTGGGCAACAAGGTCGTGCTCTTCGGGGCGCGCACCGGCGGGGACGGCATCGGCGGGGCATCCATTCTCGCGTCCGATTCGTTCTCAGAAGGCGGGCCGACCAAGCGCCCGGCCGTGCAGGTGGG
>CAYTSH010000083.1:0-9153 GCA_964440395.1 uncultured Microbacteriaceae bacterium
CTCACCGCGCAAGATTTCGCCGGCACCACCGTTTCGCTCACCAACCCGGGTGGCATCGGCACGGTGCACTCGGTGCCGAGGCTCATGAACGGGCAGGGGTGCATCATTGGCGCCGGGGCGCTCGAATACCCGGCGGAGTTCCAGGGGGCGTCGCAGCACACGTTGAATAAGCTTGCGATCGGCAAAACAATTACGCTCACCAGCACCTACGATCACCGCGTGATTCAGGGTGCCGGTTCGGGCGAGTTTTTGAAGATTGTGCACGAACGCCTGACCGGGGGTAGGGAGTTTTACGACCAGATTTTTGCCGCGCTGCGCATCCCCTACAAACCGATTCAGTGGGCTGCGGATATTAGCGTTGATCGCTCGGATGCGGTGAATAAAACTTCGCGGGTGCAGGAACTGATCAACGCGTACCGGGTGCGCGGCCACCTGATGGCTGATATTGATCCGTTGGAGTATGTGCAACGCACCCACCCGGATTTGGAGATCGAAACCCACGGGCTCACCTTCTGGGATTTGGATCGTGAGTTTGTCACGAGCGGTGTCGGCAATAAACGCACCATGAAACTGCGTGAGATTCTTGGCATTCTGCGGGATTCGTACTGCCGCAAGACCGGCGTTGAGTACATGCACATTCAGGATCCGGCTCAGCGCAAGTGGTTGCAGCAGCACATTGAGGTGCCCTACGAAAAACCCACCCACGATGAGCAGCTGCGCATTTTGGAGAAGCTGAACGAGGCGGAGGCGTTTGAAACGTTCCTGCAAACCAAGTTTGTTGGGCAGAAACGGTTCAGCCTGGAGGGCGGCGAGTCGACCATTGCGCTGCTCGATGAAATTCTGCAGGGTGCCGCCGACGACGGGCTTGACGGTGCGGCGATTGGCATGGCGCACCGCGGCCGGTTGAGCGTGCTGGCAAACATTGCCGGCAAAACGTATGGGCAAATTTTCAAAGAGTTTGAGGGCACCCAGACGCCTGGCAAAAACGGCGGTTCGGGGGATGTGAAATATCACCTGGGCACCGAGGGCATCTACCGGGGCATTAACGGTAAAACGGTACCCGTGTATCTCGCGGCGAACCCGTCGCACCTGGAGGCGGTGAACGGCGTGCTCGAGGGCATTGTGCGGGCGCGGCAGGATCGCAAACCCATCGGCAGCTTCACCCACCTGCCCATCTTGGTGCACGGCGACGCGGCCATGTCCGGGCAGGGCGTCGTGTTTGAAACGCTGCAAATGTCGCAACTGCGCGGCTACCGCACCGGCGGCACCATCCACGTCATTGTCAACAACCAGGTGGGTTTCACCACCCTGCCGCGTGATTCGCGCAGCACCGGCTACGCGAGCGACATTGGCAAAGCCATTCAAACCCCAATTTTCCATGTGAACGGCGACGACCCGGAGTCGGTTGTGCACGCCGCCCGACTCGCCTACCGCTACCGGCAGGAGTTCCACCGCGACGTCATCATCGACCTGGTGTGTTACCGCCGTCGCGGGCACAACGAGGGCGACGACCCGTCGATGACGCAGCCGCTCATGTATAACCTCATCGAGGCGAAGCGTTCCGTGCGCCGCCTCTACACGGAGGCGCTGGTTGGGCGTGGCGACATTACGCAGGAAGAATACGAACGGTCGAAGCAAAACTTCCAGGATCAGCTGGAACGCGCCTTCATCGACACCCACGCGGCACAAACCGCCGCAATTCCGGTTGTGGGCGCGGGTGGCGTCGGCGGGCAGGTCGACGAGGCGGGCACGACGCAACCGGTGCCGACGGCGGTAGACGAGTCGGTCATCCAGCTCGTTGGGGATGCCTACGGCAACAAACCTGAGGGCTTCACGGTGCACCCCAAGCTGCAGCAGCTCATTAATAAGCGGGTGGAGATGAGCCGCAACGGCGGCATCGATTGGGGCTTTGGTGAGATTCTTGCGCTCGGTTCGCTGCTGGTGGAGGGCACCCCGGTGCGTTTCGCTGGGCAGGATGCCCGGCGCGGCACGTTCGTGCAGCGGCACGCGGTCTTCCACGACCGTGAAAACGGGCAGGAATGGCTGCCGCTCATGAACCTCACGCACGACCAGGCCCGTTTCTGGATTTACGATTCGCTGCTCAGCGAATACGCCGCGATGGCGTTTGAATACGGCTATTCGGTGGAAAACGAGGATGCCCTGGTGCTTTGGGAGGCCCAGTTCGGTGATTTCGCCAATGGTGCCCAGACGGTGATTGACGAGTTCATTTCGTCGGCGGAACAGAAGTGGAACCAGCAGTCGAGCGTGGTGCTGTTGTTGCCGCACGGGTATGAGGGGCAGGGGCCGGATCATTCCTCCGCCCGCATCGAACGATACCTGCAACTGTGCGCCGAGAACAATATGACTGTCGCGCGCCCGTCCACCCCGGCTTCCTACTTTCACCTGTTGCGCCGCCAGGCGCGCACCCGTCCCCGCAAACCGCTCGTGGTGTTCACGCCGAAGGCGATGCTGCGGCTGCGGGGCGCGACCAGCAACATCGCCGATTTCACCACCGGCACGTTCCAGCCGGTGTTGGAGGATTCCCGCGGGTTGGATGCGGCGGCGGTTGAGCGGGTGATTCTTGTTGCCGGCAAAACCTACTACGACCTGCTGCATCAATTGGAAAAACAGCCGGATGCCCGCATCGCCCTGGTGCGTCTGGAACAGTTTTACCCTGCCCCGGTTGCCGAATTGCAGGCCGCACTGCAGCGCTACCCGCACGCTGAACTGGTGTGGGTGCAGGACGAACCGCAGAATCAGGGCGCGTGGCCGTACCTCAGCCTTGAGGTGAGCCCACACCTGGGTGGCCGGTCGCTGCGAGTGGTTTCGCGGCCCGCCTCGGCGTCACCATCGACAGGCTCGGCGAAACGCCACGCGGTGGAGCAGGAAACCCTTATCCGCGAGGCGTTGTCGTTCGACTGAGCCTCAGATTACGAAGGAATCGCATGACTGACACGACTTTCCCCACCATCGCGCTGCGCGATGGGAGCCACATTCCGCAGCTTGGCCTGGGCACGTACCTGGTTGAGCCGGAAGACACTGAGCGCACCGTGCTGGAAGCGTTTGAGGTGGGGTATCGACACATTGACACCGCACGAATCTACAACAACGAAACCGAGGTGGGGCGGGCTGTCGCTGCGAGCGGTTTGGCTCGCGAAGACATCTATGTGACCACCAAGCTGTGGAACAGCGATCAGGGTGCGGCACTTGCCGCATTCGACGCGAGTCTGGAACGTCTCGGGCTGGACCAGGTTGATCTGTACCTGGTACACTGGCCGATTCCGCAGGTGGGCACCGCGTTGGGCGCGTGGCGTGAGCTCATCGGCATCGCCGAGTCGGGTCGCGCCCGCTCAATTGGGGTTTCCAACTTTGAGGTGGAGCATCTGCAACAGCTCATCGACGAAACCGGGGTGGTTCCGGCCGTGAACCAGATTGAACTCCACCCGCTGAATCAGCGCCGGGAGCTGCGGGCGTTCTGCGCGGAACACAACATTGCCATTGAGGCGTGGGGTCCGCTCACCATGGGACGCAGTGACCTGCTCGTTCGGCCCGCGCTGACGGATATCGCTCAGGCGCACGGAAAAACGCCGGCGCAGGTGGTGCTGCGGTGGCACGTGCAACACGACATCATCGTGTTTCCCAAAACGGTGCGCCGGGAGCGGCTCATCGAAAATGCTGCGCTGTTCGATTTCACGCTCAGCCCAGCCGAAATGGCGGTCATCGACGCGCTCGATGAGCAGCACAACTTCGGCCCAGACCCCCGCGAATTCAACCTGGTGTAACGCGAACCTTCGTGCGCCCGCCGGCCGGCAAGTGGCGGGCGCACGAACGGTGTTCCCCCACGTGCGACGCGGGGAACCTACCATTAGCGAAGCCGCCGGGTAGGTGCCGGGTAGGAGCCGACCTCACTCCCCCGCGTGCGACGCCTGCATCTCGCGAATGCGGGCAATCAGCTGGTCTCGCAGGCTCTCCGGTGCGGCCTCCTTGTTACACGCACGCTGCACCACCTCCTTCAACACCACCTGCACGCGATGCTCATCAGCGCATTCAGCGCACTGTGCAATATGATCGCGAATGTCTTGCGCCTCGCCCACACAAATTTCGTTGCGAAGAAACTCCTCCAGGTCACGCTTCGCTTTCTCGCAGTCGCTCAGCTGTTCAGCCGCTGCTGATTCTGTCATGATGCACCTCCTCGGCTGCCTACGGGTTGGGAACGAACGGGTTGCGCGGGTTGCGCGGATTGCGCGGGTTGCGCGGGTTGCGCGGGTTGCGCGGGTTGCACGGATTGCGCGGGTTGAGCGGGTTGAGCGGGTTGCGCTGCCGCTACGCCGGCAGGCAAATACCCGTGCTCCACCGCATACTCGGCAAGCTGCACGCGCAACAGGCGCCGCGCCCGGTGCAGCCGGCTCATCACGGTGCCCACCGGGGTATCCATGATTTCGGCAATGTTCTGGTAGCTAAACCCCTCAACGTCGGCCAAAAACACCACCATGCGGTGCTCGTCAGAAAGCCCACCGAGCGCGTCCTTCACGACCGTCTCGGGCATCCGATCAAGCGCCTCAGCCTCAGCAGACCGACCCGCGCTCGCGGTCATCGAAGTGGCGTCACCAATCTGCCAGTCAGCGAACTCGTCCAGCGCTTCCAGGTGCGGATCCCGTTGCCGCTTGCGATACGAATTAATGTAGGTGTTCGTCATAATGCGATACAGCCAGGCTTTCAAGTTGGTGCCCTCGGCAAAACGATCAAACGCGGCAAACGCTTTCAAAAACGTGTCTTGCACCAAATCCTGCGCGTCCTGCGGGTCACGAGTCATGCGAATCGCAGCACCATACAACTGGTCAAGGTACTGCAACGCCTGCGCTTCGAAACGCTCAGACACCAAATCGCTCTCCTGCATAGCTGCCAAGTCTACGCGGGCAACCCGCCCACCGCGCAGGGTTTCGGTCACACCGTGCAGCGTTTCGGGCTCGCTGAGTAGCGTCTCTGGCTCGCTGAGCAGCGTTGTGTTCACGCTTGGCCTCCGTTTCTCAGGGGTCGTGGGTGCGCGGGGTTGGGTGACGGCGCAACGGTCGCGATATGGTTAAGAACGCACCGGAACAGGTTTTCATTCCCTGCCGCGCCGGCGAACAAGGAGACGCAATGCCCAGTCAGCCACATTGGCTCGCCCCCACCCCGAACGCTCCCGTTGACGCGCTCGTGCAACTCCCCGGTTCCAAATCTCTCACCAACCGCGAACTTGTCTTGTCCGCCCTCGCCGACACCCCCAGCATGCTGCGCGCACCCCTGCACTCCCGAGACAGTGCGCTCATGTTGACCGCGCTGCAACAGCTCGGCGTGGGCATCGAACTCCTGCCCGGGGAGGGCGCGTTCGGCCCCGATATCCGGGTGCACCCAATGGGCGGGATGCCCGACGCACCCACCAGCGAACCAGTCACCATCGACTGTGGTCTCGCCGGCACCGTCATGCGCTTCGTTCCCCCCGTCGCCGCGCTCACCACCCGTGCGGTCCGTTTCGACGGCGACGAATACGCCCGCAGCCGCCCCATGGACGGCCTCCTCACCGGGCTCAGCGCCACCGGGGTGCACATCCACGCCGAAACCCCCGGCCACATGCCCTTCACCCTGCACGGGACCGGCAGCGTGCGCGGTGGGCGCGTCACCATCGACTCTTCACGCTCCAGCCAGTTCGTCTCCGCGCTGCTCCTCAGCGGCGCCCGCTTCGACAACGGCATCCACGTGGTGCACACCGGGGAGAAACTCCCGAGCGTGCCGCACATCGAAATGACCCTCCACGCGGTGCGGGAACGGGGCGGCGTCACCGACGCCAGCACCCCCGGAGCGTGGCGCGTCGAGGCGGGACCCCTCACCGGGCGAGACCTCACCATCGAACCAGACCTCTCCAACGCGGCCCCGTTCCTCGCCGCGGCACTCATCACCGGCGGAACCGTGCGCATCCCCCATTGGCCAAACCGCACCACGCAGGTGGGCGACGACCTGCGCACCATCCTGCCCGCCTTCGGCGCCACCGTCACCCACACCGACGGCATCCTCACCGTCAGCGGCGGCGGCAGCATCACCGGCGCCAACCTGGACCTCAGCCACGCGGGTGAACTCGTCCCCGCACTCGCCGCGCTCGCCGCACTCGCCACCAGCCCCAGCGAACTCACCGGAATCGGGCACCTCAGGCACCACGAAACCGACCGGCTCGCCGCGCTGCGCACAGAAATCAACCGGCTCGGCGGTCACGTAACCGAGCTGGACGACGGGCTGCGCATCAACCCGCGCCCGCTCCGCGGTGGCGAATGGTTGAGCTACGCGGATCACCGCATGGCCACGACAGGTGCGCTGCTCGGACTTGCCGTGCCCGGCATCCACGTTGTTGATGTTGCGTGCACCAGCAAAACGCTGCCCCAATTCACCGAACTGTGGCACGCCATGCTTGCCGGCGGCGAACCCGACACAGGCGCAGGCGCCGGGAGCCGCGAGTGAACTGGTGGGACGACGACCCCGACGATTCGGCGGAAGACCACTACGAGGCGCTCGCCGCCCAGCACATTCGCGTGCGCCCAAACCCCAAAGCCAACCGGCCGCGCACCAAACGCCGCCCCGAACACAGCGACGCGGTTGCGGGGCAGGTGCTCGGCGTGGATCGGGGACGCTTCACGGTGCTCGTCGCCGAACACAGCCCAGAGGAACGCATCGTCACCGCCACAAAAGCCCGTGAACTGGCAAAGCAGGCGCTCGTGACAGGCGAACGGGTGCGACTCGTCGGCGATACCAGTGGCGAACCGGGGACGCTGGCACGCATTGTGGGAACCGAGGAGCGCAGCACGCTGCTGCGACGCAGCGCCGACGACACCGACGCGGTGGAGCGGGTGATCGTGGCGAACGCCGACCAGATGCTCATCGTGGTCGCGGCGGCCCAGCCCGAGCCGCGGGCCCGCCTCGTTGACCGTTACCTGGTTGCCGCGTTTGACGCCGGCATCACGCCCATGCTGTGCGTCACCAAAACGGACCTCGCCGACCCGGCGCCGTTTCTCAACATTTTTGCGGGGCTCGACCTGCTCACCGTCACGAGCGCGACCGATGCGCCGCCACTCGCCGAACTCACCCCACACCTGCTCGGCAAACGCACCGTGTTTGTGGGGCACTCGGGGGTGGGCAAATCGACGCTCATCAACGCACTCGTGCCCCACGCTCGCCGCGCCACGGGGGTGGTGAACAGTGTCACCGGCCGGGGGCGACACACCTCCTCCTCCACCGTTTCGTTGCGGTTCGATGCGGGCGCCGAGCACGGCTGGGTCATCGACACGCCGGGCGTGCGATCGTTTGGGCTTGGGCATGTGCGCCCCGAAAACCTGCTGCGCGGGTTCGGCGACCTTTCCGCACTCGCCGAGCACTGCCCCCGCGGTTGCAGCCACCTGGCGCAGGCCGACGACTGTGCGCTCTCCATAGCCCTCGTGGATGCCGTGCTCACCCCCGCCCAAACCGCCCGCCTGGAATCCTTCCGCCGCCTGCTCACCTCGTTCGAATCGTAGCGCCGCCGGGTGCAGCCGACTACCCCCGGCGAGACGCTAAGCTACTACCATGACTGCTGCCTCACCCACACGACTCACGAGCGGCGACGCCGCACCTGCTTTTTCACTGCTCAACCAGCGCGGCGAACGCGTGACCCTCAGCGACCTTGCGGGTCAGCGGGTGATCTTGTACGCCTACCCGGAGGCGAGCACCCCGGGCTGCACCATGCAGGCCTGCGATTTTCGGGACAACCTGGCGGCACTCTCCGCCGCGGGCTACCGCGTCATCGGGTTATCGCCCGATGCGCCTGAGAAACAGGGCGCGTTCGACTCGGAGCAATCGCTTGGCTTCGACCTGCTGAGCGACCCGGATCGTGCCACGCTCAGCGCCTACGGCGCCTACGGCGAGAAAAACCTCTACGGCAAAACGGTTGTTGGGGTGATTCGGAGCACGTTTGTGATTGACGAGCAAGGCATCCTGACCCACGCCCTGTACAACGTTCGTGCGACGGGGCACGTCAGCATGCTGCGCAAAAAATTGGGCCTGGCCTGATCGGCTCAGGCCGCCCGCTCGTCGGGGTGGCGCGCGAGGCGCGCAACCCCGATTGCGCCCACAATCACGGCGGCCGCCAGCACGAGCAACCCCACGCCCGCCCCGCGCTGCCAGCCGGTGAGCCCCAGCGCACCAATCCCGAGCGCCAGCGGCATAATTTGGATGGCGAGCAGCGGCCCGGCCGCCTTTGAGCTGCGCCGAATCCAACCAACCGTTGCGCTGCACAGCCAGACCGAAAACGCTACCAGCAGCACCAGCAGGGCAATCGCACTAGCGAGTGACTCCGCCTGGAACTGGAACACCGCGAGCGCGTACCACCCTGTAGCTGAAAGCAACAACAGGCACTCCAGAATGGCAGCAACCACAACCGTTCGCCACCAAGCAGCGCCGCGGTCGGAACGCGGCGGTACTCTCTGAGAATTACCTGACATCTCGCCCAGCCTTTCTGCGGCACCTATTGATTCGTTGCCAATTGTATGCGAATATATTGACTGTTGAGTTTTTCGAGTACAACGGTGTGCGCGGCTCTGGAACCCAAGCTTCACCCCCAAACGGGTAACGACAAGATTACTGCTGCACCCCGGCATACCCTTGTTTGCGCCCAAAAGCCCCCACCCCACACAAGGAGTACAACACATGGATTGGCGCGAACAAGCAGCCTGTCTTACACAAGACCCGGAACTGTTCTTTCCCGTTGGCAACACAGGACCCGCAGTAGACCAAATTGAGCAGGCGAAAGCAGTGTGCGCCTCCTGCTCGGTCACTGAGGTGTGCTTGCAGTATGCCCTGGAGACGAGCCAAGATTCGGGTGTGTGGGGCGGACTGAGCGAAGACGAACGTCGCGCGCTGAAACGGCGTGCGGCTCGGGCGCGCCGCGCATCCTAACCCGCGCCATCGGGGCGGCCGGGGCGTTCCGCGGGCTCGAGCTGCAACGGGCGGCCGGCGCGTTTAGCGAACCCGACCCGCACCGGGCGGCAGGGGCGTTTAGCGAACCCGACCCGCACCGGGCGGCAGCGTCACCGCTCACCACGCGAACACCAGGTACCTATACGGGCACCTTCGCACCCGGTGGCTCCAACCCGG
>CAYTSH010000084.1:0-8814 GCA_964440395.1 uncultured Microbacteriaceae bacterium
CGAACAGCAAGACTGCGGTTAATGAAGGGGTGTGCCTCACCGGGAGATCCCAGTGGTGAGGCGAGCATCGGCGTGAATATCAATCTGGGTGGCAGTAGCAAGTCTCTGCTGTGACGCGCTGTCGTACACGTGCACGTCAGCACGGCGACCCGTGACCCGCACGAGAGAACCAACTGCTGGTCGCTCGGCAACACCGCACCGCACCGCGCACGTTTGGCTTTCACCAACGGCAGCCTCAGCAGAGTTGCCGTCGGGCAACAACACACGCAGATGAACCACCCGATCCTGACCGGCAGGTTCGACCAGCAGCACTTCGCCGATGAGTGAGAGCCGTTCGCTCGAACCAGCCAGCGCCTCGTCAGTGTTGTTCGCCAAGGTTGCAAGCGAGGCTGAGGTGACGAGCTCGCTGATCGTGAGCTGCTCTGCCCGCACCCCGAGGGTAAGCCCAGCGTTCATACCGCTAGCGAACGCGCTCACACCTCGTTCGTTGACTGAAAACAGGTTCATTGGCGGTGACCCAATAAACCCGGCTACAAAGAGGGTTTCTGGTGTTGTGTAGAGCTCATCTGGTGTGCCCATTTGTTCAATTACACCGTCACGAATGACCGCGATTCGATCTGCCATCGCCATTGCGTCGAGCTGATCATGTGTCACGTTCACCGCGGTTGCACCAACCGATCGTAAGAGGGCAGCAATTTCTAACCGCAGCACCGCATGCAGCTGGGCGTCGAGGCCTGAGAGCGGTTCGTCGAGCAGCACAATGCCGCTCTGTCTGGCAAGTGCACGAGCTAACGCAATGCGTTGCCGCTGCCCACCTGACATTGCCTTGGGTTTGCGGTCGAGTAAATGTTCAACGTGCATGCGAGCGGCGACTTCTCGGGCACGCCGCTCCGCCGTTGCTTTGCTCAGCCCTAAGCCGTGCCGCAGTCCGAGCGTAATATTGTCGAGTGAGCTGAGGTGCGGGTACAGTGCGAAATGTTGGAAGACGATCGCGCTATCTCTCAGGTGCGGGGGGATGCCGTTCTGGAGTTGGCCGTTGAAGGTGACGCTTCCTGCGTCTGGCGTTTCGAGCCCCGCGATAACGCGCAGGAGGGTTGATTTCCCCGAACCACTTGGGCCAAGAACTGCCAGGTGTTCGCCTTCAGCAATGTCTAAGTGCACACCGTCAAGTGCTGCGACGGGGCCGAAGCATTTACGCACCCCGGCGATGTTAATGTGTGGCATGGTAGTGAATCGTTCCTTACTTGATCAGTTTGTTGATGCTCTGCACGGCCTCATCGACGGCTTGTGTGGTGTCGTCACCTGCTTGGAGGTGCTGCGCCATGGCTTTGATGCTGTCGTTAATTTGCACCGTTTTTGCACCGTTGAAACCGCCCCATGGGCTCAACTCGCCGTCATATGACCACGCGTAGGTGAGCTGTGGTGTAGCTTTTGCGCTTGACAGCAGCTGGTCTGCAGCGGCAGAGTCGACCGGAATGTAGCTGAACGATTCGCCCGATGCGGCAAGGACCGCTTGGGTTGAGAGGAGCTCTGAGACGAGAGCGTTTGAGAAGGCAGCTGCGCACGGGTCTTCGCTCAACACAATCCAGCCGTTCCCACCGGCAGGCATCGGGTAAGCGTTCCCGTCGAGTGTTGGAAAGTCAACCGCTAACCATTCGAACCGGCCACCAATCCCCTGTTGCACATTTGCGATGGTCGAGGTGGTGGTGACTAGCATTGGCAGTTTGCCGCCGATAAACATACCGAGCGCATCTTGCAGCCCGACATTTGCCTCTGCTTTCACCTCGGCGAGTTCTCCCCAAATGCCAAGTGCGGCAACGGCGGAGGCGTCGTCAAATGCTGCGGCTCCTGATTCGTCGGCGAGTGAGCTTCCGGCGCCTTGCACAAGCGCCTGCACCCACCAGTCAGCCAGGGCATCGGTGCTGAGCGAGACCGATGCTTTGCCGGTTTCTTTGGTGATGCGCTCCGCTGCGGCGACAAGGTCCGCAAGCGATGCAATTTCTTCCGGATTGACTGCCGCATCGGCGGCGAGGTTCGCGTTCACAAGGAGCACAGGGGCAGATATTTGTGCCGGTGCAAGATAGACCTTGTCGTCAACTGTGCCTGCCGACAGAAACTCTGTGCGATACGTTTCAGATAGTGCTGCTTGATCAATTTCTGCAGGCTTGTATGTGTCTACCCAGAATCGAAGCTGACCGAGGCCAGACATGACCAGGTCAGGCCGTTTGCCTGCGGCAATGTCACCAACAACCGTTTTAGTGAGGTCGTCATACGAGGTAACTTGCTGAGGTTCGGCTTCGATGGTGAGTCCCGGGAATTTGGATTCAAGAGCGGGAGCTGCGATAGCCATCGCTTCTGCCGCCTGAGCGCCGAACACGGTTGACAGTGTTGTTTCTGCCGGGTCGCATGTACTGATATCGGCAGCGTTGCTCGCCTGCAGTGCACCCTGCGCGGTACTCGAGCAGCCGGCAAGAATCAGTGACGCGCCGAGGCTCATCGCCCCCACGGTGAGCAAGCGGTGACGCAACGGTATGGAACGAACGAATGGTGACGGAAACATGGGTTGTTTTTCTCCTGAGCTGTTATGTGTGGTTCGCAAAGTGGGTGTGCTACCCGTGTGTAAGTTTTGGGACAGCTGGGTAGCTCCGTAAGACAGGTGCGCGGTGCATAGCTGAAGTTGTTATCCGGGCGCCTCCGAACCACTCATTCCCTGCACGAACTGTCGTTGCGCAACGAGGAAAAGCACGACAACTGGCGCGGTCACGATCACAGCGGCGGCAGAGAGCGCGGCGTAATCAAACCCAACATCTGCCTGCTGGAACTGCGCCAACGCAAGTGGCGGTGTGGCGATCTCGGGACTTCTTGCAATAAGCAGCGGCCACAGGTAGTCGTTCCAGTGCACAAATACGCTGAACACGCTGAACGCGGCAATTCCAGGAGCCGCAAGCGGCACGACCACACTCATGAGAGTCCTCCACGGGCTGAGACCATCAGCTTTCGCCGCTTCAAGGAGCGAATCTGGGATCGCCATGATCTGCTGGCGCAGCAAGAAAATACCAAAGGAGCTGGTCATGAACGGCAACACCAGACCGGTCACTGTGTCGCCAAGCCCGAGCAGGTTCACCCCCAGAAATGTTGGCACCAGTGTCACTTGGCTTGGCACGAGTAATCCGCCAAGCACGAGGGCGAGCAAGAACGATTTCCCTCGCATCGGTACTTTTGCCAGTACGTATGCGGCTGGTATGCATGTCATCAGCTGAATGACAAGAATGCTCAGCGTAACAAGCACGCCAACGCCCAGAGAATTTCCGAGATGAGACTCGGTCAACGCCCGGGTGAAGTTCTCGAACGTGAGTGATGTGGGAAACAACTGCAAGCCGGAAAAATAAACCTCATCTTGTGGGGCAAAGGCAGTGCGCAGCATCCACACAAATGGAAACAATGAGACCACTATCGCACCGGCTAACAGTGTTCGTGTAACTGTTCTACTGATAAGCATTAGCGTTCCCCTCCGATCAGCAGCCGACGCTGCAGCACGCCAAGCCCAATCAACACAACGAGCAGGATGAACGAGAGCGCCGATGCGCTACCGAGATCGAAATATCCGAACCCGAACCGCCACGTGGTGATGAGAATGGTTTCACTCGCGTGTTGAGGCCCGCCTTGCGTCATGACATTGATGGTGTCAAACACTTGCACCGAACCCAAGATCGTGACGACCGTGGCAAACACCACCGTGGGCTTCATAATGGGAATCGTGACCGTTCGTAGTTTCGTGAGGCCACGAACCCCTTCGGCAGCAGTGACTTCATCGATTGCGGTGGGTATAGTTGAGAGCCCTGCAAAGAAAATCATCATGGCGAACGAAGCGGCCCGCCAGATACCCACCAGCATCACCGTGATGAGTGAGGTTTCTTCTCTACCAAGCCAGTTGACCGCGCCAACCCCAACAAGCGCAAGCATCTGATTCACGAACCCACCCTGGTAGGCAAAAATCCAGCGAAACACAACCGCCATTGCAACCAGGTTTGCGGTCATCGGCAGAAACAACAAGGTTCTGACGAGTGCCTTACCCCGCGTGACGGTGTTTGCAAGCAGCGCGAGCGAAAAACCGATCATCAAGCTTGGAATAATGGTGCCGGCGGTGTACAGCAGCGTGTTCAGTATTGAACGTTGCACCACTTCGTCGCTCAGCACGGTCACGAAATTGCCGAAGCCCACCCATGTCCAGCTGCCGCCGCCGAGCGGAATTGTGAAAAAACTCGCGATCAGTGAGAGCACGGTCGGCACCAGCACGAAAAGCACCAGCCCGATCACCGCCGGGGTCGTCATGAGATACGGCGCCATAGCAACGCTCACCCGCCGAAATCGCGAATCCCGTCGCCCTGCACGGAGCTGAGCACGTGCGAGTTCACGTTCCGTGGCAGGCGATCGCCGATCGACACCGGCACGAGATTCGAAATGCGGCTCGGTTTTGTGTTGTGTCAGAGTCATGATGCGACATCCTCAGGCAGAGCGAATACTGATCCGTCTGTGGCAATTCCGATAAAGCTCAGCCCGCTGTCGCCGCTCTGCAGCGATTCTGCACCGTGACCACTCGGTAAACCTGCAGCAACCAGGCTGGAAGCTACGGGCACGCCGAGTGGGACATGACCAACGTCGCGCCCCGTGCGAGTCTCCAGCCGCCTCACGATCCCATCCAACCCGGTGAGCAGCAGTGTGCCCTGCTGCGTAACCGGTGCCGAGATCACCGGGTTCAGCTGTTTGGTATACGACGCCATAGGGAATGGTGCCGCCCCGCTGATTTCGCGCTGCCAGATAACGCACCCAGTGTCAGCATCGATGAGCTGCAGCCCGTGCCCCGCAACGGTTGCCACATACCCCTCGTCGGTAACAAGTGGGGTGGCGGGACTGAAACCACCCACATGCGACACAGAGAACACTTCGTTGCCGGTTGCGAGCTCTCGCACCGTCGTGTGCGCAAATGTGGGCATCAGTACGACGCTGCGGCGCTCATCGAACGAAGCTGTCCCCATGACGAGCAGTCGTTTCAGTTCCTCAAAACTGGGTCGCGATGGGGCGGCCTCGTCGCCCTCAGGCGACGCCCACGAGGGTGTGGGTGCCGTCCAAACCGTTTCGCCGGTGGCGGCGTTCAGCCCAATCGGGTGATGCGGGGTAGGCCAGAACCCCATCACCAGCAGATCACCGACGATCAGTGGCGCAGCATGATTGACCAAATTGTGATGCGGCGAAAGATCTGTTCGATGCCATACAATTTTTCCGGTGTGCGCGTCAATCGCCCGCAAGTCGCTCGCATCGCCCAATATAACAAGGGTTGTTTCTGGGGCATGCGCCGGTGTATATGTTGCAGCGCCGCCCCAGGCAAAGCGGCGCAGTGGATTTGAGGAGGCAACCCGCCACAGCGTGGCACCCGACGTGCGATCATACGCTGCGACATCGCCGCTCACCTCGGCTGCTATCACCTGATCCTGAAGAATCACGGGAGTGGTTTTCACTGCAGACCCTGTCTGAGCTCTCCAGAGCAGCGCACCTGTTGCTGTTTCGACAGCTTCGACAGTTCCACATGCACGATTTTCGTACTGCGTACCCGCAACGATCATGTTGTCTGCGATAGCCACCGTTTGCCGGTGAGACGCACCAGAAAGCTGCGTGCGCCACACAAACGGAGCTGTACCGCGGGCAGCTGTTCCGCGGCTGAACGTTGCCGTACGCACAGATTCGAGTGGTACCTGCGCTTCAGGAGAATGTGAAACTACCTCAGTTTCGGCGTGGAACCCCGATGAACGATCCATCGTTTGGGTGCGCATCTGTAAAGCAATTCCGTCCCAGGTAACCACACGATATGCGGGTGGTGTGTAATCAAGGCTGGCGAAAAACGGTGTCGGGCTATTCACATGCATGGTGGCGCCCACTTGCACCACTCGCGAGGTGTGCCAATGCCCCGAAAATGTTGCCAGCGGAGGCCAGGCTGCCTCGTTAAGAATCAGTTCGCTTGGCTGATCGTGATACATCAATATCCATGGCGTACCGGGCGCGAGCGTCCGCATGTGATTGTGCAGCCATTCCCGCTGCTCAGCATCATCGATTCCGAGTTCATCGCTGTGCCAATCAAGCGCAATGACGTGCAACCCCGCCATGGTGAACGAAAACCATCTCGGTCCCAGGAATGATTCGTAGGTTTCGACGGAACCCTGATTGGTGAGGTAGTTGTTTCTGCTGATGAACATTCCATGCCCATTGGCCATATGGTCATGATTGCCGGGAATCACCTCAACCGGAATCGGGCTTTCAGCAAGCAGCGCCCGGAACGCTTCGAACTCCGCGGCCGCGCCATGATCAACTAAGTCGCCGGTGATCAGCACCCGGGACACGTCAGCCTCCTGTGAAGGCAAGTTGTGCAGAAAACTGGCGATCTCGCTCGGCAGGCTCCCCTCCTGGTATAAACCGAACGACTTCGCCAACTCAGGGTTGTGCTTGGGGTGCGACTCCGGCAGCGTCATATGTGTGTCGGTCATGTGCACAAACGAATACGGCACCTCCTGCCGTTGCGGCTGCAGCACAAAATCGAAGGCGCCTGAGGCGGCAGGGCGCCACCAGTCGTCACAGGTGAACCCTGATGGCCGGCTGATGCTCACAAACGCTCCACGGTCTGGCAGGTCAAACTCGCCGCGACTGTTTGAAGTAACGACGTCGATACCGTTCGTAACGATAACGTTTGGGGCTGGTGAAGCAGATAAGCGATCAGTTGAGCCGAATGTGACGGTCCCGCGCACGTGTGTTCCTCATTTCTGGTTGACCATCGCAACCGTGTAGCAGTCGTTGCCGAGCCGGTTTGACTGCCCCGACACACTGCAGACTACGAGCACAACGTGAACCGTTGTGATGTTGTCGATGTCTCAACCGTGACCACACGGTAAACACTGACGTGCGCACAGTGAACACTCGCCCTCAGAAGGTGAACACGACTTAACAACGGTTCCGGGGGCGTACTGCCCGACAGCAGCCCACCAGTTCAACGCTGGTGTGCCTCATGACTGGTGTGTTCACGCCACCCCACGAGACGGCGGGCGCACCCAACGACGGGCGGTATGGTGCAGGAATGCGTTTATACGGCATCCACTGACGTGCTGGATGTGTGCACGGTGAGCATCGCGGAACTGCGGGGCGTGCATACCGCGACGCTGCCGGAGCGGTTCGGCCCGGTCATTGGGTAGGCGCTCGCGCCACTGAAGGTGAGGAGAGTGCGCTATCTCTGGTTTCGAACCACACAACGGTGAGCGTGCAGAGATTGTGCGATTCTGACGGTCGGTGGAGATGTTCAGCCCGCAGGCTGTTCCAGAGCTAAAACCGGATGGTGAACGATTTCCCGTTGTGTCGCCGACGAAACGGGGGCTACTCCCGTGGGAGCCTGACCACCAGCTGTCACGACTGAACCTGCGGAAATGGTATACCCGGCAGCACCCCGGTTACGTCGGGGTGTATAGTATTGCCGAGGGTGAGGCTGCGGCCTCCGCCCATGTGGCTCTTGCGGGGCTCGCGTCAAAAAGGAAGCTGGTGCTGGAAGCCACATGAAAAGCAGACCGTCAGATCCCCCGCATATTGCGGTTCTCGGCGCTGGAGTCATTGGACAAATCTACGCAGCTTTGCTCCACGAATCTGGTGCCCACGTTACGCTTCTGGCTCGAGGCACCCGCCTCGAGGAACTCCGCAAACACGGGGTTCGTTATCGTTGCGAAGCACCAGCGGTGACAGAGAAAACCGTCTCGGTGCCCGTAACCGACGTCGCCACTCCGCCCCAGGCCGACATAGTATTGGTCGCTGTGCGCACCCAGCACATGCCCGAAGCGTTGGACACCATCGCCGCAATGGGCAATCCACTCGTAGTCACGCTCATGAATCTGGCTGACATGCATAAGCTTGTTGAACAGCGGGTGGAGTCGGCCCGTCTAGTTTTGGGTTTCCCCGGGCTAGGCGGGTTCCGAGACGATTCCGGCAGGATCGTATGGGCTCATGTGCGTCAGCAACCCACGACGCTCGAAAGCAGACTCCCCGCAGCGCGTGAATTGGCTGCGCTTCTCACATCAGCCGGGTTCAAAACCGTCCTCGAAGACCGAATGAAAGACTGGCTGAACATTCATGCGATCTTCATCGCGTGTATCAGCGTGGCAGTGCTGCGTGCCGACGGCAGCCCCACCAAGGTCGCACAGACCCCGCAGCTTCTGAGTGGAATGGTAGCGGCAATTCGCGATGGATTCAGCGCCTACCGTAAGCACCATGGCCATGTTCGGCCACGCGCACTCGGGGTGTTATTCGGCCCGATGCCCGCACGTTTCGCGATCAACTACTGGAAACGCGAGCTCCAAGGCACTGTGGGTAAGGTCACGCTGGCCCCGCACACACTAAGCAGCGCACAAGACGAGGTTCCACTAATATGCCAAAACGTGAAGCAACTCCTCAACAATGAGGCCGACGTCATGCAGGAGTGGATAAAATCGGCACTCCCATAAACAAAACCTGGGCTGTGTCACATCCTGTAGACATTGAAACGCTGTGATTTTCGATATGAGGTTGTACGTTACGCAGCGCGCTGTTGGTCGTCCTGGTCATCGGCCGGATATCGGGCGAAGAACGATTCGGCAACCGCATTGTCCCAACACACCCCTGTCCGGCCCACGGAAAGCCGCACAGGTATTCCATCTTCCTTGTTAAAAGATCTGAACAAAACCCAGAGCGCTTCAACTGGGGTGGCATGCTTGTTGTAGACAGTGAGACGCTCTCACTGGAAGAGAGAAC
>CAYTSH010000085.1:0-8747 GCA_964440395.1 uncultured Microbacteriaceae bacterium
GAAGCGTTCCCCGCCGGCAGTGGCACACCCACCATCGTGCTCACCGCAACCGAAACGACACAAGACGTGGTGGCGGCAATCACCGACGTGCCCGGGGTCGCCGCCGCGCAACCCGCAGCCAGCAACGACGGCCGCACCCAAATCATCGTGACGCTCGATGCGGAAAGTCAAACCGCGGCAGCAAAAGAAACGGTTCGAGACATTCGCGAAGCGGTGCACGCCGTTCCGGACGCCGAGGCGCTCGTCGGCGGCCTGGACGCCACGGCACTCGACGTGCAAGACGCGCAGGAAGCCGACCAGAACCTGGTAATTCCACTGATTCTCGCAATTGTGTTCATCGTGCTGCTGGTGCTGCTGCGCGCACTGGTGGCGCCCGTGTTGCTGCTGCTCACCGTCGTCGGATCATACTTCGCCAGCCTGGGCGCCAGCTGGTTCCTGTTCACCAACGTGCTCGACTTTCCTGCCGTAGATACCAACGTGGTGCTGTTCAGCTTCCTGTTTCTCGTGGCACTGGGCGTCGACTACAACATTTTCCTTGTCACTCGCGCCAAGGAAGAAGCGGCAATCCACGGCTCCAAAGACGGCATGATCCGCGCGCTCGCCGCGACCGGCGGCGTGATTACGAGCGCCGGCGTGCTGCTCGCCGCAGTCTTCGCCGTGCTCGGCGTGCTGCCGCTCATCACCCTCACCCAGATCGGCATCATTGTCTGCGTCGGCGTGCTGCTCGACACACTGCTCGTGCGCACCGTCGTCGTGCCGGCACTCGCGTTCCTCACCGGCGAGCGATTCTGGTGGCCGGGCACTGCACGCGCAAAATAGCTGAGCACCAAAAAGCAGCCGCGCACCAAGCCGCAGCTGCCAGCCCCGCGGAACCCCCGGCGCGTCGCCCGGGGGTTCCGCGGAGGCTATCCGACTGGGTTGCGCAGTGTGCCGAGCCCCGAAATCTCCACCTCAAGAGTGTCTCCGGGGTGCAGCTGGCCAACGCCCGCGGGGGTGCCGGTCAACAGCACATCGCCCGGCAGCAGGGTGAACGCGGCTGAGGCGTAGGAGATGAGCTCGGCAACCGAGTGAATCATGTCGGCAATAGGCGCATCCTGCCGGACCACGCCGTTCACCCGGGTGAGCAGTCGGGCGTCAGCCGCCGCCCAATCCGTTTCAATTCCGGGACCGAGTGGGCAAAACGTGTCGAACCCTTTCGCTCGCGACCACTGGCCGTCGGCTCGCTGCAGATCGCGGGCGGTCACATCCACGCCGATCGTGTAGCCAAACACGTAGTCCAGCGCCGAAGCCACTGGCACCCGTTTGGCAATCCGACCGATCACCACTGCAAGCTCACCCTCAAACTCAACCCGAGTCGATTCGGGCGGGCAGACGATCGTGTCGCCGGGGCCAATCACCGCAGTGTTCGGTTTCAAAAACAGCATCGGCTCACCCGGCGCCTCCACCCCCATCTCGGTGGCGTGCGCACGATAATTGCGTCCCACTCCGATGACTTTGGATCGCGGAATCGCCGGTGCAAGCAGCGTCACCTCGCTGAGCGGAATGCGCTCGTCGATCGTCTCAAACCCGGCAAACATCGGATCGCCGGCAAACGACACCACCTCATCACCGTCAACAACGCCAAACGCAATGGCGTCGTCATGCCGAAATCGAACAATCTGCATGGCAAGTCTCCTTCAAAACTCGAGTGCTCTGCGCGGGCTCGAGCTGGGCGGTTAGCCCAGCCGGTGCAGCCAACCGTGTCGATCCGGGATGCGTCCGTACTGAATATCGGTCAGCTCCTGTCGCAGCGACATGGTTAGCTCCCCTGCGGGTGCTGACGCATCGCCCACGCTCAAGGTTTCATTCATCAACACACTAATCGGGGTGATCACCGCAGCCGTGCCGCAGGCGAACACTTCGGTAACCTCACCACTGGCAACCCCGTCAATCCATTCCTGCACAGCCACCGGGCGTTGCTCCACCCGAATGCCGCGATCTTCGGCAAGCTGGATGATGCTCTCGCGCGTGATGCCGTGCAAAATGTTGCCGTTCAGGTTCGGTGTCAGCAGCGTGCCGTCCCGCTTCACGAGGAACACGTTCATGCCCCCCAACTCGTCGATATATTCCTGCGTGACCGCGTCCAAAAAGAGCACCTGAGCGCACCCGTGGGCTTGTCCCTGCTGCTGCGGCAGCAGGGAAGCAGCGTAGTTTCCACCGCACTTCGCCGCGCCGGTTCCGCCCTGTCCAGCGCGCGAATAGTCTGTGGAGAGCCAAATTTTGACTGGTTGCACGCCGCCGGCAAAGTACGGGCCCGCGGGGCTGGCAATGAGGAGGTAGCGATAGGAATGTGCCGGCCGCACCCCGAGGAACGCTTCGTTTGCAATCTGGAACGGCCGCAAGTAGAGGCTCGTGTCGGGCGCGCTCGGAACCCAATCAGCGTCGGCAGCGATCAGTTCGTGCAAAGACTGCAGAAAATCCGCAACGGGCAGTTCCGGGAGCGCCAGCCGGCGCGCCGAACCCTGCAACCGGGCAGCATTCTCCTCGGGACGGAACGTCCAAATGCTGCCATCGCTGTGGCGATACGCCTTCAGACCCTCAAAAATTTCCTGGCCGTAGTGCAGCACCGCCGCTGCCGGATCCATCGCGATCGGCCCGTAAGGCAGCACCGCGTGATTCTGCCAGCCGTCGTCGAGCGTCCAGTCAATACTCACCATGTGGTCGGTGAAGACGGCGCCAAAGCCAGGCTCAGCCAAAATGGCAGCTCGACGCTCTGCACTGGTTGGGTTGGGATGCGGGTGGTGGGTGAAGTGTTGAGCGGTCATCAAAACCTATCCTGTTCGGTACGAAACTGGTAAAAAATGAACTGGCGTGAGCGCACAGTGCCCACAGCGCTCCCGACTACAGCTGCGCAAGAATGCTGTCGGTAATTTGCGTGGTTGTGCGCCCAACCTGAGCTGCCAGCACGTCTCGCGCAACCGCTGAGCGGATCCGGCGAGCGGCATCGCGCAGCTCAAAATGATCGAGCATCATGGCCACAGAAAGAATAGCCGCGGAAGGATCCGCCTTCTGTTGGCCAGCAATGTCGGGCGCGGAGCCATGCACGGGTTCAAACATGCTTGGGGCGGTGCCGTCAGGATTGATGTTTGCTGAGGCGGCGAGGCCGATACCGCCGCCAACGGCACCGGCTAGGTCGGTGAGGATATCACCAAAAAGATTGTCTGTGACAATGACATCAAATCGCGCCGGGTCAGTGACGAGGTGAATCGTGGCCGCGTCAATGTGAAGATAGTCTACCATGACGTCCGGGTACTCCGCAGCCACGGCATCCACCCATCGCTTCCACAGCGCACCGGCATACACCAGCACGTTCGTCTTGTGCACCAGGGTGAGCCGTTTCGCCGGGCGCGATTGCGCAACGTTGAACGCGTAGCGCACGATCCGCTCAACGCCGTGCGCCGTGTTCACCGAAACCTCGTTCGCAATCTCGTGGGGCGTGCCCGCACGAATGGCGCCACCATTACCCACATAGGGTCCCTCGGTGCCCTCACGGATCACCACAAAATCAATCTCGCCCGGCGCGCGCAGCGGGCTGGCCACGCCAGGAAACAGTTGAGTCGGGCGCACGTTGGCGTACTGGTCGAACGCGAAGCGCAGCTTCAGCAGCAGCCCCCGCTCAATGTTGGCGTTCACCAGCCGCGGATCACCCGGCACGCCGCCCACCGCGCCAAGCAGAATCGCGTCGTGCCCGCGGATGCTCGCCAGGTCGGCGTCGGTCAGCGTGTCGCCCGTTTCAAGGTAACGAGCGGCACCCAGCGAAAAATGGGTGCGATTCACCGTCACATCGCTTCCCACCAGCACGGCATCGAGCACACGATTCGCCTCGGTAATGACCTCGGGCCCGATACCGTCGCCGGGAATAACAGCAAGATTAATGTGTCGCGTCAAAGTTTTCTCCTGGTGTGGTGCCAACTAAATTAGTCTAGCCGGATCGCACCCCGAGAGAACGGCAGCCGCGTCACACCGTGCCGGGCAGCGTTTCTCCCGTGATCAGGGCACGCAGCTGCGCCATCGGCAGTTTCGGCTCCCGTGCTGCCGTCAACAAGCCGTTCGCCTCCTGCAGCGTGTCCGTGAGCTGGGTGTAGCACCAGCCGCCCAGCACCCGGCTGGCGTGCACCGCCGCAAAAATCGCCCCGACCCGGTCGGCAAACTGCTCCGCAGAGCTCGCGGTTGTGTAGCCCCACGAGTCACCCTCAGCAGCCTCGACCAGGAACTTCACCCCGCCAAACTCCGTCAACATGATCGGCTGGCCGCGATCCGCACCCCCGGCCAAACGCAGCCGCCGTCCCGCGGGTTGCAGGCCGTTAAACAGTTCGGCGACCGCATCGGCATCCGCATAGCGCCGCTGCAACACCGCCCCGTCACCCTCATAGTCGTGAATGGACCACACATCCGAATCGGTGTGCTCCCAGCCGTCGTTCGAAATCACCGGTCGGCTCGGATCCAAGGTTTTCGTCAGGTGCACCAACGCGTTCGCGAGCGCCTGCTGCTGCGGGTCGTGCGCGATGTGCTGCACGCCCCAGCTTTCATTAATCGGCACCCAGGTGACGATTGAGGGGTGCGACACGTCACGCCGAATCGCCTCCGACCATTCCGAAATGAGCCGCCCGGCGGCGATTGGTGAAAACTCGAACACGCTGGGAAGTTCCTCCCACACCAGCAGGCCCAGGGCATCCGCCCAGAACAGAAATCGAGGATCCTCAATTTTCTGGTGCACCCGGTTGGCGTTGAAGCCGAGCTCACGGATCAGCTCAACTTCGCGGCGCAGCGCCCCCGGCCCCGGACTTGCCAGGTGCGATTCGGGCCAGTAGCCCTGGTTCAGCACGGAACGCACGTGAAAGGGTCGGTCATTCAGCAGGAACGCGCCGCCCTCAACCGCTACGGAACGCAGCCCCAGGTAGGAACTGACCGCGTCCACCGTCGCAGCGTCCACCGTCGCAGCTTCCACCGTCGCAGCTTCCACCGACGCAGCGGCTTGCGACCCAGCCGCCGGCTCGGATGGCACGGCAAGTTCAACCAACGCGTCGATGAGGCGCGGCGCGTCCGGACTCCAGAGGAGCTCTTCGTAGTGCTGGCCGTTGCGTTGCGCGGCCAGGGCAAGCTGCACGTGCACAATGCGGCCCGATGCGGCGACGGTGGTTTCGCTGAGCGTGGTGCCCGCGTAGGCGAGCACGAAGCGCAGCGTTGCGCCGGCGGGTGCATCGGCGGAGAGTTCCACGGTCGCCCCCACCATGGCACCCGGCACGTCTGGGCGCCATTCCAGACGGTCAATCCCGAGCGCAGCACTGCGCTCCAGCCAGACGGTTTGCCAAATACCCGACGTGCGGTGGTACCAAATCACGTGCGGTTCGGCGAGCCAGTCCTGTTTGCCGCGCGGCTGGGTCACGTCGAAGGGGTCGTCTTCGACGCGAACCACGAGCAGGAAGGTGCGTTCGGGGTCGTCTTGCGGGTTCAATTGGGGGTGGATGCTGTGGGTGACGTCCACGCTGAAGGGCGTGTGGCCGCCCTGGTGCGCTCCGACGTGTTGCCCGTCGAACCAGACATCGCAGCGGTAATCGACCGCGCCGAAGTGGATGCGGATGCGCTCTGCCGCGGGCTCGTGGGGCGCGGCATTTGCCGCGGGCTGGTGGGGCGCTGCATTTGCCGCGGGCTGGTGGGGCGCTGCGCCGGCTTCGGCAAGTTCGGCAGCGGTGATTCGGCGCTGGTACCAGAGCACGCGGTGGAATCCGGTGTCGCCGATGCCGGAGGCGGCTGATTCGGGCGGGTAGGGAACGGTGATCTGGTGTTGCGGGGTGAATCCGGTGAACCAGCGCAGGGCGAGCCCGGTGTCGGCGTCGTCGTAGGCGAAGTCCCAGGTTCCGTCGAGGCTTACCCAGTTGGGGCGCACGAGTTGCGGCCTTGGGTAGTGGTGTTCGCGGTTGAGGTGTTGGGCGAGGGCAGCGGTAACGTCTTCGTGTGTGTGCATGTGTCTAGTCTGCACCAAAAATACAGCGCTGTAAATCTGTGGCGAAACTTTTCGAGGCACTCCCCCAAACCCGCTACGGGGCGCTCTCCCGAACCACCAGCGAATACGACACCAACTCGTGCCTGCCCAGCCCATCAAAGCCGGCAATTCGCTCCTCGAGACGATCGAGCACGCGCACCGCCAAGCCGAGCGTGTCCGCCGCAATCGTGGTCAGGCTGGGAAACGTTGCGGCGGTCAGCGAGATATCGTCCCACCCGGTGATGGCCACGTCGCCAGGCACCTGCAGTCCGCGCTCCTGCACCGCCCGCAGCGAACCAATGGCGGCCAAATCGTCGCGACACATCAGCGCGTCGAAGCGCACCCCGCGGTCGAGCGCATCCCCTACCGCCCGGCTGGCGTCGCGGGCGCTAATGCTGGCGCTGGGAATGACCATGTCTGGCAGGATCGCGAGCCCGGCATCCTCAAGCGCCGCCTGGTATCCCATGAGCCGCTGATCGGAGGTGGCGGAACGGTGCTCGGCTTCGTGCCCGACAAAACCAATTCGGGTGCGGCCCGAGGCGATGAGGTGCTCGGTGGCCGCCCGCGCGGCCGCAACGTTGTCGATCATGACCCGGTCCACGCTCAACGGCGCCGCAACTTCACCGATCATGACCAGCGGCACGTCTTCGCGGTGCTGCGCGATTTCGAGGGAGCTCATTGCGGTGGGTTGAAAAATGATGCCGTCAACGAGCCCGGCTTCGCTCATGGCCAGCGCCGCCCGCTCGCCCGCGATGGTGCCCTCGGTTTGTTCGAGCAGCAGCCGGTAGCCGCGGCGTTCCGCTTCGAGGGTGAAAACTCTGGAGAGCTCGGCGAAGTAGGGCAGGCTCACATCGCTGAAGGCGAGCGCGAGCATGCCGCTGCGCCCGGTGGCGAGGCGACGCCCCAGGGCGTTGGGGCGATAGCCGAGTTCGTCGATGGCTTGCTGCACTTTTTCGCGCATCTGCTTGCTGACGTTGGGGTGGTCGCGCACCACATTTGATACGGATTTCATCGACACACCGGCGTGTTTTGCTACGTCTTCAAGCCGAACCTTGGCCATGTTGTCTCGTTTCATGCTCAATGGGTGGATGCCGTGGGCGAGGGGCCGCGAGTCGCACCTCCGCGCTCCACGGGTGCGGAACATTTCTTGCGCAAACATAACACGTTTGGCGCCCCAGACTGGTGTGCGCGGCGGAACGCCATCGCGGGATCCGGGTCGCGGCACACGTCGTTCGCGGCATTCAGTTGACAAGTACATTACAGCGCTGTAAATTAGCACTACGCGCCACCTGGCACTACATCATCTACACCCCTCAAAGGAGAGAACGCCTCATGCCGAACGCATCACGCACACGCACGAAGCTCAGCAAGCGCACGACACACCGCATGCTCGCTGCCACAGCGCTCATTGCCAGCGCCAGCCTCGCCCTCACCGGCTGCAGCAGCGGAGACACCGAAAGCGCAGACAGCGGCACCAAAGCAGCCGCCGGCGAATACAACGGCCCAGACGTCACCATCACCTTCTGGAACGGCTGGACAGGCGGTGCGGCACCCAAAATTGTGCCCAAACTCGTTGAGCAGTTCAACAGTGAACACAAAAACATCACCGTCAAAAACGTGGTCATGTCGTGGGGCGATATCGCGAGCAAAATGCCACTCGCAGTCAAAGGCGGCAACGGCCCAGACCTCGCCGTCGCTCACGGCGACGACATCGCCACCTACGCCGCGCAGGGCCTGATTCTGCCAACCGACGACATCATCAGCGCGCTCGGTTACAGCGAAAGCGACTTCCCCGACGGCGTCTTCGCCGCGGGCAACTACGCCAGCAAACAGTACAACATTCCGTGGAGCGTTACCCCCATCGGGCTCTACATCAACCAAGACGTTCTCACCGCGGCAGGCATCGACCCAAACACCGCGCCCACCGACAAAGAAAGCTACTTTGCAGCGCTCGACGCGCTCAAAGCGGCCGGCATTCAAGGCGACTGGGTAGACGGCTACGTGTTTACCGGGGTATTCCAATTCAAATCACTGCTGTGGCAGTTCGGCGGCGACCTCTACAACGATGATGTCAGCAAGGCGGCATTCAACTCAGAAGCCGGCGTCAACGCGCTCACCTTCATGACCGACCTGATCGCCAACGGCTACAGCCCCAAAGACGTCGCGGCAGACGGAAACAGCAACGCTCTTGTTGGCGGCAAAACCGCGTTCAACTGGAACGGCGTGTGGAACACCACCAACGAAGCACTGCAGAAAGTCAAGTGGACCGCAGCACCCGTGCCACAAATCGGCACCGAAAAAGCCGTCTGGTCAAGTTCCACCCACTGGATCTTCCTCAACAACAAAGGCCAAGACAAAAACAAAACCGACGCGGCCGCAGTATTCGTCAAGTGGATGAACGACAACTCTGAAGGCTGGGCCGAAACGGGCGAACTGCCAGCAAACAACGCAATCCGCAACGCCCCCAGCCTGCTGGAAACCTACCCGCAGCTTGCGCCATTCATCGAAGAACTCGACTACGCGCACTACGAAACCGCGGCGCCCGGCATCACCAGTGCCGAGGCCGAAATCGCCACCGCTGTGAACGAAGCCGTACTCGGGAAGAAAACCCCGGAACAGGCACTCAGCGACGCGGCCACCAAAGTAGACAAACTCCTCGCCCAAAACAAGAGCCAATACGGCTACTAGGCGCAACCGGGTTGTGCGGTGCCGGAAACAATTCGGC
>CAYTSH010000086.1:0-2002 GCA_964440395.1 uncultured Microbacteriaceae bacterium
TGAACGGCAGTACCAGCGGGGCGCGCACGCCGAACACGGCGTCGCGGTCGAGCCAGACGTCGTCCTCGGGGACGAACTCGGTGATCAGCGGCTCGTGCCCCGGCGCGTGGACGATCATGTGCAGGTGGGCCGGGCGCCACGCGTCGCGGCCGAGCGCGCGCAGCATGTCGCCTGCCGGGCCGTCGTCCGGCACCTTGTAGGAGACCGGCCGCACGGTGGTGAATATTTCAACGGTGGGCTCGAGCGCGGTGATCAGCCCGGATGGCACCCTCGACGCGGTGATCGAACCCTATCAACCGGGAGTGCTGCTTGCCGATGTGCCACTGGTCAGTGGAACCGTGCCGGGTGTGTGGGTTTCATTCGCGGTGCAGTGCGTCTCAGTGTGCATCGCCGGGTTGCTGCTTGCCGCGCTCCTGATTGGGGGAGTGCTCAGGCGGATTCGACAATTCCGCGCCTGGTCCGCAGGTAAACGAGCCGCTCGTTGAGCAGCGCTTCGAGTTCCTCCTGCGTTCGCCGTTCGAGGAGCATATCCCAGTGCGTTCGGGGTGCTTTTTCCTCTTCGGGCTCAATATCAAGCACGGGATGCCCGTCCTCGTTCAGCAGGATGCCCACTTTTCCGGTGGTCAATTCGGTCCAGTGTTGCGGAATCTCCGCGTCGCTGGCAAAAGTGACGCTGAAGATTGTGTCGGTGTCTGTCTGGTATCGAACTGTGACTCGATCGGCGTAGTGCACTGTCTCTTCGTTTTGGAGGCTGGTCGCCCCGATTCGCGACCCCCGTAGTGTGTGTTCAGCCATGATGCCATCCCCTCTCCTTGCTAGCTATCAAACACCATTGGGATAACTTTGTGCGAGAACATCGGCGAATATGGAGGGTTTATGCAGCGAAGACCCAGGGTTGCTGCGCTGGGGGAGCAACCCTGGGTCTTCGTGTGGCGACTTGGGCAGCGCCTACTGTTCAGGCTCGGGCTGCGTTTTAGGCAGTGGGGTAGCCGGCACAGTTGACGAAGCTGCGGCGGCAGCCGCAGCCGTTGCAGCCGTGGTGCTGCCGGCAGTCTGTGCCGCGGGTGCGTTCGGCGCGTTGCGACCGAACGCCTCGGCAACCGTATTGAGGGCGCTGGTCAGTTCGCTCGGAATCACCCACATTGTGTTTGCGGTGCCTTCGGCAAGTTTCGGCAGCGTCTGCAGGTACTGGTAGGCAAGCAGGGGGCCGTCGGGGTTGCCCTGATGAATTGCGTCAAACACGGTCGCGATTGCCTCAGCTTCGCCCTGTGCGCGCAGCACGAGCGCTTGCGCTTCACCTTCTGCGCGCAGAATATCTGCCTGCCGTGCGCCCTCAGCGGTGAGAATCGCGGACTGCTTTGTGCCTTCCGCGGTCAGAATGAGCGCACGACGGTCACGCTCGGCGCGCATCTGTTTTTCCATGGAGTCTTGGATGGAGAGGGGTGGTTCGATGGCTTTCAGCTCAACTCGGCTGACGCGGATGCCCCATTTGCCGGTTGCCTCGTCGAGGACGATGCGCAGCTGGCCGTTGATTTCGTCACGGCTGGTGAGCGCCTCTTCAAGGTTGAGCCCACCGACAACGTTTCGAAGCGTGGTGGTTGCGAGTTGTTCGACCGCCCCCATGTAGTCGGCGATTTCGTAGGTAGCCGCGCGGGCATCCGTCACTTGAAAATACACCACGGTATCAATGGAAACCACCAGGTTGTCTTCGGTGATGACCGGCTGTGGCGGGAAGGAAACCACTTGCTCGCGCATGTCAATGAGCGGTCGAACCCGGTCGATGAATGGCACCAGGAGATTCAGACCCGGGGTGAGCGTGCGGTAGTACTTGCCGAGCCGCTCAACAACCCCCGTTTTCGCCTGCGGAATGATGCGAATTGATCGAATAAGTGTCACGAAGACAAAAACGAAGAGTGCGATGAAGAACGCCAACAGGAAAATCACCGGTTGCCACCTTCCAGCATCGAGAGCCTGAGATCGTTCAAGGGTACTCCTTCTTGTT
>CAYTSH010000086.1:2012-8570 GCA_964440395.1 uncultured Microbacteriaceae bacterium
TTCGGCCTGGGTCTGTGTTGCCTGGGTTTGACTGAGTCGCGCTCGAGCCTGAATTAGAGCGGCTGCACAACGACCCGGGCGCCCTCGACGGAGAGCACCTGTACGGGTTGGTCGACGCTGAACGCAGCGGCCTCATTGGTGCCGCGTGCGGTCCACGTTTCGCCATTGCTCAGTTGCACCACTGCGCCCTCGGGGCGGAGGCTCAACACTTTGCCATGCATCCCGATGAGCGCGTCAATGTTGCTCCGCGCCGGGTCTTGCTTTTTGCTGAGCGCCGCGATCACTTTGGGGCGCAGCAGGAAGAGGAGTGCGACCGCGGTGACGCAAACGAGGATGACCTGCCCGAGGAACGGCAGGGGAGTGAACGAGCTTGCGAGCCCGACGCCCGAGGCCAGCGCAAACATGAGGCTGGTGCCGTCCAGCACAAACGCCTCAACAACGAAACAGATGAGCATCACGGTAATCCACACAACCCAGCCGTATGTGACTAAGAGCTCCATCGCTTGCCGCCTTTCGCCTGAATCGAAGTCTTGTACTAAGCATAACCTGCTGCAGGCACTGCAGAATGCGAACTGTGCCAGAATGAAAGTTCATTTGCGTCACCCGCGTTGCCGGCTTCGATGGCCGCCGCGTTTTCAAGGAATAGTTGAGGAGTTTTCATGTCAGCAGCCAGCACACCACTCGAGCCCAACGCTCTCGCCGGCAAGCGCGTGCTCGTTACCGGGTCTTCGCGCGGGATCGGTGCGGCCACGATTCAGTTCGTTGCCGCGGCCGGTGCCTCGGTCGTGATTAACTACCGCAACAAGGCAGCCCGGGCGGAAAAGTTGGCGGCATCGTTGCGCGAGCAGGACGTCACCGCGCTGGTTGCGCAGGCGGATCTGACTGACGAAGCGCAGGTGGCTGCCATGCTCGAGACGATTCGGGATGCCCTGGGCGGCTTGGACGTGCTGGTGCTGAACGCCTCTGGCGGCATGGAATCAGGCATGGCTGAGGATTATGCGCTCAAGCTCAATCGCGATGCCCAGGTTCGGATGCTCACCCTGGCGCTTCCGCTGCTGAGCGACGGGGCGCGGGTGGTGTTTGTGACGAGCCATCAGGCGCACTTTATCGACACGGTGCCCACGATGCCGGAGTATGAGGTGGTTGCGCTGAGTAAGCGTGCCGGTGAGAATGCGTTGCGGGAGCAACTGCCGTTGCTTGCTGAGCGTGGTATCGAGTTTGTGGTGGTTTCCGGCGACATGATTGAAGGCACCATTACTGCCACGCTGCTCGAGCGGGCGAATCCCGGCGCGATTGATCAGCGCAAGCAGTCGGCCGGCAAACTGTACAACGTGGAAGAGTTTGCCGCCGAGGTGACCCGCGCGATTGTTGAACCCGTGCCCGCATCGCACACCCGGTATGTTGGCGATGTTTCTTACTTTACTGGCGGTGCGGCGGTGCGTTCCTGAGCAGCCGGTACTGGCGCTTCTGCGGCGCGCACGAACACTCTCGCGCCCACCCGCAATGTCCGATAATGAATATTATGACAAATTGAGTCAGTTCGCGGTGCCCGCGCCGAGCGCCGCGAACAACGCACGGGCTTTGAGGTGCATCTCTGCGACCTCGGCGCTGGCGATGGAATCAATCGTGATCCCCCCGCCGGCGCCGACGGTTGCAACGTCGCCGCGGTAATCGATTGCACGGATGGTCATCGCCAGGTCGGCCGCGCCGTCATCCCACAGCACGCCGTTCACCCCCGAGTACAAGCCCCGAGGTCCACCCTCAATTCGTGCAAGAATCTCCATGGCCGAATGTTTTGGGGCGCCGGTCATCGAACCGGCCGGGAACGTGGCGACCAGGGCATCCATAATTGACACCCCTGCTCGCAGCCTGCCCGAGACCGCGCTGACCAGCTGATGAACGTGGGCGTACGTTTCCACCTCCAGCAGTCGCGTGACCACGACCGAACCGAGCGTGCACACCCGGCTGAGGTCGTTGCGCATCAGGTCAACGATCATGAGGTTTTCGGCGCGCTCCTTCTCGCTGGCGCGCAGCTCGGCGCGCAGTGTCACGTCTGCTGCCGCGTCGCCTCCCCTGGGTCGAGTGCCTTTGATCGGCGAGGTGCGCACCTCGCCAGACGCGCTGACCGCCAGGAACTGTTCCGGGCTGCTGCTGATGAGCGTGCGTTCAGGGGTGCGAATAAACGCGCCATGATGGCTCGGCGACGCGAGCCGCAATCGTTCAAACACGGCAAGGTCTCCCCCGCCAAGCCGGTCGCAGCCGGTCGTCTGGGCGTTTGTGAGGGTGACCGTGGCCGTGTTGGTGAGGCAGAGTTGGTACGCCTCGCCGTTTCTGATATTTTGCTGACAAATTTCTATGAGCCGAGCGTAGGTTGCGTCGTCGTGTCGCCAGGTGAATGAAGCAATTGGGGATGCCGTGCTCGCCTGCACGGTCGCTGCGGCCTGCGTCTCGTGTGCGAGCGAGGTGAGCCGGGCACGCCAATTGGCGCATTCACTGGTGGATTCGGCGGTGATGCGCAGCTGCGCGGTTTCGTGCAGGAACGAAATGAGCACTCGCGGTCGAAGCCATACCGAATGCGGTGCGGACGGAGGGCCGTCGGACGGCAGCGGCGGGGATTCCCGCAGCGCCTCATAGCTCAACCATCCCACCCAGCCGAGCTGCGCCGCGGCGGTTGGGGGTGTCGCGCTTCCCGGGTGCGCCGTTGTGGTGCCCGTTGCAGTGCCCGTTGCGGCGTCACGAGCATCCGGGTGCGCCCCATCAGTGGGCAAACCGCCCGAGTGCGCTCCATCCGGGTGCACTCCCCCGGGCGACGTGCACGCACGCGCGTGCCGGGTCGCGCATTCATGCCAGAAATCCCCCGCACCCATGTGGCTCACCCCGGTGGTTGCGTCAACCCCACTGTCCAGCCAAAATGCCCGCTGCGATGCGGCGAAACAGGTTTGAAACACCAGCTGAGGGTCGATCCAGAATGGCAGGGTAACGCTCACCGCGCCGCGCGCCGCTGGGGTGCCGCGCCCCGGTGACAAGGTCAACGGACAGAACTCGGGCATCCCTCAAGCGTAGGGGCTCGCGCGAGCGAACACCAGTTGGGGCGGGGATCGCGATGCCGCGTGCGGGAGCCCCAGTAGACTTTTGGCATGCTGGCTCCCGAGACTGCGCAGGTTCTGCACGTGGCTGATTCGTTTGTCGTTGAGCCCGGTGGGGTTGTGCGCGGCTGGGCGAAGCACCGCGAACGATTCACCCAGAGCTGCCTGGCGAGCGGCTTGGCGAACGGGGCACCGAGCGTCTCCGTCACGGTGATCTCTGGGTCGGCGGGCACTGGCACGGCGGGCACCGGCGCGGCTGGCACCGGCGCGGCTGGCACCGGCGCGGCAGCCAATCACACGCCGCCGATGCCACCGTTTAGCTTTGACCAATCGGTGCCGCTGAGCCGACACGGACTGAGCGGCTTTTGGGAGCATTGCGCGGCGGTGCTGCATCACGCGTACGAGCGAGAGCCGGGCATGCCCAGGCTGGAACTCTGGGGTGCAGCGGATTTGGCAGCCCCTGCGGGGCACGCATCGCGACTCGGCGCACACGCCGACGCGGCGTCCCTGGTTATTCGTATTCGGCCGTTGCCGGCACAAACCCCCAATGTTCCGCTTGATCTCATCAGCGCTGCGCCGGAATTCATCGGCGCCGCGTGCGATGCCGGTTCCGGAGAGGCGGACTCGTGCCGGGCGGACTCGTGCCAGGCGGGGTCGTGCCAGGCGGGGTCGCAGCGCGAGCCGTGGCGTGAGCGGTGGCGCGCGAAAGGCCCGCACATAGACAGGTACGCGGCGCTTCGGCGCGAGCTGAACGCCGAACCACTGCTGCTCGACTTCGACGGCACCGTGCTCGAGACCGCCACCTGTGCCCTGCTCGCCTGGCACGGCCCTGCTGTGCACACGGTCGCCTCCCGCCGCCGGGTGCACAGCGTGACGGAACAACTGCTGCTCAATGAGCTGCGGGATGCCGGAGTCACCATTCGCCCCGAACGGTGCCTTCCCCGGGACTGGCTGGGGGCGGAAGTGTGGGCGGTGAACGCGCTGCACGGCATTCGGGTGGTGCGAAGTATCGATGGTGAGCCTACCCGGCAAGCGCAGCAGGAGCGATTGCACGCCCTGCGCCGGGCACTTGCGGGCATGCGCAGGGTGTTGCCGCGCTGATCCCGCGCTGATCCCGCGCGATACCCGCTGCAACCGCGCGGCATCAGCACGCCGTGACCGCTTCCGGGGCGGCGGGCTTGTGGCAGTGCGCCCACCGGCACTTGGGACGCCTGTCGGGTTTCGGTGTCGGCGCAACCTCTTAGAATGGTGTTGTGACTTTTTCCACACCCGAAGAACCAGAGACTCGACCCGTCATGTTGGCGCGGCTCGACGATTGGGTGCAGGTTCGCCGCGCGAAACGCGCGCTGCGCCGCGGGAAAACGCCCACTGTCATCCCCTATATTGGCTACGGTCGACCGGAGTGGGTGCGAGTGCTCGGCAGGGTGTTGTACCTGGATCCCACCCCGAAACCGTTGCGCGGCGTGCGGGCGGACGAGCAGCAAACGTCGAAGGTTCGCGGCTGGCGCAGTTTCACGAGTGTGCACGTGCCGCACACCGATGTTGATGTGAGTATTGAC
The DNA here is from genome assembly GCA_964440395.1 of uncultured Microbacteriaceae bacterium. Lineage (GTDB taxonomy): Bacteria > Actinomycetota > Actinomycetes > Actinomycetales > Microbacteriaceae > CAYTSH01. The sequence continues at coordinate 6,658 of CAYTSH010000086.1, forward strand.
GGTCTGCACGTTGGTACGGTGACTTCGGATCGTGGCGGTGTGGTCGATGCCCTGCTGCCGGCAACGCTCAGTCCCGGCTGGCACAGCGTGACGCTCAGCATTGCCGGGGTGGAGCAGGGCGGTTGCCCGGTGTATGTTGTCGATCCCGAGTGCACGTTCGGCGTGGTTTCTGACGTGGATGACACGGTCATGATTACGAAGCTGCCCAAACCGTTTGTGGCCGCATGGAACTCGTTTGTGCGGCACGAACAGGCTCGGGTGCCCACCCCGGGTATGGCCGTGTTCATTGACCGGCTGGTGAGTGAGCATCCCGGCTGCCCCGTGGTGTATCTGTCAACTGGCGCGTGGAACGTGGCACCAACACTCACCCGGTTTTTGTCGCGCAACCTCTACCCGATGGGGCCGCTTCTGCTCACCGACTGGGGTCCCACGGTGGATCGTTGGTTTCGGAGCGGTCGGGAGCACAAGGAGCGCGAACTGCGCAGGCTGGCGGTGGAGTTTCCCGAAATGCGCTGGTTGCTGATCGGCGATGACGGTCAGCATGACGAAGCGCTGTATCATGAGTTTTCGTTGCAGCACCCCGAGAATGTTGCGGCGGTCGCAATTCGACAACTCACCAAGGGTGAGGCTGTCCTCGCCGGGGGGCGCAGCAAAGCTGAGCACCACAAGAGCGTCAGCGGCGTGCCGTGGGTGTACGGTTACGACGGGGCCACCCTCTCCCGACTGCTCACCGAGGTGCTTACCGAGGAACCGGGAGCGTAGCAATGTCTAGGGTTCCGGTCAGCATTCGCGCGAGCAGCCGTGACCCCTGGTTGCAAGTGTGCAAAACACTGCTCGCCGCGGTGCTGACCTGGTACCTGTGCGCCTGGCTGTTTCCCGCACAAACGCCAATTTTCGGCACCGTCGCGGCGTTGCTGTGCGTGCAGCAGAACGTGAGTCAATCCCTGCTGCGCGGTGTTGAGCGCGTGAGCGGAGTCATTTTGGGTGCGGCCGTGGCCTACGCCGCACTGTTCGCGCTTGGCAACCACGACTGGGTTGTGGTGGTTGCCCTCGCAGCCGCGCTGAGCCTCGGCTGGCTGTTGCGCATGAACACCGCCGCGACAAATCAGGTGGCGATCACCGCCATGCTCGTGTTGGCGCTCGGGACGGATGGCGGCACGGATACCGACGCGGTGGCGCTGGGTCGCATCATTGAGACGCTCCTCGGTGCGCTGATTGGCGTGGCGTTGAACGCGAGCATTGCCGCGCCGGTGTCCAGCACCACGGCGCATCTGGGCGTGCGGGGGTTGGGGCACACGGCATCCATGGTGTTGGATGCCCTGGGTGCGTCCCTGCAGCAACCCGGCGACGCTGCGTCGCGGCGTGAGCTGCTGCGGCAAAGCCAGGAACTCATCGCGGAACGGGAACGGGTGCGCGACCTCGTGGGGGCTGCGAAAGAAAGTTTGGCGCTCAATCCGCGCGGCTGGAAGCACCGCGGGCTGGTGGAACAGGATGCTGCGCTGATGCGTGCGCTCAGCCCAATCGTCACCCGACTTGCCGGCATGGTGCAGGCCCTGGTGGATCACTACGACGCGAGCCTGCACGATGACCCCGCCGTGCACGGCATCGCCGAGGAATGTCACCGCGCGGCGCACGATTTGCGGCTCAACGCGCAGGTTCGTGCGGATCTGGCACCGGAGGATGCCCCCACGACCTCGGAGATTCCCGCGCTGACCGCCCCGTTCGCGATCCTGCAACCCAACCCGCAACACTGGCTGCTGATTGGCTCCCTCATGGAGGATTTGGGGCGAATTCGCTCGGGCATCGTGCAGCTCAGCGAGCAGGCAGCCCGCGAACCGGCGCCGCGGCGCCGCGGCACCCGGACCGCCCGTCGCGGGTGATGCCCGGGGCGGGCGATGCCTCGGGCGGCGGTG
>CAYTSH010000087.1:0-8378 GCA_964440395.1 uncultured Microbacteriaceae bacterium
ACGTGAGTAACTCATCACGGTAATACTCGTATTGCTGCTTGCGGGCTTCCAGCTCCGCTTCCAGCTCCGCTTCCAGCTCACTAAACGTGTCAAGAATCCGCACAATCTCGCGTTGAATCTCGATAGGTGGCAAAGATACTCGGAAGTTTGCATAAGTACCAATCCACTGCCTTGCGTGGGTTTGTGGTCGATAAGTGATCATTTGCATTACGAAGTAGACGAATCGGAGATCGGCAGGTGCATTCTCAGCAATTCGCAGCATTTTCATCGCAGACGACTTCGCTTTGAAAGGGAAATCGACCCACTTAAAGGAAGTAGTAAAGTCATCAAAGATGATAACGGGAGACTGGACTGAAGCGGGGTAGATGCCCGACTCTTCATCGGTGTAGCCAAGAATGAACGTTTGACCAGCGGTTAGAACAGGTATCGAAAAACTATCGTCATATCCGGTCGATTCAACAAGATATTTTCCCGGCTGTTCGTATTGGACGATATCACCGAGCCGCACAAACTCGACACCATCCGGGCAATACTCGGCGATCAGCTGGTCGATGCGGCTCACTTGGAGCCCTCCAAATCGGCGACAATAGCATCTATCGAGGTTCTGAGCTCAGCCTGGCGGGCGACGATCTCAGCAATCCGAGCGTTCAGCTCGGTGATATCGATCACCTCACGCGTGTCCTTCCGCTCAACATAGGAAGAAACCGCAATGTTATAGTCGTTTGCTGCAATGTCCCCGTTCGACACCAACTGAGCGAAGTGTGCTTCATCCACTCGATTTTCGAGTGCAGTGAGAATGTTTTGCTGATTTTCAGGCATGAGCTTGTTCTTATTGCCCACGCGCTGGAACTCACCCGAAGCATCCACAAAAAGAACCGCATTGTCGGACTTAGACTTCTTGAGCACAACAATGCAGGTAGCGATGGTGGTTCCAAAGAACAGGTCTGACGGCAACTGGATCACGGCATCCACAAAATTGTTATCGATCAGATACTTACGAATCTTCTGCTCCGCGCCCCCGCGGTAAAGCACGCCAGGAAACTCGACAATCGCCGCGGTGCCGTTGACCGCAAGCCAGCTCAAAATGTGCAGCGTGAAAGCCAAATCAGCCTTCGACTTCGGTGCGAGCACGCCTGCCGGGGCGAAACGTTCATCGTTGATGAGCAGCGGGTTCGCGTCGCCATCCCACCTGATGGAATAGGGCGGGTTGGAGACGATTGCCTCAAACGGTTGATCGTCCCAATGCCGCGGGTCCAAGAGAGTGTCACCATGGGCAATGTTGAACTTCTCATAATTCACATCGTGCAAAAACATGTTATATCGGGCGAGGTTAAACGTGGTCAGGTTAATCTCCTGACCATAGAAACCCCCAACATTCTCCCTGCCAAGCACTTTCGCGAACTTCAACAACAGCGAACCAGAACCAGCCGCAGGGTCATAAACCTTGCTGACGCGCTGCTTGCCCATCACGGTAATGCGCGCCAACACCTCAGAAACCTCCTGTGGAGTGTAATACTCGCCCCCCGACTTGCCAGCCTGCGAAGCATACATCTGCATGAGAAACTCGTACGCGTCGCCGAAAAGATCGATCGAGTTGTCGCCAAAATTACCCAGCGGCAAATCCCCAATTGCATCCAAAAGCTTAACAAGCTTATCGTTCCGCTTGGCAACCGTGTTGCCCAGCTTCGCACTATTCACATCGAAATCATCAAACAGACCCTTCAAATCTTCTTCGCTGGCGGCACCAATCGCCGAACCCTCGATGCCCTTAAAGACCTGCTCGAGTGTCTCATTTAAATTCGGATCACTCGCCGCGCGGCTGCGCACATTCTGAAAAAGTTGCGAAGGCAGGATAAAAAACCCCTTCTCCTCAACCGTCACCCCTCGGCCAAACTCAGCATCCGCATCTGCAAGCGCTGAGTAATCAAAATCTAGAACACCCGCCTCATGCTCACCCTTATTGAGGTAAGCCGTGAGATTCTCAGAAATAAACCGGTAGAAGAGCATACCAAGGACGTACGTTTTGAAGTCCCAACCGTCAACACTCCCCCGCAAATCATTAGCAATACGCCAAATTGTTCGATGAAGCTCGGCACGCTGTGACTCGCTCGTAGTTGGGGGCATAACATAAACTCCTCGCACCTGGTTGGCTGGCATGACCGTAACCCACTGTATCCCATCGCCGCACAGGGCGCTGCCAGCCCAGAATCCAAGGCACACGAGGCGGGGCACGCCGAACCATTGCACAACCACAGAAAGCGAAATACAATTCGGAAATGACGGCCCGCTCTTCACACTCAAACACGACAACGATCCTCATAACCGCTACTGATTCCGCCTCTGCTATTTCCCTATCACCGGTGCAAGCCAGAACCGGCAGTCATCCGCAGACAAACAGAAGAACGGCTGATGCATGAACCCTCGTTGGCCGATGATCGGCTGGGCAGCGGGTGTGGGGACTCTGATCGGTGCGCTGATCGGGTTTGAGCTGGGAATAGGGAACGGCTTCATGCTTCGGAGTGTTGCGCTCCTCGCGGGAATAGGCTTGAGTTCTGCTGTATTTTCGGCCATCGCCGCACATATTGCATGGCAATTTCTCAAGCTCGGCAAACGTTCAATGAAGATTGCAGTCTCAAGTCTGGTGGCGGTGCTCTCCGCTTACCTGGTGAGCGGTTGGATGCTCTCCGAGATCAAGGCAATAAACCCGGTGGCACTCAGCCTCGTGTTCGCCATCACGTCAGGGGCGGTTTGGTCTGCCTGCCGTTTTTCAGACAACGTTTTGTGAGTGGTTCATGCCGCTAACACGCACTGTTGCCCAAGGAGCGCAACACACAGCACTCGCTGGAGTGCTGTAATTCTCCGCGGCGCTGTACATCTGACAAGTCAGACCGCCGCGCCGAAAGTTCGAGCGGCAGCTGAGCAAAACCCAACCCAAGCACACAACCCCGGTGCCCCTGGAGGGACTCGAACCCCCAACCAACTCCTTAGGACGGAGGTGCTCTTCCATTGAGCTACAGAGGCTGAAATTGACTCCTCTTATCGTACACGCAAAACACGGTATCGTTGATTTTGCGCAACGCACGCCGCAAAACACGGCACAACACACGCCGCAAAACACGGCACAACACACGCACAAAAACTTTCACAGCGAGACGAGAACAGGTGACGCTCAACCCGCCCCCAGGCACCCCCGCACACACCCCCACGACAACGCCCCCGAGCGCACCGCAACACGCCCCCGTCCGCCCCAACAACACTGGCGCAACCCTCAGCGTGCTCCTTGCCTGCTTAGCCGCACTCGTTGCCCTTGGCGGCGCATTCCTTGCACTCGCCGCCGGCACCACCCTGCTCAACAACACAATGTTCCACCCAACGCACACAGCAACCACCTACATGCGCGCCCTCAGCGAAGGCAACGCCAACATCGCCGAACAGCTCACCAACGCCTCGGAGCTTGACCCCGGCGCGGCGCAACTCTCGGCAGAGATGCTGCGCAACGCATCCGCCCGAATCGAATCAGCCACAGTGCTCAACAGCACCATAACCGGCCCCAACGCCACAATTCGGGTGCGTTACCACATCGAAGAAACCGCGTATGAAAGCACCCTGCACCTCCACCGCGACCGCGAAGCATACGGTCTCATCAACATTTGGCGCCTCAGCGAACGACTCACCGGCACCCTCACCATCCTCAACACCGAGCCACTCAGCGCCGAATACACCGTCAACGGCGTGCCCGTCGGCACCAGCCTGAACGGGTTGCCAATCTACCCGGGTCGCTACAGCGCCGAAGCCGCCTTCAACTCGGCGTTCTTCCTCGACGGGAGCGACAGCACAGTGGTGAGCGAAAACACGGCCAGCCTGGGCGTCACCCCGCAACCCACCCCCGCGCTGACAGCAGCCGCGCAAACCCAACTCAACGCTTTTCTCGACGTTTGCGCCAGCGAAACACAACCCCGAGGCACCGCGGCGTGCGAAATGACCCCCGAAGAAACCCCAATCACACAGTTTGAGTCGGTCACCCGCAGCGTCATCGAATACCCAACCATCACGCTCAGCCCCGACGCCAGCAGCTTCACCACCACCGGCGGCAGCATCGAAATCACCCAGAACGGCAGCGACGCCAGCGGCCGCAGCGGCACGGTCGTGTTCCAATCCTCCCCAGAATGGATGCTGTCCGGCACTCTCAGCGTCACCACCGACAGCGTCCGGCTCAACATTGACGTATTCGACGACGGCAATTTCGGCACGAACGCTTAAAACAACAGCGGGTGGCACACCCAACGTGCGTGCCACCCGCCAACAAACCCAAAACTAGGGGATTCGGATGATAACCGAATAACCGCCCGGGTTCGCATCAACGCTCGTCTCAACCGTCTGGTTGCCAAGCCAACCACCATGAATGGCGCGGTGGTTCACCCCGTCGCCCGTGTAAATCGCAACATGCGTGCCGCGCATCATAATGTCACCCGGCTGCACCTGATCCGCCGCAACCTGGGTGCCATACGCACCAAAACCCATCGGGCCAAGATCGCCAACCTGATACCCCACGGCGCGCAGTGAACGCTCCACCAGAGCCGTGCAATCCTGATTATCGCCAAGCTGGGCACGAGCGGCGGCGATCAACCCCGAAGCACCCGCCCCAACCGGAACGTCGCGAACCACAGCACTTGCGGTAGCAGCCTGTGCCTTCAACTTCTCAGCGCGAAGCTTAGCTTCCTCCTCAGCAACCCGAGCCGCCTCAACGCGGGCAGCCTCAGCTTCAGCAGCAACCGCCGCCTCAATCTCGCCAGCAGTTGTCGCACCAACGGTGTCAATCTGCACCGGCACCACAACCCCGTCAGAGACGGAAAGGGTCTGCAAAACGGGGGTGTCCGAATAGTAATAGTTCTCTGGCAGTTCATCGTTCGCGTATGCCGGCAGGGCGAACGTGCCCATAAAACCTGCGGTGAGCAGCAGAGCCGCGCCGCCCCGAACACTCACCTTGCGCCCGACACGCATGCGTGCCGGAATATCTTGAAAAATTGCCTGTTCACGTCTGCTTGACAAAGCCAACGGGACCTCCAAAGTTTGGCCACACAGATAAGAAGACCCCTCTGTTTGGGATCTTCCTATGCGACCGCTTATGTTGCGTTGCCATTAAGACTACCGGAACATCAACAAAATCACACATTCGATGCCCGCCACGAGTCACAAAAAGACTTCAAGAAGAGGTTTAATCTTGCGCGGTTTTGCCTCAAACATCACTCACAAACAGATGACAGGCAACATCATTGGGAAGCTCAACCCCGGCTGTAGCACCGGCACCGGCACGCTCCGAGTCGCCCTCCTCCCCAAGCGCCGCAATCACCACAAACGAGCCGTTGCGCCAAATCGAAACCCGCACCCCAGGCACAATCCCCGCAGATTTCAACAGCAACAACACGTGCGAGTCCACCTGGGCGGGCTCCCCAAGGCGACGCAAGACGCACTGCAGCGGCGCATCCTGCGCAACCAAAGCATCCACCACATTGCGCACACCGTCGGTAAACTCACCCGCCGGCGAGGCGCCAAGCTCAGCGAGACCCGGAATCGGGTTGCCATAAGGCGACTCCGTGGGATCCCCCAAAATGCTCAACAACTTCCGCTCCACCCGCTCGCTCATCACATGCTCCCAGCGGCACGCCTCATCGTGCACAAACTCCCACTCAAGCCCAATGACGTCGCTGAGCAGCCGCTCGGCAAGCCGATGCTTCCGCATCACCTGCACCGCCTTGCGCCGACCAGAATCAGTCAGCTCCAGGTGCCGATCATTCGAAACCACAACCAGGCCGTCACGTTCCATGCGACCAACAGTTTGCGAAACAGTCGGCCCCGAATGCCCAAGACGCTCAGAAATCCGCGCACGCAGCGGCACAATCTGCTCCTCCTCGAGCTCCAAAATCGTGCGAAGATACATTTCGGTAGTGTCAATAAGATCGGTCACAGAGTCTCCTAGCCGTGGATTATTGCTGCAAGATTAGGATAGTCGATGATTCGCGCGACCCACGAGGGCTAAGCGGTGGGTCTTGCAACGCGTGCGCAGACCCGGCAACCCGGCCGCCCGACCAGCCGGCCGACCGACCAGCCGGCCGACCAGCCGCCCGCCCGAGCGCCCGCCCGCCCGACCACCCGGCCGCCCGGCACAGAAGTAAGATAAAACCATGCCACATATACAGTTGCCAGAATCGCTCATTCCAGCCGACGGTCGTTTCGGCTGCGGCCCCTCCCGGGTTCGCCCAGACCAGGTGGCAGCCCTTGCCGCCCTCAACCCCACCGTGCTCGGCACCTCGCACCGCCAGGAACCGGTGAAGGCGCTTGTTGGCGATATTCGGTCCGGGCTTGCTGAGCTCTTCCAACTGCCTGTGGGGTATGAAATTTTGTTTGGGAATGGTGGGGCGACGGCGTTCTGGGATTCGGCATCCCACAGTCTTATCGAGCGGCGCAGCCAAAACCTGGTTTTTGGTGAGTTCAGCCAGAAGTTTGCCAGCGCTGCGGCGGCCCCGTTTCTGGCAGCACCCCAGATCATTTCCGCTGAGCCTGGTTCGCGCAGCGTCGCCAGGCCAGAGGCTGGAATCGACGTGTATGCCTGGCCGCAAAACGAAACCTCCACCGGGGTGATGGCACCGGTGCAGCGCGTTCACGGTGATGCTGGTGCGTTGACGGTGATCGATGCGACCAGCGCCGCGGGCGGCATTGACGTGACCGCCGCAGAGGCTGACGTGTACTATTTTTCGCCGCAGAAAAACTTTGGCTCCGACGGCGGGCTGTGGTTTGCGTTTTTCTCCCCCGCAGCGATTGACCGGGTGGAACGCATCGCCGCCAGCGACCGCTACATTCCCGAGTTTCTTAGCTTGCACAATGCGTTGACCAATTCTCGGCTGAACCAAACCTTGAACACGCCGGCAATCGCCTCGCTCGCCTTGTTCAATAACCAAATCCAGTGGATGCTGGGGCAAGGTGGGCTCCGTTGGGCTGCGGAGAGGACCGCCTCGTCTTCAAACGCACTCTACTCGTGGGCGGACGCCCACGAGATTGCCACCCCGTTTGTGTCGAACCCTGAGCATCGGTCGCAGGTGGTGGTGACGATCGATTTCGCGCAGTCGGTGTCTGCGGCGAGCATCGCTGCACACTTGCGGGCGAATGGCATTGTCGATATTGAGCCGTATCGGAAACTCGGTCGCAATCAACTGCGAGTGGGCACGTTCACGTCGGTGCCACCTGAGGATGTTGCGGCGCTCATTGCGGCAATCGACTACGTCATCGAACGCATCGCGTAGGGTGTTTGGTTGGGGTGCGGTGTGCGCACCCCAACCAAACGCCATTGGCGCTGCGTGCGCACGCCGCCCAACCAAACCCCACTGGGGTTGAGTTTGCCTTTTTAGTCGCCGTCAGCCTCGTCGCCGTCAGCCTCGTCGCCGTCGTCAGCCATGTCGTCGCCGTCAGCCTCATCGCCGTCGTCATCGTAATCAGTGTCGTCGTCTGCATCGTCGAGGATGTCCTCGTCATCATCGGCAGCGTCGAGGTCGGCCAGATCGACCAGGGCAGCGAGTTCCGCAGCGAGGTCGAGCTCGGCGGCATCGAGGGTGACTCCGTCCAGCGCTGCTTGCGCGGCGAGCGCCTGTTGCGCCTCCCGGAACTGTTTCAGCCGAACCGACCAGGGTATCCATTCTGGGGCAACAATTGATGTTTCACCGGGCAGCAGCGCCACCTCCAGCACACTTGGTTCGGCATGCTCGTCGTAGCGCGCGAGACTCACCGACCAGTGCCAGTCCGGGTATCCTGACAGTTTTGAGGCGAACAGCAGCGAAAGCACACGTTCGCCTTCCACCACGTGACCGACGGGTTCACCGATTGTTGCCGGGTCTACCACCTCGGCGAGCGCGTTGCGCGCAATGTCGTGCGCAGCAAGTAACACGTCGTCAGCTGGTTGTGCTGGCGTTGACTGGCTCTGCTGCGTGTTCGGCTCGTGCGTTTCGTTCACGGCGTGGGATCCCCTTTAGCTTGAGTGTTGCTGCGGCGCGGTTCGACTAGCCGTCGAGATCGTCGGCAACTTTACGCAACACCGTGGCAATGTTACGGGATTTTTCGGGCTCCGGGTATTGCCCGTTGCGCAGCCGCTCCCCAACCGAGTCGAGGAGTTTGACGAGATCTTCCACCACAATCGCCATGTCGTCGGCTGGCATGCGTTTCGCTTTTGCGAGTGGCGCGCGCTGCGGGGTGTCGATGACCTGGGCGGAGAGCGCCTGCAAGCCGCGTTTACCTTCGGCAACGCCGAATTCTAGCCGTGTTCCAGCTTTCACTACGGCACCCGCGCGCAGCGCTGAGGCGTGCAAGAACACTTCGCTGCCGTCGTCGGC
>CAYTSH010000088.1:0-8335 GCA_964440395.1 uncultured Microbacteriaceae bacterium
TCAGCACTTGACCGTTGTCGAGGTCTTGCTGGGTGAGCAGGTAGGTCGCGGTTGCGGTCACCTGTTGCCCTGGTTTCAGCGTGCCGGGGGTTGCCGGCCAGGTGTATTCGAGTTCTGAGAGCCCTTCGAGTTCATCCTCAATACTGACATCGGTGAGCGTTTTTCCACCGGTGTTGGTTGCCGTGATGGTGTAGGTGATTGGTTCGCCTATCTGGGCGGGCGTGCTGATGTTGCTGACGTCTGAGCGTTTCACCACGGTGATGCTTGCCGGCGCTGGTTCCACCTTGGTGTCGGTTTCGTCAGGGTTGGAGGGCACTTCTTCATCTCCGGGGTCGGTGCCGCGAGCAAGGGCGCTGTTGGCAACGTTTCCACGATCCAGGTCGTCTTGGGTGAGTTTGTAGGTGGCGGTTGCGGTCACTTCCTGTTTGGGTGCGAGCACGCCGACGGTTCCCGGCCAGGTGTAGGTGAGGGGGCTGAGCCCTTCGAGCGGGTCGGTGATTGTCACGTTTTTCATGGTGACACCGCCGGTGTTTCGCACCGTGAAGGTGTAGGTGATGGTGTCGTTGAGTTTGGCGGGCACATTGACCGCACGGGTGTCGGCTCGTTTGCTTAGTTCAAGTTTGCCTGGCGCGGGGTTCACTGGAACGTCCACCTCGTCTGGGTTTGACGGCACGGGGCCGCTTGGTGTGGTGCCGCTGGCGATTGCTTTGTTGTAGACGTGTTTCGCGTCGAGGTCTTTCTGCTCAAGTTTGTAGGTTGCTGTGGCGGTGGCTGTTTGCCCCGGTGCGAGCACTCCCACGGCGCCCGGCCAGGTGTAGCTGAGTGTCGAGAGGTTGGGCAGGGGGTCGCTGATGCGCACCCCGGTGAGGGTTACCCCACCAGTGTTGGTTACCTCAAACGTGTATTTGATCACCTGATCAAGCTGGGCAGGGTTGGTGACGGCGCTGAAGTCTGCCGTTTTTGCAAGTAGCAGCCCCGGGGCTGGTGGGTCGATTGTTGTGTTGGTGCTGTCTGGGTTCGATGGAACGTTTCCACCACCGGGGTTTGTTCCGGATGCCGTGGCCGTGTTGGCAACGCTCCCCCGGTCAAGATCGGCTTGCTTGAGGGCGTAGGTGGCGGTGGCGGTGACCGATTCGCCGGGGTTCAGCACTTTCGCCGCCCCGGGCCACGTGTAGGTGAGCGGGCTGAGCCCATTCAGCGGGTCAACGATTTGCACGTTTGTGAGTGTTACCCCGCCCACGTTGGTTGCGGTGAACGTGTAGGTGATGATCTCTCCGAGGGCGGCGGGCTTGTTGATCTTGCTGTCGTCCGCTGTTTTTTTGAGTTCCAGGTTGCCTGCCGCGGGATACAGCGGCGTGTCTGTGGAGGAGGTGTTGGAGTCAACGGGTTTGCCGTCGACGTCTGTTGAACGCACAATTGCGGTGTTTTGCACCTTGAGCACGTTCAGGTCTGACTGTTTCACCTTATATTTCGCGGTCCACTTCACGGTTTCTCCGGGCTGGAGCTGCTTTGCAGCACCCGGCCATTGCACCGTCCAGTCGTAGAGATCCGCCATGGGGTCGATGAGGGTTACGTCGCTGAGTGGCAGCGTGCCTTTGTTGGTCGCTTCGAATGTGTAGGTAATGACATTACCGACGGTTGTCGGGTTGAGTACCTGTGACGCATCTGCCTGTTTGACAAGTTCTAACGCGTTTTGACCGGGCACGAGATCAACCTTGGCGGTTGACGGGTTTGACGGCACGTTTTGTCCGCCGGTGTTTGTTCCGCTGGCCGTTGCGGTGTTTGTGACGCCCCGGTTGTTGATGTCTGTCTGCGTGATGGCATAGTCCGCGGTGAAGGTTACTTTTTCTCCCGCTGCGAGCCTTCCGGCTGTTCCTGGCCAGGCGGCGGTCCAGTTGGTCAGCCCGGGTAGTCCATCGGTGAGGGTCACGCCGGTGAGTGTTTCGTTGCCCGTGTTGGTCACTTCGAACGTGTAGCGAACAATCTGGCCAACCCGGGCGGGGTTGGTCACTAGGGCGCTGTCCGCGGTTTTCTTGAGAGCGAGTTTCGGCGTAGCCGGCGTGAGTGGCACCCGAGCCGTGGCCTCATTCGAGTTCACCGCAGCGTTCGACGGATCCTTCCCCGACGCAGTCGCCCGGTTATCCACACCCCCAGCAACAATATCGCCCGCTTTCACCGCATACGTCGCCGTCGCAGTCACCGACTGACCCGGCAACAACACACCCGAAGTACCCGGCCACGCATACGACAACGCAGACAACCCCGACAACGGGTCAACAATCGACACACCCGTCAACGTCACCGAACCCTCGTTCTTCGCCACAAACGTATACGTCACCAACTGACCAGCAGACGCAGGCGTCGAAACACTCGACGCATCCGCCGTCTTCGTCAACGTCAACTTCCCCGCACCCGGAGACAACGGCGTATTCGTGCTCTTCGGCCCCGCATTCACATCAACACCATCCTGCGTCTTCGAAGCCACCGACGCCGAGTTCGTCACAAACCCACGATCCAAATCAGGCTGCTGCACCACATACGTCGCGGTCGCCGTCACCGACTGACCCGGCAACAACGCCCCCGGAGCACCCGGCCACGAGTATGTCAACGCAGGCAAACCATTCAACTGATCCGTAATCTGTACCCCAACGAGCAACACATTCCCCGTGTTCGTCGCAGTCATCGTATACGCAATGGTGTTCCCCAACGCCGCAGGAGCAGTCACCCCCGAAGCATTCGCGGTCTTCGCCAACGAAATCCCAGGCGTAGCCGGCGTGAGTGGCACCCGAGCCGTGGCCTCATTCGAGTTCACCGCAGCGTTCGACGGATCCTTCCCCGACGCAGTCGCCCGGTTATCCACACCCCCAGCAACAATATCGCCCGCTTTCACCGCATACGTCGCCGTCGCAGTCACCGACTGACCCGGCAACAACACACCCGAAGTACCCGGCCACGCATACGACAACGCAGACAACCCCGACAACGGGTCAACAATCGACACACCCGTCAACGTCACCGAACCCTCGTTCTTCGCCACAAACGTATACGTCACCAACTGACCAGCAGACGCAGGCGTCGAAACACTCGACGCATCCGCCGTCTTCGTCAACGTCAACTTCCCCGCACCCGGAGACGTGGGCGTGGTGGTCGTGTCATCTTTCGGAGTCAACGGGTTGCCCCCCGGATCCTTCGCGTTACCCGTCGCAACGTTCGTCACAAACCCACGATCAAGATCAGCCTGCTGCAACAGGTAGTCTGCCGTGACGGTGACCTTTTGCCCGGGTTGCAGGGTACCAGCCGCACCAGGCCACGAGTAGGGCAGATTCGACAAGCCGGACAGGGCATCCGTAATTGTGACGGAGTTCAGCGTAACGTTGCCCGTGTTTGTGAGCTCCACCCGGTATTTGAGGAGGTTGTTCAACGCTGCGGGTGTCGAAAGGCCGGAATCATCGACCGTTTTGGCGATCGTGAAATTTGGTTCAGCCGTGAGCGGCACCGTCTTTGAGGAGGGGCCGGTGGGCACGTCGGTACCACCCGGCGTTTTACCGGTTGCGGTGGCGGTGTTCGAAACACTGCCGGCAAGAATGTCGCCCTCAGTGATTGGGTAGGTCGCTTTCAACACCACGCTCTGCCCCGGGGCCAGCTGACCCGCAGTGCCCGGCCAGTTCACCGGGGTGATCCAGGTAAGATTCGGTTTCGGGTCGTTCACCTGCACGGCGGTGAGTGGAACGTTGCCCGTGTTGGTCACGGTGAACGAGTACTCGATGAGCCCACCGACGTTCGCCGTGCCCGACCACAAAAGGGTATCATTATTCTCCGTGTTCAGCGGGACATCCGCGGGAACTTTGTCGGTTTCTACGTTCTGATTTGACGGGCTCTTGCCGGTCGCTTTTGCCTCGTTGTGCACGTTCTTTGCAGTGATGTCGCCCGCTGTGAGGTTGTATGTGGCGCTTGCGCTGACTGACTGACCAGGCTGCAGCACCCCGGTGGCACCTGGCCACGCGCCGAACGTGATCGGCGAAAGCCCCACCATGTCGTCAACAATCGCAACAGAGTTCACGGTGACCGGACCAATATTGGTGACGGTGAAGTTGTAGGTGATCTTGTCACCCACCTGCGCGGGTGCCTGCACCTGCCCAGCATTTGGGGTTTTCGTGATCTGCAGCTTTGGCGTGCCAGGATCAATGGTGACCGTTTTGCTGGCCTCGTTCGAGGTTGCCTCGTTTGACTTTGCTTGTGCGGTGTTCTGCACCGAACCCGCGTTCAGGTCTGCCTGGGTGAGCGCATATGTGGCGGTTGCGGTAACCGACTGGCCCGGTTGCAGCACACCGGCGGTGCCTGGCCAGGAGTAGTTCATCGCGGAAAGTCCCGACTTTGGGTCTTTAATCTCCACGTTGGTCAGCACCACGTCGCCGGCGTTCGTCGCAACGAACGTGTAGGTGATGAGGTTGCCAACTTGCGTGCCGCTCGCGCTGGCGTCTTTCGTGAGGGTGAGTTTCGGGTTCGACGCACCCGGGTAGAGCGGGGTGGTGGTGGTGGCCTTGTTTGATGGAATTGTGCCGCCTGACGGGTCTGTGCCGCTTGCGGTTGCAGTGTTTGTGACGGAACCTGCGACGATATCGCCGGCGCCGACCGTGTAGCTGGCGGTTGCGGTTGCCGTTTCGCCCGGCAGCAGCTGCCCGAACGGGCCGGGGAAGCTGTAGTTCAGTGCGGAGAGTCCGGGCAGCGGGTCGGTGATGCTCACGCCGGTGAGCGCCTGGTTGCCGGTGTTTTTCAGCGTGAAGGTGTAGGGAATGACGCTGCCTGGCTGCGTGGGGTTGCCAATGTTGCCCGAGTTCGCTGTTTTCGTCAGCAGCAGTCCGGTGACCACCTCGCCACAGCCGAGTGATTCGAGGAACGACGGGTAGGAGTGCATTTCGTTGCCGGTGCCGTTCATGGTGAGCGAACCGGCAACCATGAGGCGGCCGCTCATTGAGCTGGTGAGCGTCATTGTCGCCGCCGGGTTGGGCACGATCACCGTGCCGAGGTGGTCGGAGGAGCCGGAAAGGGTGACCGAGTTGGCTTCGGGAAAGTTCCACACGGTGTTTTGCGCCAGTTTGCCGAAGTTTGATGAGGTGTAGGTGATGGCTGAGCCGGAGGAGTCGATCACGCTCACGATGTTGAGGTTCGGTGCGGTTCCGGTGACGTTGAGGACAATTTTGGTGTTGTCGCCGATGGAGGGGCTGCGCGTGAGGGTGACACCGTTGAGTTTGCTGCCGTCAATGGTGAAATATACCGGGCCGTCACCGCCCGGACCCATCAGCACTACGTTGCTGGGCGAGTAGGAAACGGTGCCTTGCACCGGCTGCGCGGCGAGCTGGGCTGAGAGTTGCGGGATGAAGCTGGGGTAGGAGACGAACTGGTCGAGGGCTGTGCTCTGGTTGGTGTAGGTGCCGGCTGAGTCGATGATGCCGGTTTTGTTGCCGCCCATCACCACTTTGCCGGGGTTGGCGTCGAGGCGGGTGGTTGGGCCGACCGTCACATTACCGCCGACGTTCAGGTAGGTGCTGCCCGCGGGTGGGGCGATTTGCGAGCCAACACCCACGGTGCCCACGTTGAACGTGCCACCCCACTGTTTGTTGAATGTAGCGTTGCCGCCGACGACGATCACACCTTCCATTTCGGCTGCACCACCGCCGGTGTTGAGGTCGCCGCCGATGAACACCGAGACGCCCGTGTCGGTGCCGGGACTTTGTTGCCCGTTTGGGGCGGGCCATTCTACGGGACAGTTTGAGGGTTCACCCGCGGTGAGCCGCGGTTTGCCCACCACACTTTGCACCGGCACGGCGGCCTGTGCCGCGGTTGGTGCGAGCAGCGAGGCGAGCACGCCCAGCGCTACCGCCGTGTGCGACCAGCGCCGACGAATTCCCCGAATTGTTGCAGTGTGGTGTTGAGACATCGCCCATCCTCTACGGTTTGGGGCAGCGCTTTCGCCCGGCCCCATGCTTCCCTAATAGCAAAGTTGTGCCGAAAGTGGAGCGATGTTGAGTGTGGGTGTGCCCGTTGTTGCGCGCACGGTTTCCCGTTGAGCCTTCCCCCGAAGTGCTCTTGTGAGTGTTCCCCCTAAACAGCGCTGCGTCTCCCCCGCCTTGCGTTGGGTGAGCTTTCAGCTGTTCCCAACCTACCTACCGCCGAGTTAATCATCGGTAAATAAAGAAAAGGTTATTGCGGCGCTATGCTTTTACTGTGCTTTAGCCTTCGAGGCGGGTGACCCCTACTCGGGTGCCGTCCGGGCTTACGTAGGCTGCGCTGGTGCGGAACGCTGGCGACCCGTCGGGTTCGGTGGGCACGCCGAACAGCCGCACCGTTTCGGTGCCTTGCGGGTCGCTGAGGTGGTGCAGGTAGACGTCGTTGGTGCCCCAGATGAGCACGTGCGCGCCCGGTTCGAAGCGGGCTTGTACGGTCATTTGGCCATCCACAACATTGGTGGATGCCGTTGGGGCTTCCAGCCAAACCCGCACGGGCTCGGTCGCTTGGCCTGGTGCGGCACTGCCGACTGGTTGTTGCTGCACGGTGAGGCTGTTTTCGCCTGGCACCGCCCCGCGGCTGATGGTGGCGGCCCAGTTGCCGGTGTTGTTGGCGCGGGTGGTGCTGCGTTGGCCGTTGAGGTTGAGCATGATGGTGGCGTTTGGTTCTGCGGTGCCGCTGATTTGGGGCAGGTAACGCCCGTTGCCGGTGTCGATGGTGCCGATGACGGGGGCGGGGGCTGGCGGCGCGACTGGTTCGGCGGGCGGCGCGGGGGTTGGGGGTGCGCTGGGTTGCGCGTTGGGGGTGTTTCTGGTGTCGGTGGGGTCGGTGATGGCTCGTTGCGGGTAGGTTTCGTCGATGCGTTGTTGCGCCGTGTCGGGTGCGGGTTCGCCGCTCCCGGTTTTTTCGCCGGGGTTTGCACTGCTGCTGAGGATGATGCCGGCGACACCGGCGACGGCGACGAGTATGGTGCCGAGCACGGTGAGCAGTTTTGCGCTGATCAGCCCGGCGAGGCTGAATCCGCTGCCGCTGCCTGTACCGAGGGCGGCACCGCCGAGTTCGAGGGCGACCGCCCCGACCGCCCCGACGCCGAGTTCGCGGGCGATTTCGGCACCGGCGAAGAGCCCGGCGGGGATGATGATGGCGTTGAGTTTGCGGGCGCTGTGTTCTGCTTCGGCGAGCACGGCCGGGCAGTGTTCGCAGTGTTCGAGGTGTTCAAGGATGGCGCTGTGCCGTTTGCGGCTGAGTTTCCCGCCGAGGTAGCTGGGGTAGTCTTGGCCGAATGGTTGGCACGCTTCGGGTAGTTGGCTGGTGTCGATGTGGTTGGCGTACCAGCGTTCGCGGAGTCGTTCGCGAGCCCGGCTTGCCATGATTGAGACACTGTTGGCGCTGGTGCGGAGCTCTTTGGCGATGTCGCGGGGCGGCATCCCTTCAATTTCGATGAGCCACAGCACTTGCCGCCATTTTTCGGGCAGTTCGTCGAAGGCGCTGAGGAGGAGTGTTTTGTTGTCTGCGCTGAGCGCGGCGGGTGGCGCGGGGTGTTCTGTGTAGGGCGCGAGGTCGTCGTTGGTGCGTTGTTTGGCGTTGACGGTTTGGATGGCGCTGTTTCGGATGACGGTGGTGAGGTAGGGGCGGAATGCGTATTCTGGCCCTTTGCCGTTTTGGAGGGTTTTGAGGATGTTGCTGTAGCTTTCGCTGACGATGTCTTCTACGTCGTCGTAGGGGGCGATGGTTGCGGCGGTGTAGATTGCGGCGGCGCGGTGCCTGGCCCAGAGGGTGGCGTAGTGGTGGGTTTGTCCGCGGCGCACGTTGGCGATGAGTTGGGCGTCGCTGAGTTCTGGGGCGTGTTTGGGTTCGATTGGGGGGTGGATGCCGTGCTCGCCGTGGTCGAGCACGTTGCGTTCTCGGGTGGCGAGTTGTGGATTCACGTGGTGGTCCTGTTCTGTCTGCTCGGGGTTTGGGCGGGGTGTGTGGCTGGGTGTTGGGCTGAGCGCGGCGCCTGTCTCCTCGGTATTTGTCACCTCGTCGGCGTGCCGTGCGGCTCGTTTGGCCGCGGCGCGCTCTGTTCTAGTGTGGAACCAACCCACACGACGCGGGGATTTCTTCCGGAACTTCACAGCAGCATTTCAGTACACATTCAGCCAACCGACCTCTCCCGCGCATGGGGCGTGGGTGGTGCAGCACCCCGCCAGGGGAACCACACCACCCACGAGCGGTTCGGGGAGCGCACACGAGCGCACTCCCCGAACCGGCACCCGCTAGCCGCGCACGCCTGACCGGCGACGCGTCGCCCACGCACTTGCCGCACCGGCAAGCAACAGCAACAACC
>CAYTSH010000089.1:0-8335 GCA_964440395.1 uncultured Microbacteriaceae bacterium
TCTCCACCGCGCGCAGCCTCGCAATGGCCAACTGCTGCAGGTTCTGGTCGGACACGCCAAAGTCTGCGTTATTCGTTTGGGCGATAATCACCCCGGCGTTGCCACGGACCAATTCGCGGGCAAGCTGGTCGTCAACAATATCGAAACATATTGACACGCCCACCCGCCACGGCACCCCGTCCAACACCACCGGGCGGCTTCCCGGGGTAAACTCGCGCTGAATTAAATCGACCAACTCTGGCGCAAACTTGCGATACAGCGAACGATGCGGCAGGTATTCGCCAAACGGCACTAAGTGCTGCTTATCGTACTGCGCGCGAAGCCCGTCGGCACCATCCCACCACACCGAACTGTTGAACACGTCCTCCCCCTGCGCTGTCGGTGTGCCAACGAGCAGCGGGGCGGCAAGAGCCTCAGAGAGCTCGGTCAACCGCTCGGCGGATTCGCGTGAACGAAGCGGATCCACATCGGCGGCGGTCTCCGGCCACACCACCACATCCGCGCCGCTACCGATGAGCGCCTGCGACGCGTCAACATGCGCGTTAAAACTTTCCCAGGGTTCGCGGGCATCGAAGACACCCGACCGCGTATTCCCCTGCACCGCTCCGATCCGAATCGTCTCACCCGCAACCAATTCGGCGGCGGGCAACACGCTGCCAAAACCCACGATCAGTGCGGCCAGCAGGAGCGGAACCGGCAGGCGACGCATGCCCGCTCGAAACGCCGGGCGTCGAAACGTCGAGGGTCGCAGGGTCGGGGGGCGCAGGTTCGGCACTCCGAGCGTCCACGACCGCAGCAGCAGGGCGAGCACGGTGCTGAGCCAGACGAGCAGCCAGGTTAGTCCGTTCGTGCCAAGCCAACTCGCCAAGGGAGCGTATGGCGAAGGCATGAGCGTAAGCGCAACTCGCGCCCAGCCGAAGCCGCCGTAGGGCACATGGCTTGCCACCGTGTCTTGCAGCACCCAGACCGATGCGACGAGTGCCGGGGTGACCCAGAGTTCCCGGGCTGGTCCCCCGGCGCCCGCGAAGCGATGGATAAGTGTGGTGCCCGCGCCGATGAGCGCCCCGCTCAGGGCAGCCCACAGAATCATCACGCCCGCTAAGCCAACCCAGGGCAGCAGGCCAAGGTACGAGGTCAGCCAGGAAATGTGTGGCAGCCAAAACGCCGCGCCCGCCAGCGCGCCGAAGAGCAGCCCCCCTGCGAATCCGCGGTGCAGCAGTGGCAACACCCAGCACACGAGCGCCGGAATGACACACCACCACCAGGAACGTTCCGGCATGGCGGCATCGAGCAGCAGCCCACCGAGCACCGCGGCGAATGGCGGCCACAGGCCGCGCAGCAGCGCCCGCAATCGTGTCGCGAACACGTCGGTTATGCCTCCTGCTCCGATTTCACCGCTGAATATGCGATGATGCCGGTATCGATCAGCGCGGTGGCATCGTGTGCCAGCGCCGCGAGGGGTGTGCCGGCGGTTGCCGCGCGAATCTGCTCGAGCAGGTCGATTGTTTGGCGCGACACGCGCACAAAATCGCCCGCCGACAAGTCTGCCTCATAGAGCACGTCTGGCAGTGGCGCGCCGAGCGCCCAGGCGTACATGCCGCGACACAGCCCGAGTTCTGGTTGCGGCGTGCCGGGGAGTCGATGCGCGCGTTCCAGCTGTTCTAACGTTTCCCACACGTGCAGGGTGCGCAGCATGGCTTCGCGAACGGATGCCGTGGGCAGCATGGACTCATGCGGCGGTTGGGACCGCCTGGGCTCATAGGTGAACGCGGTGCAGAGTGCGGCCAGTCCGGGGGCGTCCAGTCCCGCCCACAGTTCGTAGCGAACACACTCGCTGACCAGCAGGTCGAAGGAACCGTAGACGCGTTTCAGCGTTTCTGCCTGCGCGGTGATGCGCTCCAGCGGTGCGTCCGGCAGTTCCGCCGCCCCGGCTATGGGCAGTTCCACGTAGCCGAGCGCGTGTAGCACCTCGGTAACCCGGTCGAACAGGGTCGCCACGGCGCCGGTTCGGCGCGAAATGCGCCGCTCCACGTCTCGCTGTTGGCGCTCCAGCCCGACCCAGCGCTCCGACCAGCGTGCGTGCCGGTCACGGTCCGGGCAGCGATGGGTGGGATGCTGGCGCAGCTGCATTCGGAGGCGTTGGATTGCCGCCGCCCGGTCTGCCTGATCGCGAGCCGGCGTAGCGCTGGGGCGCGAGCCACTGCGCTCCAGCGCGGTGAGCTCTTCGCGCAACCGCAGGTAGGAGCGAATATCTCCCCTGGTGCAGGTCATTGAACGCTCGTACCCGGCGAGCGATTCTTGGATGGCGCGCAGTTCGCGCTGGAGCGAGCGGACCGCGCGGTCGGCCTGGAACTGGGCGAAGGAGCGCTCGAGCAGTTCGCGGGTGCGTGCTCTGCCGTAACGGTCGATGAGGTGCACCGCCATGTTGTAGGTCGGTCGGAAACTTGAGTTCATCGGGTAGCTGCGTTTTGACGCCAGGGCGGCAGCTTCCGCGACGTCGAAGTGTTCTGACCAGACGAGCACGGCGTGCCCCTCAGCGTCGATACCGCGGCGACCAGCACGGCCGGTCAGCTGCGTGTATTCTCCCGGGGTGATTGGCACGTTGGCTTCACCGTTGAATTTGATGAGTTTTTCGATCACCACGGCTTTTGCCGGCATGTTAATTCCGAGTGCCAGCGTCTCGGTCGCGAACACCACCTGCACGAGTCGGCGCACAAAGAGTTGTTCAACAATTTCTTTCATGAGCGGAAGCATCCCGGCGTGGTGGGCAGCGATACCCGCTTCGAGTGCTTCCAACCACTGCCAATACCCGAGCACACCGCGATCCGCAACCGGAATTTCACTCGCGCGGTCTTCCACAAACGCACGAATTTCTGCGGCTTCGGCCTCGGTGGTGAGGCAGATTCCCGCCTGCATGAGCTGGTCGACAGCCTGCTCGCACCCGTTGCGTGAAAACAGAAAAAAGATGGCCGGCAGCATCCGTGCGGACCAGAGTGCATCGATGATTTCGTATCGCCGAATTGGCTGTTCCCGCGCGGAACGCTGCCCGGCGTGCCCATAGCCGCGCCGGCCACGACCCGCCCGGTTGCCCCGCTCCGCACTGTTGCCACCAACACCTCCCCCGCGGCCGTTCCGTCCGCTGCGCGCCAGCGTGGTGCTCTGCAGGTGAAGGAGTTCTGGGTTTACCTCGGTGCGCCCCTTCGCAGTCTGGGTGAGCAGCGGGAGCAGACCGTCACGCGTCAGGACATGCTGCGAAAGCGGCACCGGCCGGTGCTCTGACACGATCACGTCGGTGTTCCCGCGAACGGTGTGCAGCCAGTCACCGAACTCTTCGGCGTTGGAGACGGTTGCGCTGAGCGAAACGAGTGGAACGCGCTCGCTCAGGTGCAGAATGATTTCCTCCCACACCGCGCCACGAAAACGATCAGCCAGGTAATGCACCTCATCCAAAATGACGCACCCGAGCCCGTCGAGCAGCGCAGAACGCGCATAGATCATGTTTCGCAGCACCTCAGTGGTCATGACCACAATGCGCCCCTCAGGGTTTAACACGGTATCACCGGTGAGGAGACCAACGGCGTCCGCGCCGTATTCCGCAACGAATTGCTGGTATTTCTGATTGCTCAGCGCTTTAATGGGCGCGGTGTAAAACACTTTGCTGTGCGTGACGGTCATGGCGTGCCAGATGGCGAACTCAGCGATGATCGTTTTCCCCGCCCCGGTTGGCGCGGCCACCAGTACACTATTTCCCGCCTCGAAGCGTTCACACGCGGCGCGCTGGAACGGGTCCAAACCGAATTCGAGCTGATCGGCGAACGTGTTCGTGTGCGGGTGCGCGGCCCGCACCTTCGCGCGCGCATAGCGTTCCGCTGGGCTCAGCTCTTCCTCATCACGGTGCGCGGCTGAGGTGCGGGGTGCCCGCTGCTGGCTAGACATGTGGGTCGGTGCCTCCGGTTTCAGAATCAACGGTGGTGGATGCCTCGTACCCCGCTTGGCGCCGTTCAACCCGGCGGTCGTGCAGCCAAGCGATCAACACGGCGAGCCAGTAGAGCCCCACGAGTGGGATTGCCAGCATGATCATGCTGAACACATCGGCTGCGGGTGTCGCCATGGCGGTAAAAACCGTGATGATGAGAATCGCGGCGCGCCACGATGAAGCGATCGCTTTGGCGCTCACCACACCGGCTGCGTTGAGGAGCACCAGCAGTACCGGCAGAATAAAGGCGACGCCCACCACCAGAATGAGCCGCAACGCAAACTCGAAATACTGCCGTGCGTTGATGCGTGCGGCGTCTTCCGGCGGTGCGAAGCTGGTCATGAGCTGCACGATGTTGGGAAAGACCCACCAGCCTGCGACACAACCGGCGAAAAACAGCGGCACCGCGGCGATGAGAAACAGGATCGCAAAACGCCGTTCAGTTGTCTTGAGGCCGGGGGCAAAAAACGCCCACACCTGGTACATCCAGACGGGTGCCGCCAGGATCACCCCGATGAGCAGTGAGATTTGCAACTTGAGGTCAAACGCACCGGTGATGTCGGCGTAATTCAATTCGGCTTCGCGCTGTTGACCCTGCGCAATGGCAAGAATGGGTTGCCGCAGTGCGTCCCAGACAATATCCGAAAGAAACCAACCGATCACCATGGTGATGGCAATGGCGATGGCTGACACAAACAGCCGCTTGCGCAGTTCTACCAGGTGCTCGACCAGCGACATTCGCCGATCGCGTGTCGGCTCCTCGGGCACGGTGCTATCGGTGTTGTTCACCGGTCGGATGCTGTTGCTCTTGCTCCGGGTTGGCATCGGGGGTTGCCGGCGAATGATTGGGCAACGGTGCAGCAGCCTCAGGAACGGTGTGCTCGGCAGTTGGCGCTGCCGGTTTTGCGTGGTCACTCTTGAGTTCGCTGCGGAAGATTTTCACCGACTGGCTAATGCCTTTGGCCAGGTCAGGCAGACGTTTGGAACCAAACAGCAGCAGGATAATAACCAGCAGGATGACCAGGTGGGGTCCGGTGAGGAGGTTACCGAATGGCATGAGTGTTCCAGTTCACTAAGTGTATGGGCGGTATCACCATCTTACTCGATCGCGCCGCAGAGCACCCATGCGCCGGAATTAACAGAACCCAGGAAGGGTAACCCAAGTTACTGAGTCGTTACCGCCAGATGACTAGCCCACCCCCGAGGACGGCCAGCACTGAGCATCGTGATTGAAGCTCCTACGGGGCGCAACAACTTGTGTTTCCTAGCTAGTCAACGATTATTTCCCGCATTTCCCGCCGAGCGTGCCGAGCGGGTCCTAACTGCACAGATCAACCCGTTCGTCGGTGCTAGTCCAAGGAGGCGCTGACGAGGAAGATATTACTTCAGCAAAATCCTTCGCCGTGAAGCCCATCTGCACCGCTCCGGGTCTCAACAAGCAACCGGCAAAAACTTCCTCTTCGCTCAATTCATCTGGGTTGTGTCGCAGCAGATCGAAAAGGATAGTGACGCCACCACTCGCCCGCACGCTCTGCCAGAATCTCAAGCGGGTCACTCTTTCCATCAAAACCGTACTGGTCGTAGGTCTCCGGTGCATTGTTTGAGGCTGAACACTTCCTAATATTTTTGACGATTCCTGATACGCCATAACAGTGATCGTCCCGTCACTCAGAATTGATTTCACGAAGTCGTTTCCGTCTGCGCTCATCCTCCACATCGAATCAGCCAAAGGCAGCTACAAATCTCGCAGTCTCCTGATCAGGCGCGCGTGCCGCACAAGCGGAGAGACGAACAACAATCGTGACTCATCGGCAGACTATTCCGGCACGCAGTCGAGCCGGAATAGTCTTGTTCTTGCGCGAGCCTTCACGAGATCAAGCAAGACCTGGCTTCGAGAGTAGTTCTGGTTCTGAGCGAATGATTCACCCATCCACTACCACATGCATAAGCATTCTGTAGTGAGCCTCAACGTAAGATATGTCCCTCAAATACAGGTCGAGATGACCATCATCTATGTGGTGCGCAAAGCTGCTGTTTCCCTGCTCAGCAGCATCGCGCATAAACTCCACCAGTGCTTGGAGCCGGAGCGGTACCATCTCCAAAGCCTGCGCCCGCTGTTCCCTAGTAGCACCATAAGAATCAAGGAATTGACGGGCACGTATCGATTGAACGGAAATATCGCCGAATCCGTCGCTATTGTTAGCGTGGGTTAGGGGAGCGAATCGGTACAGTGCGTAGGCCAGATCCCAGATACGAGGGCCAGGTCGTGCCATATCGAAATCGATGATCGACACCGCAATGCCCTCGCGGTATACACAGTTGTATGGCGCGAAGTCGGAGTGGCAAACAACCTCCACTGGTTCCAACGGAGGAAGCTGCCACCCGTCAGGCAAATGCCCGAGTGCACACCTTGAAGCGTCGTGAAAGCGCCGAAGCAGTTGCGCCGAAGAGAGCAACGCAGATTCGCTTCGCACTTCTCCTGTCAAAGGATAGTTTCCAACCGATCCAGCGACGAATTCTAAGATCTCACGCCCCTGATCGTCGAATCCGTGCACAGCTGGCACCCCGTCGAAGCCTTGTGCGTTCAGAAATCCAAGGAGCGCGTGCACAGTTGTAGTCCAAGGATGTTTTGGGCGTCTCACAGTGTTACCGATTCGAGTTAAAGCATTGACGCCACCACCCGCCAATACCTCTTCTATCCCACAAGCGCCTGCGCTTTGATCGCTGGTCTGTTTGTTGTCCAGCACACTTTTGTTGAGAGCCGGAGATGGCGCAGAGGACAAGGACGGCGATTCCACCACGCCCTGATGAATTGAAGTAGCTGCCCAGATATCACAGATGAGATCATTTTCGCGCGTGTGGGCTTCAACGGTTTGTGCGTTCCGCAACCAGTGTTTGCGGCCATAGTTTGCAGGGAGATTCTTGCATAGCGCGGGTAGGGCGAGCTGGATCAAACCAACATGGCAAACAACGGCAACTGTTCCTAAGGGGCGCTCGCTGCAAATCCGCTCGATAACAGCGCTGAACCGCAGAGTAGCAGACGATCCGCTTTCCACGTCCAATGCAACCAGCTCGTCTAGAGTGCCGTCAGCTAACGATCGATCCCAGCCGATTTCTAGGCTGTTCCTACCTTCATGGATAGCCGTCCCCTGAATTGAACCGACATTGATCTCAACTAACTCGTTGTCGATGAGGAGTGGAACGCTCAATTGCTCCGCGAGTGGCTTTGCCGTTTGAAGCGCACCGGTGGCAGGGCTGGAATAGACTGCATCGAATCGCGTTTCTAACTGGTTCCCAAGATCCAGTGCCTGGTTCTGGCCTTCTGAGCTGAGCCGCAGTCCAGGTTTCGCTGTACAGAGCAAAGCATCCCGGTTCATGTGGCTCTCACCGTGACAAATGAAAACAAACCGAGTCATGCTTACTAGGCTCCATTCGGGCAATCACTGGATTCATCGTTTGCGAGCATTACGCTGACCTGTCCAAGACTTCGAAAATGTCTCTGTCAAGTTTCTGCGCTGCTGCCCACTGTAGTCGACATCGTCGGGGATCAGGCACGTGAGGGCGCTTACCGTTGTGGAACCCATCAACGACCGAGCAGCTATCTCGCGCAGCGTTTTTTATCGTGCGTGAGCGTGGAACCGCTCACTTTTCGTCGTCGGCCAACCCCTCATATCGCGCGAGTGCACGTTGTGCGAGCGTCACGGCTCCCGCCCGCGCCGCCTGCGGCCAATTGATCGCCAGCTCCTCCCCCAGCTCGCACGCCAACCGACTCAGCGAGTCCAGTCGTGAGGCGCGCACATGCACGCGCTCCCCCGATCCCGCAGCTAAGGCTTTCGACCCCCGGTCTGCATCGTCCGCGGTTGCCAGGTCGAAACCACACCCCACCCCGTCACACGCGACCGGCTGAAAGCCGTGCAGCCGACGCAACGCGAGTGGTGACGCGGTGAGGCACACCCCGAATTCGGCGGAGCCGGGCGACGCGGACCGGGCGGGCGCTGGGAACGCAACCCGGGCATCCACCCCATGGAGCACATTTTGGATGCCCTCCATGCGGTCCAGCCGAAACGTGCGCTCCTCCCCCCTGTGCTGGTCGAAAGCGCGCATATACCAGCGCGCATCATCGGAAGAAAGCTCCAAAGGCACTGCGAGTCGTGAACTTCGTGCGCCGTCGGCCGAGCGGTACACAAACTCGAGCACACCCCGCCGGGCAATCGCAAACCGGATCGTCGCAACCGCCTGCTCGAAACCCAAAAAATGTTTCGGGGCAACCACGTGCACAGAACTATGCGCCTCGGAGTGTTCCGAGCCGCCGACACAGCGCAGCTTCAATCTCTGTCTCGGCGTCGCCGCGCTCATCCT
>CAYTSH010000090.1:0-8268 GCA_964440395.1 uncultured Microbacteriaceae bacterium
GTGGTGCTCCGCGAGCAACGGCAGGTGGTTCGGGTGCACGGGCAGGCGCCGTTCGTTCTCGAGCAGCGCGCTCGTGAGGAGAGCTAGCGTTTCGGTGGGGGCACCGGGGCCGGCGTCTGGCTGTGCGTGCTGGTCTGGTGTGTGGTGCATGAGAAGCTCCTCAGCGCTTGCCGAACACGGTTGCCCGGTGTGGCCGCCATGCCGCTCACCCTACGCTACTTTCTGCAGCAGTGTCCGGTTTCGGTTTCCGAGGGTGTGGTGGTATTGCTGCGTGGCGGCCGCGTTTTTGTGGCGACCCGGTTGCCCTTCGCCCGTCAACTTTACACAGCCACAGAATTACCCTAAGCTTGAACGTGGTTGTTTCACCTGCCAATGTACTTCTGTGCCTATTTCAGCTGAATGGGCGCGAGGCGTGCTGCTGGTGACGATCGAAGGGCGGTGGCTCAATTGGTAGAGCAGCGGTCTCCAAAACCGCAGGTTGCAGGTTCGAGTCCTGTCCGCCCTGCACATCCTCACGTTCGAACCGGAGTGAGGCACGGAAAGGTTGATTTGAATGACTGAGAACGTTATGGATGAGCCGAGCAAAACGCTGGGATCCTCAGCCGCAAAGCAGAAGGCCGATGGTTCGGCTTTCGCGCGTCTCATTGCATTCTTTGCAACCTTCTTTCGCAACATTGGCACATTCTTTCGCCAAGTGATTGCCGAGCTTCGCAAGGTTGTCACACCAACACGAAAAGAACTTTTCAGCTTCACCGGCGTTGTGCTGGTGTTCGTTCTGATCATGATGGGCATCGTTTGGGTGCTTGACGAGCTGTTTAGCATCCTGGTGGTGTTTGTGTTCGGAAGCTCTCCGCTCTAAACGGTGTTGCCGCCTGGCCCCGTATTTCTTTCCAACACCGTTTACGAAACTGAAGGTTATGCAGAACGAAGACATCAACACCAATCCTGAAGCGCAATTCAACGCGGCGTTGGATGCTCTGAGCAATTCCTTTGATGAGCCCTCGGCGCCAGATGCTGGCTCCGAGGTGGATGTGGAACAGCTCGAAACCCCCGCGGGTGTCGAGGTGGAAACAGCGGAGGCGGCTGCGGCGGCGGAACAGGCCGAGCCCGAAGCCGATGTATACGCCGAATTCAAGCGTGATCTGCGCTCCCGCCGGGGCAAGTGGTACGTTATCCACTCCTACGCCGGCTACGAGCGCAAGGTGAAGTCTAACCTCGAAAACCGTCGCGAAACGATGGGCGCCCTCGACGATATCCATGAGATTCAAGTTCCGATGGAAGACGTTGTTGAGGTGAAAAACGGCCAGCGCAAGATGGTTACCCGGGTTCGCATCCCAGGGTATGTGCTGGTGCGGATGGATTTGAACGAAAACTCTTGGTCCGTTGTGCGGCACACGCCTGGCGTGACGGGCTTTGTTGGCAACGCCCACAACCCGGTGCCGCTGCGGTTCAACGAAATCTTTGAGATGCTCAAGTCGACCGTTGAGTTCGGCGAAAGCGGTGCCCTCGCACCCGGTGGCGCCAAGGTCAAGGCTTCCGGTGCGGCCGCGGGCGTGCCGGCCGAAATTGACTTTGAAATCGGTGAAACCATCACGATCAAGGAAGGCTCGTTCGCCGGGCTGCCCGGATCGATCAGCGATATCAACGCTGCGAGTGGTAAACTCACCGTGCTAGTTTCGCTCTTTGAGCGCGAAACTCCTGTCGAACTCAGCTTCGATCAGGTCACCAAACTGTAGCGGAGCGCTGCAGCTACGCCGAGAACGGCGAAACTTCTGCGCGGCATGTTCGCGCAGATACCGGAAGCGGAAATACCGTGTTCCCGGGAGAGTCATGGTTCGGGTGAAACCCGGCACCAGATTCGCAGAGAAATAAGGAAATATCATGGCACCAAAGAAAAAGGTTTCGGGTCTGATTAAGCTTCAGATTCAGGCCGGCGCCGCAAACCCCGCTCCACCGGTTGGTCCCGCACTGGGTCAGCACGGTGTGAACATCATGGAGTTCTGCAAGGCGTACAACGCGGCAACCGAAGCGCAACGCGGCAACGTTATCCCGGTGGAAATCACCGTGTACGAGGACCGTTCGTTTACCTTCGTTCTGAAAACCCCACCCGCGGCAGAGCTGATCAAAAAGGCTGCCGGCGTGGCGAAAGGTTCGGGAACCCCGCACACCGTGAAGGTTGCGAAGATCAGCATGGATCAGATCCGTCAGATCGCAGAGACCAAGCAGGCTGACCTCAATGCAAACGACATTGATGCAGCTGCGAAGATTATTGCCGGTACCGCTCGTTCCATGGGCATCACGGTCGAGTAAGGCTGAGGAGAAACAACATGGCACAGAAATCAAAGGCGTACCGCGCTGCCGCCGAAAAAATCGAAGACGGCAAATTTTTCACACTTGGCGAGGCCGTAGCGCTCGCGAAGGTCACCGGCTCAACCAAGTTCGATGCAACCGTTGAGGTTGCGCTGAAGCTCGGCGTGGATCCCCGCAAGGCAGACCAGATGGTTCGTGGCACGGTAAGCCTGCCCCACGGCACCGGTAAGGTTGCCCGCGTTATCGTGTTCGCAACCGGTGCAGCAGCAGAGGCCGCGCTTGCGGCCGGCGCTGACGAGGTTGGCGGCGACGAGCTCATCGAGAAGGTGGCCGCAGGCTACACCGCGTTTGACTCGGCAGTGGCCACCCCCGAACTGATGGGTAAAGTTGGCCGTCTGGGTAAGGTGCTTGGTCCTCGCGGCCTCATGCCGAACCCGAAGACCGGAACGGTCACCCCGGATCCTGCCAAGGCAGTGACCGACATTAAGGGCGGCAAGATCGAGTTCCGCGTTGACAAGCATGCCAACGTGCACTTCATCATCGGCAAGGCTTCGTTCTCGGAGGAGCAACTCCTTGAGAACGTTCGCGCGGCTGTCGACGAGGTTCTTCGTTTGAAGCCAGCCAGCTCAAAGGGACGCTACGTGCAGAAGGGCGCCATCGCGACCACCTTCGGCCCCGGCATTCCACTGGACATCAACGCGCTGTAACCCGCGCGGAGAATCCCCAAACGGCCAGGCACCCACAAGGTGTCTGGCCGTTTTGTGTTGCGCTCGGTGTGGCTGGTGCGCTCGGTGTGGCTCAGCCCAGCTCGTTGACGCGCGCGTCGATTGCTTCTGCTGAGAGCACCCGCCCGCTCACCATCAGCGCGGCACCAATCGAACCCGCGAGCACCCCGCGCTCAGCCTGAACGATGCTCAGATTTCTGGTGGCAAGCGGAGTGGATCGCCCGTACGCAACTTCACGAACCCCCGCGAGGAGCTGTTCGCCGGCGTGGGCGAGCGCGCCACCCAGCGCAATGACCGAGGGGTTGAGCAGCGTGACCATGAGGGCGATTGCCGTGCCGAGTTCGCGCCCCGCCTGGCGGGTGGCTTCGAGTGCAGCCGGGTGGTGTTCGCGCACCAGGGTGGCAACCCCGCTCGCGTCGGCAACGTCAACGCCCTGCGCACGCAACCGGCTGGCGATGGCGGCACCACCGGCCACCTCCTCAAGTGTGGCGAACCCGTCGCGGGTTGCGCCGGGGAGGGCGAGGTAGCCTAAATCGCCAGCGCAGCCCTGCTCGCCGCGGTGCAGTTGCCCGTTGAGAATCAACCCAGCCCCGATGCCGGTGGCGACCTTGACGTACAAAAAGTTGCGGGCATCCGGCCATCGAGTCGCGTGCGCGCCAAGGGCGAGCAGGTTCACGTCATTATCGACGAGTATTGGCACGGGGAAGCTGCGGCGCAGGTAGTCGGGGATGGGCATGTTGTCCCAACCGGGCATGATGGGTGGGCTGACGGGTCTGCCGGAGCTGTGCTCAACCGGCCCGGGCACGCCAATGCCGATTCCGGCGAGCGCGAATGGGTCGAGCAGATGTTTGCGCTGCAACGTTTTGATGGTGTTGGTGACCCAGTCGAGGATCGCTTCGGGGCCGTCGGCGATGCTGAGCCGGCTGCTGTGGCTTGCGATCTCCTGATGGCTGAGGGTGGTGAGGCTGACCGTGCCGTGCGTTGCCCCGAGTTCGACGCCCGCAATGTGCGCGGCCCGGTCGTTGAAAACCACCTGGGAGGGGGGTCGCCCGCCGGTGGAGGCGCCCGGGGTGTAGGGCTGGATCAGCCCGAGTTCTTTGAGTTGTTCGAGCCGGGTGCTGAGGGTGCCCCGTGCGAGGCCGGTGAGTCGAATCAGTTCGGCGTTGGTGCGCGGGGTGCCGTCGCGCAGCAGGGCGAGGAGGTCGCCGGCGCCGCGCTGCGGGTTTGGGGGTGTGGGCATGGGTTCCATTAAACCAGTGGATGCCGTGGTGCGGTGCCCGGTTGACGTTTCGTGGCGGTTGGGGCGGCTGGGCGCTCGGCGCGCTCATCTTTTTCGCAAGGCTGTGCGTTCTTTTGTATAAAGCCGAACAAAAGTGCGCTACGCTTAACGAAATCACACTCACCGAACCAACGAAGGAACGACCATGAGTCACCCCACAACCTCGCTCCAGCTCTACACGCTGCGCGAAGAACTCGATCGAGATGCCAGCGCAACGTTCGACCGGATCGCCGAACTCGGCTTCAGCACCGTCGAACCGTTCAACCTGGTGCACGCCGCAGACATGCTCGAAGAGCAGTTCGCCCGCACCGGAATCCGCGCGCTCAGCGCCCACGCAATGCTCCTCAGCGAGCCACAGGACGCGATCCTTGACGCTGCAAAGCGCCTCGGCATCCCAACCGTTATTGATCCCTGCGTGCACGCCGAACACTGGACCACCCGCGACGACGTGGTTGCCATCGCCGAGAAACTCAACGCCGCCGCCGCGCACGCCGCAGCGTGGGGCATCACCGTCGGATACCACAACCACTGGTGGGAGGTGCAAAACCAGATCGACGGCAAACCCGCCATGCAGGTCCTCGCCGAACACCTCAACCCCGAAGTTGTGCTCGAAGTAGACACCTACTGGGCAATGGTCGCCGGCGTCGACGTGCCCGCGTTCCTCACCGAACTCGGCGAACGCGTGAAATTCCTGCACATCAAAGACGGCAACGGTTCAGAAGACGCCAAAGACCAGGTCGCGCTCGGCGCCGGCACGCTGCCGCTCGAAGCGATCCTCGCCGCAACCCCGCACCGCACCGCACACGTCGTCGAGCTCGACGACACCCGGGGCGACATGTTCACCGCTGTCGCAGACAGCGCAGCCCACCTCAAAACGATCGGAGCATTCTGACTGTGAGCACCAATCCAGTACGCATCGGCATCATCGGTGCCGGCGTCATCTCACGCACCTACATTGAAAACCTGCAATCCTTCGCAGACACCGAAGTGGTGGCCATCGGCGACCTCTTCCCCGAAGCCGCCAAAGCCCGCGCCGACGAATACGGCATACCCTTCAGCGGCGACGCCGACGCGGTGCTCAGCCACGCCGACGTTGAACTGATCATCAACCTCACCATCCCCGCCGCGCACGTCGAAGTCGCACTCAAAGCGCTCGAACACGGCAAGCACGTGTGGAGCGAAAAACCATTCTCGCTTGATCGGGAATCCGGCACGGTGCTGCTCGCCAAAGCCCGCGAACGCGGCCTGCGCCTCGGCTGCGCCCCGGACACCTTCCTCGGCGAAGGCATCCAAACCGCGCTCGCCGCCATTCGCCGCGGCGACATCGGCACGCCGCTGACCGCGCTCACCATCATGCAAAGCCCCGGCCCAGAGTCGTGGCACCCCAATCCCGCATTCCTGTTCCAAACCGGCGCGGGGCCGCTTTTCGACATCGGACCCTACTACCTCACCGCACTCGTGCAGGTCTTCGGCCCCATCGAAACCGTGTCGGCAGTCACCGGCAGGTCGCGTGATCAGCGCGTCATCGGTTCCGGCCCGCGCGCCGGCGAGCTCTTCGACGTGACCGTGCCCACGCACGTTTCGGCAAGTGCACAGTTCGCGGGCGGCACAAGCTCCCACAGCATCCTCAGTTTCGATTCGCCCCGGCAAAACGACGGCATCTTCGAAGTGACCGGCACGGAGGCGACCATCGCGTTCCCCGACCCCAACTGCTTCGACGGCACCATCAAAATTTGCCCCAAAGGTGAACACGAATGGCAAACCCTGGCAACCGTCGCCGAAAAATCCGGCCGCGGCACCGGGGCGCTCGAAATGGCTCGGGCGATTCGGGCAGACCGGGAGCACCGGGCAACCGGCGAGCTGGCGTTCCACATTGTCGACGCCATGACCGCAATGACAGAATCGGGCGAACGCGGCGAGTTCATCCGCCTCAACAGCACCACCAGGCAGGCGGAACTGCTCCCCGCCGACTGGGACGCGCACGCCGCAACACTGTAACCGCTCCCGGTGCGGCGTGCGATGCCCGCACACAAGCCGCAAGAATGGATGCCGGGGACGGTTGCACCGTCAGCTGACGGACCGGGCCGCCCCGGCATCCACCAATCGAACCAGAACGCTCAACGAAGAGAGAACACGTCATGAACATCACAGCAACCAGCTTCATCAAAACCGGTGCGGTGCTTGCCACCGCGGGGCTGCTCCTCAGCGGCTGCAGCACAGGCGGAGGCGACAGCGCCGGTGTCAAGGAAATCACCTACTGGGCGTCAAACCAGGGCACCTCGCTCGAAGACGACAAGGCGAGACTCGCCCCCACACTCGAACGATTCGAGAAAGAAACCGGCACCAAGGTGAACCTTGAGGTGATTCCATGGTCAGACCTCTACAACCGCATCCTCACCGCCGTGTCCAGCGGTGACGGCCCCGACGTGCTCAACATTGGCAACACCTGGGCGGTGACCCTGCAAGAAACCGGCGCCTTCGAACCCGTCACCGGCGAACTACTTGACGCCGTCGGCGGGCAAGACCGTTTCATTCAATCGTCGTGGGACACCGGCGGCAAACCGGGCGAAGATCACACCTCCGTGCCGCTGTACGGGCTCGCCTACAACATGTACTACAACAAGAAACTCTTCGCCGAGGCGGGCATCACCGAACCCCCCGCAACGTGGGACGAATTCATTGCGGTCGGGAAGAAACTCACCAAAGACACCGACGGCGACGGCAAAATAGACCAGTGGGGCTACAGCGGTGCCGGCAGTTCCCTCTCCGACAACTCGCACCAGGCGTTCGCAAAAGGCCTCCAACACGGCAGTGCGCTGTTCAGCGCCGACGGCAAACCACAGTTCGACAACGCCGCAATTGTGGCCGGGGTCAGCGACTATGTGGGCCTCATGGCAAACGAAAAAATCATGTCCCCCTCCGATGCGGAACTTGCAGACGGGTCAACCGTAGTCACCAACCTCATCGACGGCAAAGCCGCCATGATTTTCAACCAAAGCCCCATCAAAAACTTTGAATCCCGCAACTTCACCGACTGGGGGGTTGCGCCCATGCCCATCCTCGACCCGCTGCCCAGCGGCGGCAAACCTATCGCCGGGCACGTCGCCGGCATCAACCTGTCAGTGTTCAAAAACTCCAAACACAAAGCAGAAGCCATCGCATTCGTCGGCTTCCTCACCAGCACCGACGAACAAATCGCCCTCAACAAGGCATTCACCTCACTGCCAGTCGTCAACGACGCCTACAGTGACCCGGCGTTCCAAACCGAAGATGTGAAACTCAAACAAGAATCCCTCAAAAACAATGCCGCGCCCATGCCACTGGTCGCCGCAGAGGGACAAATGGAAACCCTTATCGGCACCGCGCTGAAAGACCTCTTCGCCAAAGCAACCGCCGGTCCCGTTACCGAAGCCGACGTGAAGAAAGCGCTCAGCGAAGCCAACGAGCAAATGGCAGCCGCAATCGGCTAACCCCCACCCGGTGGCGCACCGGCAAACCGTGCGCCACCGGGTTCCCTGCCCGCACTCGCAAAGGAACCCACGTGAACCAACCGTCACCGGCGCCAACGGCGGCGCCACCGGTCAAACCGGCCACGGCATCCACCCCCATCGAACCGCCGGCAGCCCGCAAAGTACCGCGCTCAAAACTCGGCTACGCACTCATCGCGCCAGCCAGCTTCATGGAACTGCTCATCCACATCGTGCCCATGCTGCTCGGGGTGTGGATTGCGTTCATCGGGCTCACCCAAATCAACATCACCAACTGGACGCAAGCGCCCTTCGTTGGATTCGCAAACTTCATCAACGGGCTCAACCCCAACGGCACCATCGGCCAAAACTTCTTCAGCGCACTCGGCCGCACCTTCGTCTACACCATCATCGTGGTGAGCATTTCGTGGGTGCTCGGGGTGTGGATTGCGTTCATCGGGCTCACCCAAATCAACATCACCAACTG
>CAYTSH010000091.1:0-8265 GCA_964440395.1 uncultured Microbacteriaceae bacterium
GGTGCTGTTTCTTGGTCTTACCCGGATGAACTACTATGTGCCTTCCGGGCCACTCCCCGCGGCGCTCGACTCG
Source organism: uncultured Microbacteriaceae bacterium (assembly GCA_964440395.1). Classification (GTDB taxonomy): domain Bacteria; phylum Actinomycetota; class Actinomycetes; order Actinomycetales; family Microbacteriaceae; genus CAYTSH01. The sequence continues at coordinate 74 of CAYTSH010000091.1, forward strand.
TACTGGTTGCTGATTCACATCACCGTTGCCATGATCGCGGTCGGGTTCCTCACCCTCAGTTTCGGGCTTTCCGTTGCGCAACTGCTCCAATCGCGCCAGCGCCCACCCGCCATACTGCGCAGCTTCCCCGACGCGCTCACGCTTGAACACCTCAGTTACCGCATGGTGATTATTGGGTTTGTGTTTTGGACATTCACCCTCATCGCCGGGGCGATTTGGGCGGAACACGCCTGGGCCAGGTATTGGGGTTTCGACACGAAAGAAGTGTGGACGTTCATCATTTGGGTGCTGTACGCCGGGTGTATTCACGCCCGAGCGACCCGTGGCTGGCGGGGAACCCGGTCAGCCTGGCTCACCGTGATCGCCTACTCAACCGTCATTTTCAACTTCACGATCGTGAACGTGTTTTTCAAAGGCCTGCACGCCTACTCCGGCCTCCCCACCGGCTAACGATCCGCGGGCCGCAACGATTTCGTAGCAGCGGCTCAGCCGAGCCAGCCACCAGGAGCGCCGATCCGCTTCGGCAGCAAAGCGGCACAGCATCCCCTCATTGGGAACCACCCGAACCACCGGCAACGTGCCGTTCACCGGCAGCAGCGGATCAACCACCACATCGCCGGCAAGCAGTGCAGCCGTGCCCAGCCCCGCCGCACGCAGCGGATCGGGCAGCGCGGCTGCGGCGTGCACCCCCCTCGAAATGCCCACCGACGTTTCCAGGGCGCTCGAAACCACGCACGGCAAACCCGACCGTGCCGCAATGCGCACCAGGGCGTCGACCCCGCCGAGCGGTGCCGCCTTCAACACGAGAACATCCGCCGCGCCCAGCCGCGCCACCCGGAGCGGGTCGCTCGCCCGGCGCACACTCTCATCCGCCGCAATATTCACCCCAATGCCCGCCTCGCGCAGCGAACCGCGCAGGCGTTGCAGCTCCGGAATGCTCGCGCACGGTTGCTCCGCATACTCAAGAACGAAACGATCCAGGGCGCTGAGAGCGGCGAACGCCTCCGCGGGCGACCAGGCGCCGTTCGCGTCAACCCGGATGCGCCCGCCCGGTCCCAACGCGTCCCGCACCGCGGCAACCCGGGCAACGTCGTCACTCAACGACTGGCCGCGCTCGCCAACCTTCACTTTCACGGTGGTGCAGCCGGGGAAACGATTCAGGATGCCCGCAACACTCCCAGCCGCAACCGCCGGCACGGTGGCGTTCACCGGAATTGTGGCACGCGCGTGGCGCGGTGTGGGCGTCGTTGCGAACAGCACAGCGGCGGCAAGCCAGGCGGCCGCCTCGGCGTCGGAATATTCGATGAACGGCGAAAACTCCGCCCACCCTTCCGGGCCGGCAAACAGCAGCGCCTCCCGGTGGGTGATGTTGCGAAACCGGGTGCGGGTTGGGATGCTGACCACTCTGGCAGTGGCGAGGAGGTCGCTCAGGGGCGGCAACGGGGCTGACATGCTCACATTCTCCCAGGTCGGCGTAGGCTGGTGGTATGACCACGCACGTTTCTGACCTGTTTGACCCGGCAGTGTGGCGCCCCGCCCCCGGCGCGGAGGCGTTGACCGACATCACCTACCATCATGATCTTTCTGGGCGGATTGCGCGGGTGGCGTTTCACCGGCCCGAGGTGCGCAACGCGTTTCGCCCGCACACCGTTGATGAGCTGTACGCCGCGCTGGAGAATGCCCGCACAAACCCGCGCATTGGTGTGGTGCTGCTGACCGGGAATGGGCCAAGCCCGAACGATGGCGGGTGGGCGTTTTGTAGCGGGGGTGACCAACGCATCCGTGGTCGGGACGGCTACCGCTATTCCACAGGGGTGGATGCCGTGGGCATTGACAGCGCACGCAGCGGCCGCCTGCACATTCTTGAGGTGCAACGCCTCATCCGTTTCATGCCGAAGGTGGTGATTGCGTTGGTGCCCGGTTGGGCTGCCGGCGGCGGGCATTCGTTGAACGTGGTGTGCGACCTGAGTATTGCCAGCGCGGAGCACGCTAAGTTTAAACAGACTGACGCCACCGTGGGTTCGTTCGATGCCGGGTATGGCAGTGCATATTTTGCGCGGCAGATTGGCCAGAAGCAGGCTCGGGAAGTGTTTTTCTTGGCCCGGGAATACAGTGCGCAGCGCGCCTATGAGATGGGCGCCGTGAATGCGGTGGTGCCGCACGCTGAGCTGGAGCGCACCGGGCTGGAATGGGCGCACGAGATTTTGGGGAAATCGCCGACAGCGATTCGCATGCTGAAGTATGCGTTTAACGCCGTGGATGACGGGCTGGTTGGGCAGCAGTTGTTTGCGGGCGAGGCCACGCGCCTCGCGTACGGCACCGATGAGGCGGTTGAGGGTCGGGACGCGTTTCTTGAAAAGCGGGAACCGGACTGGGGCGCGTTTGACTACCTCTACTGATTCGGGCGGCGGCGAGTCGGTCGCTGGTGCTGGTGCTGCCCCGGCTGCGGGTTCGGGCGGCGAAACGATCCCGGTTGTGCGCGTTGACGTTGCTCGCCTGCACGAGCCGGGGGTGTTCGCCGCGTTCTGCACGCTGCTGACGCGCGCGCTCGCCGGTGAGTGCGCCGTGTTGCCGCTCGCGCAGGAGCGCTTGGCGGCGGCCGGGACCCTGGAGGTGCCGGATCGGGTGTCGGATCGGGTGCCGGATCGGGTGTCGGCGGGGGTTGCCCTGCTCATTGCTACGTCGGGTTCCACGGGTCAACCGAAGCTGGTCGCGGTGACTGCTGCCGCTCTGCGCGCGAGTGTTGCCGGTTCGCGTGCCGCGCTTGGCGGTGAGGGCGCCTGGCTGGTTTCACTGCCGCTGACGGGGATTGCCGGCGTGTTGTCCGTTGTGCGTTCGCTCAGCGCCGGCCACCCCCCGACGCTCGGTCACGCCGGGCAGTTCCGGGCGGAGCGCTGGGTCGACGAGATTGCCGGGATGCCGGGGCCGGTTTTTTCGGCGCTGGTGCCGGCGCAGCTGCTGCGGGTGGTGGAACTGTTGGAGCGTGAGCGTGCGCTGAGTTCGCGCTGCGCGGCGCTCGCGGCGGTGCTGGTCGGTGGGCAGGCGTGCCCGCCTGAGTTGCGGTTGCGGGCTGAGCGGCTCGGGTTGCGGGTGGTGGGCACGTACGGCGGCACTGAGACGTGCGGCGGCTGCGTGTATGACGGTGTGCCGCTGCCGGGCGTGACGATCCGACTGCACGGCGGGGAGGTTTGGGTTGCCGGCGCGACGCTCGCTCGGGGGTATTTGGGGGACACGGTGGAGCATCCCTGGATTGAATCTGAGGGGATGCGCTGGTATCGCAGCGGCGATCTTGGTTCGCTGGTTGCCGGGCTGCTCACCGTTACCGGTCGTCGCGACCGGGTGATTGTGAGCGGCGGGGTGAACGTGGCGCTGGATCGGTTGGAGTTGCACGTTCGCGCCTGCCCCGGGTTTGAGACGGCGGTGGTGGTGCCGGTTGCGCATGAACGTTGGGGGGAGTCTTCGGTGGTGGTGTGTGAGGGTGCCCTCGACGACGGGGCGCGCGTTGCCGCGAGGGCTGCGCTGAAGGCGCACCTGGTGCCGCTGTTTGGGGTCGCTTGGGTGCCGGATGCCGTACTCGCCCTGCCCCGACTGCCACTCACTCCCAGCGGCAAGCCTGATCGTCAGTATTTGCGGCAGTGGGTTCAGGCGCAGCGCCGGTAGGTGAGCCCGGGCTGGGGTTGCGCGCCGAAGCGGGTCGACGCGGGCCTCGCTGCGTGCCTTGCTGTGTGTTTCCTTTGTGTTTACAGCCGCGTTGGTGACCGCTAGGGTTGGTTGTGGTTATGCCTGCACAGTGCGGGAAACGAGAGGAACGCATGGATCATTTGTTATCGACGTCAACGCGGCGTCGTGCGAGCGAGCGCTCGCACCCGGCCGCGCTTTTCGGAGCGCCAGTGGGGCGCGGACAGCGAAGTCTCGCTCTTGGCGTGGCATCCTTGCTCGCGAGTGCAAGCCTCGTGGCGCTTGCGCCGCTGAGTGCGAACGCGGCTGAGCTAGGCACGTGCGTGATTGAGCCCGGTGACAACGCGTGTTCCGTGTTCACCGCCTCCGGTGGCGATCAAACGTTCACGGTGCCACGTGGCGTGACCACGTTGAACGTCTCATTGCGCGGTGCGGGAGGTGAAGCGAGCAAAACGGGCACGCAGTCCGGCGACAACTATAGCCACATCGGTGGCACGGGCGGATCTGCCGTCGGCAAACTAGCGGTGGTTGGCGGCTCGCAACTCGTGCTTACGGTGGGTGACTACACGGACTATTCCGGTGGCGGTAATGGTAGCCCAGGTCTGCGCGGTGGTGGCGGTGATGGCGGTGGCCTCACCGCTATCTGGAAGGCAGCCTCCTTCACGTCTGAGCCCCTGCTGATTGCGGGCGGTGGCGGTGGCGCTGCCGGTGCCGGCGGTGGTAACGGTGGTACCGGCGGCGGTTTGGCTGGCGGCGACGGACAGACCGCGTTCGGCCCCGCATCGGGTGGCGGCACGCAGACTGCCGGTGGTCAGGCGGGTGGTCCCGGCGGGCAACCGGGTGCAAAGTTTAAGGGTGGCGACGCTGACTATCAGCCCACCTGGGTCGACGGTGGCGGCGGTGGTGGCGCTGGCTACTATGGCGGTGGCGGCAGCGAATCGCAAGAAGATCTGTTCGGTCAGCCGGTTGACGGTGGCGGTGGCGGTGGCTCCGGCTACGTTTCGGCGGATCCGATGGTGCTGAGCGGCACCACAACCGTCGGTGGCGGGTTCTCCTGGGATCAGACAGGCCAGATTACGCTGTCGTGGAACGCGCCCGCGCCGGTCATTGTTGCCCCCGCAGCGGGTGCTGACGCCGGCCAAAGCGCGCCGATTTCGGGAACCGCGGAGCCGGGCAACACCGTTACGGTCAAGGAGGGTGCCACGACGGTGTGTACCGCGATTGTGAAAGCTGACCGTAGCTGGTCGTGCACGCCGACCGTGCCGTTGACGCTCGGAGCGCACAACATTACCGCGACGCAAACCGATCTGCCCGCGAGCCCACTGGTGCGGTACCCGACCAGTACGCCGCGCAGTTTCAACGCCATTCCGGTCGCCATTTACTCCCCGACCGAGGGGGCGCTGTTGTTCGACTCGACCCCGGCGATCAGCGGGGGTGGTGTGACCGGTGAGACGATTACCGTCAAAGATGAGGCGGGCAACACGGTGTGCACCGCCCCGGTCGTTGCCGGCTCTTGGAGTTGCACACCAACGGTGCCGCTCAGTGACGGCCCGCACACGCTGCAGCCGGTTTCAAACGGAGTCAACGGCACCGTCACTGGTGCCGCGGTGAATATCACCATTGCAACCACGCCGCTCACAACCAACTCGCCCACGGGTCCCAAGTCGGTGTCCGGCTCGAATGCGCAACCGAACACCGTGGTGATCGCGTATGACGAGAACTCGGTTGAAATCGGCCGAGGGCTCTCTGACGCCTCGGGGAACTACACCATCAACTTCGCGCCGGGCAAGGAACAAGCGAACGGCGTGCAGGTGTTCGTGACGCAGGTTGATAGCCAGGGAACGGAAGCTCCGTACGTGCCTGCCGTCGTCGACGCGAACCCGCCGGCGGTGCCAAAGCCGGAACCTTCCAACGGCATGGTCGTGCGCGGCACGGCTGAAGCGCTGAGCACCGTCACTGTGTACGCCCCGGACGGGGTTACCCCGATTGGCACCGCGCAGGCAGACGCCCAGGGCAAGTTCGTTGTGACGCTCACACAGCCGGTTAGTGACAAGGACGTGCTGAAAGTCACCGCGAAAGATGCGCTTGGCAACGAATCGGCTCAGGCGGATAGCGTCGTGGATATGCAGAAGCCAGACGCACCGCAACCGAATGTGTCCGACGGCAATACGGTAACTGGCACGGCAGAAGCCAACAGCCTGGTCAAGGTGTACGACGCAAACATGACTCTGCTCGGGGAGTTTCAGACCGGCCCCACCGGTGTGTTCACCGTTCCACTCAGCCCCGCTCAGGCGAACGGAACACCGCTCAAGGTGACCGCGACGGATGCTGCTGGAAACGAATCCGACCCGGCAGACACGTCGGTCGTGTTCAAGCCCGCTGCACCCACTATTTCGTCTCCGTTGGACGGTGCGGTACTCGTGAGCGCCACGCCGACCATCAGCGGCCAGGCGGAGGCTGGCAGTGCACTGGTGTTGAAGGATGCTGCCGGCACGGTGGTTTGCACCGTGGATCCGGTGCCGGCGGGTGGTACCTGGTCGTGTGTGCCAACCACCCCGTTCGCGCAGGGGGCAGTCACACTGACCGCCACCGCAACGAACGCGGGCGGTTTCACGGCAAGCACTCCTGTGACCGTCACCATCGATCTCTCGGGTCCCAAGCCGAATAGTCCAAATAATGGCAGCGTCGTCACCGGCACCGCACCCAAGGGCACAACCGTGACCGTATACGATCCGAGCGGAACAACGGTGCTCGGCACCGGCACAGCAGACCCGCAAACGGGTGCCTTCTCGGTGACGCTAAACGCGGTGCAGTCCGATGGGCTTTCGTTGAAGGTCACGGCGACCGATCAGCTCGGCACAGAGAGTGCCCAGGTTGATACGCTTGTCGACCGTTCGGCACCGACGGTTCAGGTTGCGCCGTTCTTTGACGGCACCACGGTGACGGGGGTCACCGAGCCTGGCGCCACGGTGCGCATTTACGACCGTGACGGGGTGACACTGCTGAAGACGGTTACCGCTGATAGCAGTGGTGCGTTCACCGCGGTGCTCGACACCCCAATCGAGGATGGCACTGAACTGTTCGTGACCGCGGCTGACGCGCTGGGGAACACTTCAGCGCCGGCAGGAACGGTCGCCGAGATTGCGCTTGCGCCAGACGACACCCAGTGTGTGGAGAACGCTGATGGCACCATTACCTGCTCCGGCACGGGCACGGTTGGCGACATCATCTCGATTCTGGATGCCGCGGGCCAGCTGGTCTGCACTGTTGAAGTGCCAGCGAGTGGCGCTTGGAGTTGCAGCTCAACCGGAATTGTTCGTGATCGCCCGATAACGGTCAAGACGACCACCCCGCACGGCTTCACGGATCGCGCAACTGCTCCGGTGATTGTGCAGATTCCGAAGCCGGTCGTGGCGAAATGCGTGCAGAACGCGAATGGCACGGTGACCTGTGCGGGAACCGGTGTTGCCGGCTACACCGTGACTGTTACCGAGCCCGACGGTAATCTCGTCTGTTCTGACGTGGTAGCAGCGGACGCCTCGTGGAGCTGCACGTCGACTAATCGAGTGTCGGCAGCCGCGTTGACCATCACGATGACCGACGGAGCGGGCGGGGTGAGTGCGGTGAGCGGCGTGCCGGTTGCGGCGGTTACTACGCCGGCAGTCACGCCGGCCGCGCAAGCGAAGCACACGTCGCTGGTGCAGTCCGGCGCGGCAAGCTCCGGCCCGCTGGTGATGCTTTCGGCGCTCGTGGTGCTGCTCGGTGCTGCGCTGAGCGTGCGCAGTGCGCGTTTGCGACGGAATGCCTAGTCGTTCGGGAGCGTAACCGCTGAACTGGTGGGGTGGTGTGGACTTGTTCCGCACCACCCCACCGCGTTTGTGGGTGATTCTGACAACGGTTTCCTATGTATTTCACATTAATATCCCGCATTTTCAATTGATTTTCTATGAAGCAGAGTAGTCTTGATGCCGAATCATGACCCATTCACATAGAGAAACGAACCACCTGACGATGCCTGAAACTCGTTCGCCGCGGTCACCAATTGCACGTGTGTTGCTGGTGGCCACTTCACTGTTTACCGCTTGGCACATTTTTGCCTCATTCCTTTGGATTTCGCCGCCCTCGGAGCTGCGTGCGCTCGTGCCCGGTGACCTACTGACCCGCTACATGATTCCGTGGTTTGGGCAGAGCTGGAGCGTATTCGCGCCAGAACCAATCAACGGTGACTACATTTTTAAGGTTCGCGCTACCCTGCACGGTGACACCGATCAGGTTGAAACGACTGAGTGGGTTGACGCGACGAAGGTGGAACTGAGCATGTCGCAGTACAACCTGTTTCCCCCGCGCGGCGCGAACCTGGCCACGCATCAGGCTTCGCTGCTGTTTAACTCGTGGCATAAACTCACGAAAGAGCAGCAGGCTGTTGCGGAACTGGGCTTCTATAAGGGTGATGCGTGGCTTGGTCGAATGATGAATGAGATGAAGGCGGTTTCGAGCACCAACGAGGATGCGGT
>CAYTSH010000092.1:0-8238 GCA_964440395.1 uncultured Microbacteriaceae bacterium
TGCTGTGCATATTCAACGTACCAAGCGTGCTGGTTCTCAAACAACTCATCCAGTAGCGCAGCTTTCGCTTCGGCAAAACTTGGCCACAATTCCTGCACCGCATGCTCGCCGTCGTTGCGCGGGCCGGAGTGTTTGGCTTCCAACGCGTGAATAGTGTTTACAACCAGATCGGCGTTGCGGGCAGCAAGGGGTGTGCACACCGTCCCGAGCTGCGCACGGGCATCGAATATCGTGAACGGCTGCACGACCCGGTCTTGCGGCGAAGCCACCATCAAACGGGTTCCGTGTGCACGAATGTGCTTTGCGCACTGTTTGCAACCGCAGCCAACGAAGTGTGTGGTGCCAATCGGAACGGGGAGCCGGTAGACCACCCAGGGCTGTCGCATCCGCGCGGCCGCTTCGCGCGCTCCCGAACACCGTTCAGTCCACTGCACCCGTTCAACACCGCCGCGGGATGCAATGACACGAGAGTAGATCAACGTGTCCCCCGCATATATCGGGGAATAGATGAACTGGAACTCTGCAAGTTCCTGCAAAAATGTGCGAATTTGCGCCAGCGTGCACGGTTCATAGTCGACAGGTGTGCTCGGCGTCACCCTCTCGAACTGGTAATCGTCGCTGGCGAACAGTGAGGCCAGCCAATATTCCTTGATGGTGTAGCCGATCACTACGCGCCCGGCGACATCATGACTCGCACCGAAGTTTCTCATCGTCAGCTCAACCGTCAAATCGCCGACCCGTCCGCTGATCAGGCAACCCTCCCGATGCAGATCGACACAGCTGAGCACCTCAGCGCGCGGATCCGTATTGAGCACCCGAAGAATTTCAGCCTTCGCTTCCGAAAACGTCAGCCACCGCTGCGCGTCATCCTGATTAAGCGTCATACGCAGCACCCTCCCTGGTTGAAACTTTTCCCGCCGCAGCGGAAGCGGCAACACGGGCACGCGCCGCGCGCCCGCGGACACACACCGCGCGCCGACACGCACACATCGAACAGCGGCTCGTTGCGCTCTTCGCGCTCATGACACACGCAGATCCGGGAACTGTTCACGGATCAGGCGCGCACACGCCGCACACGCGCACCCAACCCAATGACGCCGATCAGGTTTCTGTCGCGGTTCTTGCAGCAGCGGAAGCGGCAAATGGTACGTCACCGCAGGTGAGCGGGTCTGCCCGCCGTCGCCCGACACTGCAAGTTCACGATCGAACAGGGTGAGCTGCACCCCCGGACACCTACCCAACAATCGGGCAGAGTGTAACGTGTCCCCCACATACGTCGGAATGTAGACAAAATGCATGCGCTGCACGTGCCGCACCAGCGAGCACACCTCCGAAAACAGCATGTCGCCCTGCGTGACGGTTTCGCGAATCTTGAACGCTGCGCTGTTGTACTCAATTTCTGCCGGCGCGTCAGCATCACTGCCACCACCGGCACCCCGAATGTTCAACGTAAAATCCACATATTCATCGTAAAAATGAAACGAGAACTCAGCCCCGGGTTCCTGCCGGTACGACACCGCTCGCGCACGAGGGTGCTCGGAAAACTCTCGCAGAATCGTTGCCTTAGCCTCCGCAACACTTGGCCACGCCTCGTCGGGTCGCCCCGCGCCCGCGCCCTCGCCTGCGCCCGCGCCCGCACCCGCGCCGACACCTGCGACAACACTGCGCCGCCCATCAGAGAGATGCGCGCCGCTCTCCTCGGGGAGCAGATCCGTTGACCGACTCACCGCCACGCCGGCAGAGCCTGCGCGAATCCGTGCAGCGCACCGCGTGCACGAGCACCCAACAAAATGACCCGTGTCAATAGGCACAGGGAGTGTATGCGTCACCCACGGCTGCTGCAGCCGCGCAACTGCCGCCGTTTGCCCCAGAATCCGTTCCGACCACTGCACCATCTCGACACCGGCACACACAGCAACCAGCCGGGCATGAATGAGCACCCCGCCAGCATAGGTCGGCGAGTACACAAAATGCAGTTCATCAAGCCGAGACAAAAACATGTCCAACAGCGCAAGCGTGCACGGTTGCAGATCTGCAAGCGAGCCGCGACGATACTGCGCTTGCTCGAAATCCTGAGCCTGAAACGTCGTGTTCACAGACCATTCTTCAACCAAAAAACTTACCGCTGCACGCCCAGCAGGATCAGAAAGCGAATCAAGGTTCTGCAACGAAACGTGCACCGTGAGACCAGCGATTCGACCGACAAAATTGCAAGACACATTTGGGTCTGCAGAATATCGCTGCAATACCGCCCCGGGACGCTCGTCGAACGCTCGACGCACCGCAACTTTCGCCTCAGCATAGGTGAGCCACCCCGGTGCGAAACCGTCCTCGGGCTTCATCGCGCGATCCTCCAATGATTGAGTGGCACCCGACACGGGAGCTGCAGGAGACAACATACAAATCATATAGCAATGGCCCCAGCCACCGCGCCGGGACGACACCCACGGCCACGGCAAATCCCGTACCCTTAGAGACGTGAAACATCAGGAACCAAACTCCCCCGCACAACCCTCGCTGCAACACTGGGTGCTGGCTCTCAGCTGCCCCGACCAACCCGGCATTGTGCACGCCGTGACCGGCGCGGTCGTGCAAGCTGGCGGCAACATCACCGAAAGCACCCAGTTTTCCAGCGCAGACTCGGGGCGGTTCTTCATGCGGTTACAAGTGCAAACTCAAGCAGACCGGGCGGAGGTGGAACAGCGCCTCCAACCAATCATCGACCGCTACGACATGACCTACAAGCTCGACACGGTGGGTCGACGCACCCGCACCCTCATTCTCGCGTCCACCGCACAGCACTGCGTCAACGACCTGCTCTTCCGGGCGCGCGGCGGGCAGTTACCCATCGAAGTTCCGCTCGTACTGGCAAACCACCCCAACCTTGCCGACCTTGCCGGTTTCTACGGTGTGCCGTTCGAACACCAGCCCGTGCACGACGCCACCACCAAGGCGGCTTTTGAGCAGCGCATTCGCGACGTTATCGCCGAACACAACATTGAACTTGTGGTGTTGGCGCGCTACATGCAGATCCTCAGCCCAGAGCTGTGCGCTGAACTCGCCGGGAGGGCAATCAACATTCACCACTCGTTCCTGCCCGGGTTCAAAGGCGCAAACCCTTACCGGCAGGCGCATCGCCGCGGCGTGAAACTCATCGGGGCAACCGCACATTTTGTGACCAGCGACCTCGACGAGGGGCCAATCATTGAGCAAGACGTGGTGCGTGTCGACCATTCCCGCACCCCAGAACAGCTTGTCGCGCAGGGGCAGGACGAAGAATGTCGGGCTCTGCGCCGCGCCGTCATGTGGTTCGCAGAAAACCGCATCCTGCTTGACGGGGATCGCACGATCATCTTCCAATGATCCGCGCCGCCAGCTCGACACGCCCGGTCTTCGTAAGATTTTACAGCAGCGCAATTCTGAACTATCATTGGAGAATAAACACCAGCCCCGCTGCCTCTCACCCGCTTTCGAGCCCCGAGATCGCATGGGCTGGTTTTCTTGTATAACGAGTGGTTAGGATTATAGGCCAATGGGGGCTTATAGGCCAAAAAGAGTGGATGGGGTCGGGCGAGTCATCCGCGTCCAGCCCATCCTGCACGTAGCCAGAGGCCTTCGTCTGGGCTGAGCGTCGTGTCATAGAGTGGCGTATCGGGCTCGTGTGCATCTGCGGGTTTGGCGGGTTCTGGGTTTACGGTTTTGGCGGGCAGAGCGTGCTGCATGGCCTCGCCCAATGACTGTTCATGTAGGGTGAGGAACCACTCGACCGCGCGTTTCTGGTGTGCTTCACTCATCCCGCGGTAGCGGCGGAGGACCTCACGGATCTGGCTATTGATACCCCCTTCGAGCGGGCTAGTCGTTCGCGGGTTCCCGTATGTGACATAGGTGAACAGGGTGCTGTTGCGCACCACACCTCGCACGAGGAGCCAGGCTTTGCGGAGTCGGTCGTGCGTGAACCCGAACTGGCCGTTGCGGAGCAGGATGCGCTCTTTCGTGAGGTGCCCGAAGGTCCGCCACCATTCGTCGAGTTGGATCTGCCAGGCGATCGCGGTGTCTTCATCGTGCACGTCGCTGAGGTTCATCACCAAGCCGCGACGGATTCACCTCCTGACCATTGCCAGGCCAGGACGTTGCCGGTGTCACTGAGAGCGATCAACAAGCACCATCCGGAGATCCAGATCCCATCGACCAGGACCGCGTGATGGATCGTGGTCGATGGGGACAGTCGCGGTTCAACATCCCAGCACCATGCGGTCCGGCGTCGGAATGTTCGCCCGGTCTTGGTTCCATCGATTTCGGACTGGGTGTGTTTCCCGACCAGCCAGGTCACGAACTGTCGCAGTTGCTCCCGGTGTGTCACATCGGGGCGGCGTCTCACACTTGAGGTACCACATGACGGGCACCGCCAGCGTTGAGTTCCTGATCGATGTCGACCGTTCTTTACGAGACGGCTGCCGCATATCATGCACTTCGTTGAATTTGGGGGAAGGCTCACAACCAAGCATCACGAACCATACCAAACCCTATTTCAGCTCTGAGCTACGCGGTCAAACGAGGATTCCATCCACTCATTTTGGCCTATAGCCCACAGAGCCCTGCCATACTGGAGTGGTGAAGCCACACCTCAACTATGACGAACAGCTCGCAATAATGCAGACCCGGGGGCTACGAATTGGCGATCGACCAGCAGCAATGTCTGCACTAAAACGTATCGGCTACTACAGATTCTCTGCCTACACGTACCCCTTTCGCGCAGCTGACCCAGATTCCTCTTCTCGAAGCGAATACTTCACCGCCGGCGCCACATTCGAGCAGGCTCTTTTTCTGTACGATTTTGACACGAAGCTTCGCAAAATCGTTCTGCAAGCACTACAAGAAATCGAAATTAGCTTCGCCGCCAAGATCGGTTACACACTTGGTAAACGACACCCGGAAGGGCATTTACATATTGAAAGCCTCGACGAGGCATCCTGCCAAAAGCAAACGAACGGAGTAACAGCCCACTCTGCTTGGTTGCGCAGATACAAAACCTTACTCAAGGGCGCCCGTCATGAGGAGTTTGTGAAACATCATAAAGACAACTACGAAGGAAGCATTCCAATTTGGGCAGCCACCGGATTTATGGATTTCGGGAGCCTCGTTTCGTTATATAAACTGATGAACAAGCGGGATAGGAACATAATTGCGCACGAAATGAGTCTGGGAGCAGACGCATCAGAAACGCTCTACGAATGGCTTCGTTCGCTCAACATACTCCGAAACCATTGCGCACATAACAATCGAATCTGGAACAGATCAACCATTAGCGTCCCTCAAAAACCATCGTTACGGGTCGCACCGGAACAACTCCATCACCTCAACGAACTCGACAATATGCAACGTCAAAAAATTTATTTACTACTGGCAATCACTACGCATTTACATGGCACTATTCATCCTGAATCATCGCACGTTCGCACTGATTTGCGAGAACTGCTACTGAGTTTCGGAAGCGTGGGCGGCATGACGCTGCAGAACACCATGGGCTTCCCGCAAAACTGGTGCGCTTTGCCACTCTGGCAGCCCGCTTAGCCCACATTCACGTCGCCAATCCCTGCGCACTCACCATTCCTGTCGAACTGCGCACGAGCACACCCTGAGCGGCACCCGCCCAAACTGCCGCGGTAGAATTGCACCGTGAACAGTCCCGAACCCGCACACCCAACCACCCCCAAGGCGACCACCCGAAACGCAACGGGCGGTATTGGGTCGGCCGACGCATCCACCACCATCGACCCGCTCGTCGCGGTGCGGCCGCTCGCCCACCTGCTGCTCATCGTCGCCATTGCGCTGTGGGGGTTCACCGCGTGGCCACTCCCATGGCCCGGCATAGCCACAGGAATCGGGGCGACCCTCGCCGCGGTATGCCTCTGGGCGGCGCTACTCTCACCCCGCGCCATGTTCGCGGGCGACGTGTTCAGCCGCGCCCTCGCCGAACTTGCACTCATTGCGGCGGGAACCCTCGGGCTGCTCCAACTTGGGGCACCGGTCATCATCCCGGTTTGCCTCGGCGCGGTTGCCGCCGCCTCTGCGCTCATCGCGGGACTGCGCAGCCTGTGAACGGCGCACACCGGGGGGCGAGTGAAGCCGCGGACCGAGCGAGCACGGCATCCAGCAATCGAACCGGCCGCCGCAAACGCCACGCAACCAACCCGGACGAGCCCCGAGCCACCCTCGCCCAGCTCCTCCCCTTCATACTCACCGAACGCCCCCGCCTCGTGCTGGTGCTCGTACTCAGCATCGCCGGGGCGCTGGCCGCGCTCGCCCAACCACTGCTCGTGAGCCGCCTCATCGACGGCGTTTCGCAGAACCAGACCGTCGGGCTGCTCGCCTGGGGCATTGCCGCGTTCGTGGTTGCCGCCGCGCTCCTCAGCGGCTGGCAACACTACCTGCTGCAACGCATGGGTGAGGGGGTGGTGCTGACCGCCCGGCGGTCACTCATTCGCGCGCTGCTATCCATGCCGATTCGGGAATATGATCAACGCCGCACCGGCGACCTGGTCTCCCGGGTGGGCAGCGACACCACCCTGCTGCGTGCGGTGCTGACCCAAGGATTGGTGGATGCTGCGGGCAGTTCACTCACATTCCTCGGCGCCGTTGTGGCCATGCTCATCATCGACCCGATCCTGTTCACCATCACGGTCAGCATCATTGCGCTGTCGGTGGCGAGTGTTGGGTTGCTCGCTGGGCGGATTCGCCGCGCCAGCGCCGCAGCGCAACACACGGTGGGGGAACTCGCCGCAGCGTTAGAACGCGCACTGAGCGCCATCAGGACCATCCGCGCCGCGGGGGCGACGGAGCGTGAAAGCGCCGACATTGAGGCGCACGCCGAATCTGCTTGGCGCAACGGCGTGACCATTGCGCGCATTTCCGCGCTCGTTGTGCCCGTCGCCGGTGTCGCGTTGCAGGTTTCGTTGCTGGCGGTGCTGGGCGTGGGCGGGTTCAGGGTCGCCTCCGGGGCGATCACCGTCGGCAACCTGGTCGCTTTTGTGTTGTTCCTGTTTCTGCTGCTCATGCCGCTGGGGCAGGTGTTTGGTGCAATCACGTCGGTCAATCAGGCGCTCGGTGCCCTCGGCCGCATCCAACAGGTGCTCGATGTGACCCCGGAAACCGCTGACGAGGTTCGCGAGGGCGGTGGGGCGGCTAGGAGTGTGGCGTTGGGGTCTGGTGGGTTGGGCATCCAATTTGTGGATGTTTCGTTCCACTACACCGCCGACGAACCGGTGCTGCGCGACGTGAGTTTCGAGGCGAAACCCGGAACCCGGGTGGCTTTTGTGGGGCCGTCGGGGGCGGGCAAGAGCACCATTTTGAGTCTCATTGAACGGTTCTATGAACCAAGTTCGGGGCAGGTTCTGCTGGGCGGGGTGGATATTCGCGACTTGCCTCGCAGCGTGTTGCGGGCACAGATTGGTTACGTGGAGCAGGACGCTCCCGTGCTTGCCGGGACGCTGCGCAGCAACCTCACGCTCGCCGCCCCCGGTGCGAGCGATGCCGACTGTGTGCGGGTGCTGCACGACGTGAACCTGGGCGGGGTGTTGGGGCGTGACCCTGCCGGCTTGGATGCGCTGGTTGGCGAGCACGGTGTGAAGCTTTCGGGCGGTGAACGGCAACGGCTTGCAATTGCGCGGGCACTGCTTGCGGCGCCGCCGGTGTTGCTGCTTGACGAATCCACCTCCAGCCTGGATAGCACCAATGAGCAGCTGATGCGCGCCGCAATTGATCGAGTTTCTGAGGGGCGGACCGTGCTTGTGGTGGCGCACCGGCTCTCCACAATTGTGGATGCCGACCACATTTTGGTCTGCCAGGCCGGCCAGATCGTGGGTCGCGGCACGCACTCGTCGCTGCTGGAGAGCAGCCCGCTGTATCGGGAGCTTGCGGCGCACCAGTTGCTCGTGTAGGTGCGGCGGGTTGCTGGGGCGCAATTGTGCGCGCTCCCCGCCTGTTTCGCGTCGTCGTCGCGCCCGCAATCTTTCAAGACTATTTGCATCTTATTGTTTTTTAGAAAGATGCTAATTTTTATTCATGGATCCAAGGCTGAACCCTTACACGCCGATTGTAGGCGCAACGCCGCCGCTTCTGATCGGGCGCGATGATCAGATTGAATCGTTCGTGTTCTTGTTGGATCGCCTCCGGGCGGGTTTCAGCGAAGGAGCGCTGGCGTGAGCGCACACGTGCCGCGGCGAGTGTGCTGAAATCTTT
>CAYTSH010000093.1:0-8224 GCA_964440395.1 uncultured Microbacteriaceae bacterium
CTCGCACCACAGTGGAAGGGTTGCTTGCGTCATACCTCCACTGTAGGGGCACCCACCGACACTGGCATGCACGGCACTCCACGCGCGTCGCACTCCACGCGCGTCGCAGTCGGCCGCGACGCAGTCACCCACGCCGCAGTCAGCCACGTCGCAGTCAGCCACGTCGCAGTCGGCCGCGACGCAGTCACGCCACGCCGTGTCGAATAGACTGAGTGCATGGGCGACGGACTGACAGTTTCACGGGTGAACACCGACCCCGCGGCGGCAAACAGCACCGACCCGGAACGCTGGCTGAGCCGGCTGCGGCGGGAGGGGCATCCCACCGTTGTGGAGGTGGAACTCAACGGCACCACCTATCCAGTCTGGCGCTACCGGTTGCCCGCGACAGCGCTCACCAACGGGGATGCCGTGCCCACCGAGACCCAACCGGCCACACCCAGCCCACCCCAGTCGCCGATCGTGGTGCTGGTGCACGGCTTCCGCGGCGACCACCACGGGCTCGAACTCATCGCCTCGCAACTACCCGGGGTCACGCTCTACCTGCCCGACCTGCCCGGGTTCGGCGCCGCGCCACCGTTTGCGGGCGACGCCGTGCACGACCTGCCAGCCTACGCGAACTGGCTGACGGGCCTGGTTGCGCGGCTCCAGACACCAGGAACGCCGCTCGTGCTCGTGGGGCACTCATTCGGATCGATCATTGCCGCGGCAGCCGTCGCCGCGGGCCTGCACGTCGACCAACTGGTGCTGCTAAACCCAATTGCGGCCCCCGCGCTGCACGGGCCGCGCGGCGCACTCACCCGCCTGGCGGTAGCCTACTATCGGTTGGGGGCGTGGCTCCCTGAACGGTTAGGGTTTGCCGTGCTACGCAGCCGCATCATCACCAGGTGCAGCAGCATTGCGATGGCAAAAACCCGCGATCGCGCGCTGCGCCGGTTCATTCATGAACAACACCACCGCTACTTTGGTGCGTTTCAACGCCGCGACGTGGTGCTGCAAGCATTCCACGCGTCCGTTACACACAACGTCAGCGACTTCGCCGAACGCATCAACGCCCCCACGCTGCTCATCGCCGCGGAACGCGACGACATCACCGCCGTGCCGGCGCAGCGCGACCTGTGCGCGCGCATCCCGCAGGCGCAGCTCGCAATCATCGCCGGCGTGGGTCACCTGATTCACTACGAAACCCCGGGAGAGGCGGCGCGGCTGATCCGCAGTACGCTGGACGTATGCAGCTGATTCCACTCACCGACGCGCACCTGCCGCAGCTTGGGGCGTTCACCAACCTCACCGACGTGCGCCTGCGCCGGGTGCTGGAACCGCGCGCAGGGCTGTACATTGCCGAAGGCAGCAAAGTGCTCACCCGGGCACTCGCCGCCGGGCATCAGCCACACTCGGTGCTGCTGGAAGAAAAATGGCTGCCCGAACTCTCGCCACTCCTGGCCGCGCACCGCGACCTGCCGGTGTATGTTGGTTCTGCGGAGCAGCTGGAAACAATCACCGGTTACCAGGTGCACCGGGGTGCCCTGGCCGCCATGGTGCGCCCGACGCTGCCGGACCTGGGGGAGCTGCTCGCCACGGCATCCCGAATTGTGGTGATTGAAGACGTTGTGGATCACACAAACGTTGGGGCGATGTTTCGTTCGGTTGCGGCGCTCGGGGCGGACGCTGTACTGGTGACGGCGCGCACCGCTGATCCGCTCTACCGGCGCAGCGTGAAGGTGAGCATGGGGTGTGTGTTTCAGGTGCCGTGGTGTCGCATCGATTCAATTCCGGATGCCGTGCCCGCCTTGCACCGCGCCGGTTTCCATCTTGCCGCCCTCGCGTTGGCACCAGGGTCTGTGCAGTTGGATGCGTTTGCCGCCGGTCAGCACGACCGGGTGGCGTTGCTGTTGGGCACCGAGGGGAGTGGGCTGCGCCGGCAGACGCTCGCCGTGGCGGATAGTGTCGTCACCATTCCCATGCGTGCGGGTGTGGATTCCCTGAATGTTGCCGCGGCGGCCGCGGTTGCGCTGTGGGAGCTGCGCGTGCGTTAGTTTCGCGGTTCTAGTTTGCCGCCGCTTTCCGTGAGATAGCAGGCGCCGCAGAGCGACTCGTAGCCGACGTTTTCGCCGTCGATCGCCACCTGTTCGCCGTCAAACACGAACCGGTCGCCCACGCGGCGAGAATTGAGGATGGCTTTTTTGCCGCAGCGGCACATCGTTTTGAGTTCTTCCAGCGAATGCGCCACTTCAAGCAGCCGTCGACTGCCAGAAAACCCAGCCGTCACAAAGTCCGTGCGCAAGCCGTATGCGATGACCGGAATGTTCTCCAGCACGGCAATGCGCAACAGATCATCGATCTGGGTGGCACTCAAAAATTGCACCTCGTCCACCAGAATGCAGCTGATGTCCATGCCGCTTTCCGCGCGCACCCGCCCCCGATGCTCGGCGACGAGCGCAAGCAGGTCACAGTCTGTAGCGATGAGCGCGTCAACGGGGCGAGACACCCCAAGGCGGGAGAGCACCCGCTGTTCGGCTTTCGTATCAACCTGCGGTTTCGCAATCAGCACCCGGTGGCCGCGTTCCTCATAGTTGTATGCGGTTTGCAGCAACGCGGTGGTTTTGCCGGAGTTCATCGCGCCAAATCGAAAATACAGTTTCGCCATGTTGTGTCGTCACCCTCGTCTAGGCAGGTTGCGGAAGCGTCCGCACTATTCACCGTACCAGCCTCTGCGAGGTGCGGTGCGAATCCCCGAGACGCCTCACACTTCCCCTGCCTGCGGGCGTTTCGCGGATACGCCGTCACCGGAAGACTGATGCCGAATCCGGCGCAGCACCCAGGGCATGAGGTACTCTTTCGCCCAAACCAAGTCCTCCATGCGGGCGTCCCGCCAGGTTTGTGGCGGCAGTGGTGCCGGGGATGCCGCCGTCAGCTCGTGCGGCACGTTGAGCGCGTCAAGCACTGCCCGAGCCACGGTGTGATGCCCCATGCTGTTCAGGTGCAGTCGATCCGGTGCCCACATTCGCACGTCGGAAAGCGCGCGACACGCCCACAGATCCGTCACCACGCAGTCGTGCTGTTGCGCAATGGCGCGAAGATTTTCGTTATATATTGCCGCTTTGCCTCGAATGCTGCGGAAGACCGGCGAAAATCCGGTATCTACCGAGGTGAACAACACCACGGTGGCGTCATCGCCGCGCAACCTGCGCACCATGCGTTCCAGAATCTCAGCAATCACATCCGGGTCGCTCCCCGGGCGGATCACGTCATTGCCGCCCGCCGAAACCGCCACAAGATCCGGGCGCAGTGCGAGCGCGTCAGCAACCTGCTCATCACGAATCTGACGCACCAGCTTGCCGCGCACCGCCAGGTTCGCGTAGGCGAAGCGGTCGGTTTTGGCGCTCAACACTTCCGCCACCCGGTCTGCCCACCCGCGATGACCGCCCGGGCTTTTCGGTTCCGGATCGCCGATACCCTCGGTAAACGAATCACCAATTGCTACGAATCTGGACCACGGGTGCTGCATTGTCATTCCGGTGTTTCCTTCCGCTCAACACACCACCGTATCGCACGTTCGCCATCCGCTCAATTAGCCGTGCCGTGCCGCCGCGCGCACTACAGTTAACCACCGTGAGTAGTGAAACGCCCCCGGCACGGCACCACAGCGGCCTGTCCGAACATACTCCCGGCACGCACGCCGCGGAGCATCTTTCGCCCGCGTTCCCCGCGCGGGCACCGTGGGGCACCGCGGCAAACCTCCGTGCATGGCAAGAAGAGGCGCTCACACGCTATTTCGAGCGGGAACCGCGTGATTTTCTGGCCGCTGCGACGCCTGGCGCCGGCAAAACCACGTTCGCGCTCCGCCTCGCCGCAGAACTGCGCGGGCGGGGAACCGTGAGCCGCATCATCGTGGTGGCACCAACCGAGCACCTCAAAACGCAGTGGGCGACCGCAGCCTCGCGGGTCGGCATTCGACTCAACCCAGATTTCAGCAACGCCGACGGTGCCATCGGGCGAAGCTTCCACGGCGTCGCCCTCACCTACGCCCAAGTCATCATGAAACCGATGCTGCACCAGCGGCTCGCGCTCGAAACCCCCACGCTTGTCATCCTCGACGAAGTGCACCACGGCGGTGACACGCTCAGTTGGGGCGACGGCATCCGGGAAGCATTCGAGTTTGCAAAACGCCGCCTCTCGTTGACTGGCACCCCGTTTCGATCGGACACCGCACCCATACCATTCGTGACGTACGAACCCGATGAGCACGGCATCCGCACATCGAAAACCGACTATAACTACGGCTACGGCCGCGCACTGAAAGACGGCATTGTTCGCCCCGTGATTTTCATGGTGTACGCCGGACTGATGCGCTGGAAAACCAGCACCGGCGACGAAATGAGCGCCCGGCTTGGCGAAGACAACACTAAAGACATCACCTCGCAGGCTTGGCGCACAGCGCTGGATCCAGAAGGACAATGGATGCCCGCCGTGCTTGGTGCCGCAAACACCAGGCTCAGCGAAGTGCGGCACACCATCCCCGACGCCGGCGGTCTGGTGATCGCAACCGATCATCAGACGGCGAAAGCGTACGCCGCGATGCTGCAACGCATCACGGGAGAACCGGTCGCACTGATTCTTTCAGATGACCCGGGGGCCAGTGCCCGGATTGACGAGTTTTCGGCGGGAACAAGCCGATGGATGGTTGCCGTTCGCATGGTGTCCGAAGGGGTTGATGTGCCCCGGTTGGCCGTCGGCGTGTACGCAACCTCGTCGGCAACCCCGCTGTTTTTCGCGCAAGCCATTGGGCGCTTCGTGCGTTCCCGCCGCCGCGGGGAAGTTGCGACCGTGTTTCTGCCAAACGTGCCGCCGCTGCTTGCACTCGCAAACCAGATGGAACTGGAACGCGACCACGCGCTCGACCGTGCCAGTGCAGCAGAAGAACAGGCCGACATGTGGAACGCGGAAGAAGCCATGGTTGCCGAAGCCAACCGGGAAGAGCGGGCCTCTGAGGAACTCACCAAAACGTTCGCCTTTCAAGCCATCGAATCCGACGCGCACTTTGACAAAGCAATATTCGACAGCACCGAGTTTGGCGGCTACGCCGACATCAATTCCGAAGAAGAACTCGATTTTATTGGCCTGCCCGGCATTCTTGAACCAGAACAGGTTCGGGAACTGCTCCTGCAACGGCAGCAGCGCCAGGCGCGGCGTTCCGCCACCAAACAGGGCAAAACCGAGCATCCCAGCGAGGTTGCGCTGCCGCCGGAACCGATGTTTCGAACGCTTCAGGAGCAACGCAAACTGCTCAACAGTCTCGTGGGCATGTATGCCAAAGTTTCTGGTGACCCGCACGCGCTCATTCACAGCGAGTTGCGCAGGCTCTGTGGTGGACCGGCAGTGGCGCAGGCGAGCGTGACCCAACTGCAAGAGCGGATCGCGCTACTTCGCAAGCGTCTCGGGGTGCAGCATTAGGGCGGATCGCAGCGCTGGTTGAGCCTTGCGGCCTTTTCGTTGGAACGCCGAAAGCCACACGAACCTGGGAGCTGAGCAGTATTTGTGAATCGAAACGCTCACGATAGAATCTACGAGTTCCAGTCGGCCGTGGTAGGTATGAAGCGTTTTTGCCACGCGCCCGGGGCGATATGGTGCCGCAGCAATCGGTTGCAGCATCGACAAGATGAGTGAAAGGCATAGCAGGTGAAATTTTTTCAACGACTGGGCAAGTCAATCATGCTGCCCGTTTCGGTGCTACCGGTCGCCGCGATCCTCTCGGGGATAGGGTACTGGATCACAACCGCAGTGGGTTCGAACGTGGTGTCGGTGTTTTTTGCCGCAGCGGGTGGTGCGCTTCTCGACAATATGCCGCTCCTCTTTGCCATTGGCATTGCGTTTGGGATGGCGAACAAATCTGACGGCACCGCCGCGCTCTCGGGCCTGGTGTCGTGGTTGACGGTCACCACACTCCTCAGCCCGGCCAACGTTGCCGCTTTTATGGGAAGCGACGACATTGGTGCGGTGGATCCGGCGTTTGGAAAAGTCCAAAACGTGTTCATCGGTATCATCGCCGGTCTTATTGGTGCCTGGAGCTACAACAAATTTAAAGATGTCAAACTCCCAGACGCGCTCTCGTTTTTCTCTGGCAAGCGTTCTGTTTCGATCGTCTCAGCCGGGATTTCGCTCGTGCTCGCCGCACTGCTGTTTTTTGTGTGGCCAATCGTGTTCGGTGCGCTTGTCGGCTTTGGCGAGTGGATTGCGGCACTCGGACCGTTCGGCGCCGGGGCTTACGGTTTCTTGAACCGACTGCTGCTGCCAACCGGGTTGCACCACGCGTTGAACTCGGTGTTCTGGTTCGATGTTGCGGGCATCAGTGACCTGACAAACTTCATCAACGCTAAAGGCACCTACGGTGAAACAGGGGTGTACATGACCGGTTTCTTCCCGATCATGATGTTCGGTCTTCCCGGTGCCGCGCTTGCCATGTACGTGACTGCGAAGTCGAAGGCTAAGAAAGCAACCGCCGGCATCCTGCTCTCCGCTGCATTCGCATCGTTCTTTGTTGGCGTGACCGAACCGCTCGAGTTTGCGTTCATGTTCCTGGCACCCTGGCTGTACCTGCTCCACGCCGTATTCACCGGTATTTCGATGATTATCGCGGCGATCCTGCCCGTGCGCATGGGCTTCGGCTTCTCGGCAGGCTTTATTGATCTGGTAACCGGCCTCGCGAACCCGATGGCGCAAAACCCGTGGCTGATTCTGCCGCTCGGGGCGTTCTGGTTTGCGGTGTATTTCTTGGTGTTCCGCTTCCTCATTCTCAAGTTTGATCTCAAGACACCCGGACGTGAGGACGAAGACGAAGAGTCGGGCGCTGAGTCCTCGGATTTGACTGCTGCTGGTTCAGCCGAACACAAGTACTCCCGAACCGCCGCCGCAATGATCACCGCTCTTGGTGGAGCAGCAAACATCACCAACCTTGACAATTGTGCCACCCGGCTGCGGCTTGAAGTTGCTGACGTCACGCGCGTGTCCGAAAGCGAGCTGAAGCGCGCTGGCGCTGCCGGCACCATCAAAACCGGTGCCAACAGCGTTCAGGTTGTCTACGGCTTGAACGTGCAGTTTGTGAAAGACGCCATGGAGTCGCTGTTGGCAGGTGAGCTTGTCGCGGCCGCACCGGTGGCTGTGACGTTGGAACAAGCATCCACTAGCGCGCACCCCGCAGCGGAAACAGCCGCAGCTACCAGCGCAGCAGGGGCAGGGGCAGGGCAGCGCTCGACCGACGCGGCAAGCACCGTGGAACTGTTGCAACCGGTTGAGGGTACGATTTTGCCTCTTTCCGAAGTGCCGGATCAGGTGTTTGCATCGGGCGTGATGGGGCCTGGCGCCGCGATTGACCCAAGCGGTGATGTTGTTGTGGCACCGGCTGACTGCACGGTCGTCGCGGTTTTCCCAACCGGCCACGCTGTCGGTCTCACGCTTGACGACGGCACCGAACTGTTGATTCACGTGGGTATCGACACGGTGAGCATGAAGGGTGAAGGGTTCACCACCCTTGTTGAGGCTGGCGAGCGAGTACAGTCGGGCCAGGCGCTGATCAGGTTTGATCGTGACAAGATCGTCGCCGCGGGTGTGTCGCCCATCATTCCTGTGGTGCTCCTCAACGCACCCGAAAGCACGATCAGTTTCATCTAGCAGAGCGCAGCACGTGGTCGAGTGTGGGGTGGGGCGGGGCGTCTCGCGGCAGGCACGCGCCCGCACCCGCCCGGCACCCGCTCGCACCTCGCCCGGCATCCGCCCGGCACTCGCTCGCACCTCGCCCGGCACGCGCCCGGCACCCGCGCCGGCCACCCCACTCTCGACACCCCGCTAGGCTGAAAGGATGCCGCCTTACCCCGCAATGACACCGCCCACCCAAACGCCCACCCAAACGCCCACTGCTCGCCGCCCGGCACGCGGCCGTCCCCGCAAGGCGGTGGCGGTTGTGAGCTTGCTCATGTCACTGTTTGTTGTTGGCGGGTACACCGTTGCGGTTGCAGGCGCGCCGCTGCCGCAGCCGAGTGTGCAGGTCACCCAGTATCAAACTGTGCAACTGGGGCAGCCGGTGGTGCCGGATTGGCCGGACTCAGGCATCCCGGCAGCGCTTGGACTTGCCGATTCGACCGCGCTGGTGCAGGCACCGTCTAGCGAGGGTCGGTTCGCGATTGCGAGCATCACCAAGGCGGTTACCGCGCTGATGGTGTTGGATCGCATG
>CAYTSH010000094.1:0-8199 GCA_964440395.1 uncultured Microbacteriaceae bacterium
GGGGCATCCACCAGTTGTTGGGGGCGCCGGCTGTTTGGGTGCCTGCTTCGGTGTCGGCTGCTTGGAGTGCGAACGCGATTCCGGTTCTGGCCCAGTTGGAGTTGAGGTTTGGCCAGTGTTCGTTTGGTTGCAGGTCGAGGGTGAGTGTGACGCCCTGGTTGTGCGCTGTCCACACGAATGTGCAGTTGAGGGCGGCGGCTACGCCGGCGGCGCCGACGCGGGTGCGCACGGTGATGCTGGTTTCGGCACGTTCGATGCTGACGAGTCGGCTGACGAGCCGGTGGAGCCCGACGGCTTTCCACCGTTCGGCGTGCGCGGTGCGGTCGGTTTCTTCCCATTCTTCGCCGAAGTCGTTGTCGGTGGGTGCGCGCCACAGTTCCACCCGCCAGTCGTGCACGGGTTGTGCGCCGAGGGCGGTGAGGGCACCGGTGCGTTCGTCGAGGTGCACGTCTTCGAGGGTGAGTGGGATGTGCTCGCCGCTGCCGGCGGGTCGCGCCCCTGGCAGTGTTTCCGCGCCTGGTTCGGCGTGTTGGGCCGGGGTGAATGTGTGGTGCTGTGCGAATGCCACCACCCAGCCGGCTGCAGCCCAGGGGGTGTCGTGGCGTTCTTCTGCCCGCACGGTGATGACGGTGCCCGGGGTGGCGCACCGGTCGCGCAGTTCTTGGGGGAGGGCGATGGTTGCGGTGCCGCGCGGTGGCACTGGTGCGTGTTCAATGTCGCCTTCGGCAACTACACGCCCGGCCTGTTCGGCAACCCAGGTGAGGCGGTAGCGTTCACTGGTGGTCATGTCGAGTCGGCTGGTTGCGGTGAGCACCCCGGCGGTGGCGTCGATGTTGAGCACGAGGGGGGCGAAGACGGCGGCGAGGTCGCGCAGTTGCGCCCGGGGGGTGCGGTCTGCGGCGATGAGCCCGTCGATGACGAAGTTGCCGTCGTGCACGAATTCACCAAAATCGCCGCCGTAGCGGGTGACGGTGGTGCCGTCGTCGCCATGCAGGTGGATGCCGTGTTCGAGCCATTCCCAAATGAATCCGCCCATGAGGCGCGGGTGGGCGTCGAACAGTGCCTGGTATTCGCTGAGGCCGCCGGGGCCGGTGCCCATGGCGTGCGCGTATTCGCAGAGCACGAATGGCATTGCGCGCCGGCGGGCGTCTTGTTCGGCGTCGGGCAGCGGCTGTTCTTCGCGCGTTGCGATGAGCGCCACTTCTGCCGTTGACGGGTACATGCGCGAGTACATGTCGACACTGGTTGAGGCGAGTTCACCTTCGTAGTGCAGTGGGCGGGTGGTGTCTCGCGAGCGAATCTCCTCGGCCATGGCGGCGAGGTTGCGACCTTCGCCGGCTTCGTTGCCGAGGGACCAGATGATCACCGAGGGGTGGTGCCGGTCGCGTTCCACCATGCGGGCGGCGCGGTCGCGCAGTGCCGCCTCGTAGGCGGGGTCATCGGTGGGGTTTTGTTGCCACGCGTTGTCGCCGAAGCCGTGCGTTTCGAGGTCGCATTCGTCCATGACCCAGAAGCCCAGCTCGTCTGCCAGGTCGAGCAGGTCGGGGTGCGGCGGGTAGTGTGAGGTGCGGATTGCGTTGATGTTGTGTTGTTTCATGAGGTGCAGGTCGCGCACGAGGGTTTCTCGCGGCACCACGCGACCATAGTCGGGGTGGTGTTCGTGACGGTTCACTCCGCGCAGGTTCACCGGGGTGCCGTTGACGCAGAAGACGCCGTCTTCGATGCTGACCGTGCGGAACCCGACCCGAACGGTGACCGTTTCGGCGGGGGTCGCAACCTGCACCGTGTAGAGGGTGGGGGTTTCGGCGGTCCAGGGTGCGGCATCCGCTATTGACACGGTTTGGTTGGCTGGCACCGCCATGTCGAGTTCCACAACGTGGATGCTGGGGACCGTCCCAGCGGCGTCTACCGTCACCCGCAGCTCGGCTCCTGCGGCACCCCAGGCCGCATCAACATGCACCTGGTTGATGCCCCCCGCGGGGCGTTCCACGAGGGTGACGCTTTGGATGATGCCGGGCAACCACCAGGAATCTTGGTCTTCGACGTAGGACGCGGCGCTGAATTGGTGCACCCGAACGTGGAGTGTGTTGTGTGGCGCGAGGAGGTCGCTCACGTCGAACGCGTGGGGTAGTCGGCTGCCGCGGGTGGAGCCGAGGAGTGTGCCGTTGAGCCAAATGTCGCCGGCGCCTTCGATGGCGCCAAAGCGCAGTTCCGCGTGTTCCGGCACGGTTTCGAGTGGGAACGTCAACTGGTAGTCGCCTACCGGGTTTTCGTCGGGCGCGAATGGCGGGTCGATGGGGAAGGGGAAGGTGACGTTTGTGTAGGCCGGGGAGCCGTGCGGTCCGCGCACCGTGCTGTCGTGGATTGGCATGACGAAGCAGGAGGGCACCGCGATGGTTCCCCACCCGCCGGCGGGTTCCGTTTGACCCGTTGCGAGTGCCCGCACGTCGGGTGCCGCGGTTGCGTTGGGTGACCAGGTGAACCGCCAGGTGCCGTCGAGGGTGTGGGTGGGGGCGCTTGTGGTTGGGGTGCCGCGGGCGGGGAGTGCGCCGATGCTGGGTGCCGGGTCGTTGAGGCTGAGTGGTTCGAGTGGGCGTGTCATGGGGTCCTTTCACGGGTGCTGTGCATGCTGGTGCCGGTGCCGGGGTTGATGCTGGTGCCGGGGTTGGCGGGCGGGGGCGCGGGCCGGGTCGCGCGGTTTAGGTGTTTGTTGCCGGGGTGAGTTCCAGGAGCCAGGAACAGTCGCCGCCTTCCCGGGCGGGGGTTCCGGCGGGGAGGGGCACTCCGGCGGTGAGGAGTTCCGCGCCGGTGAACACGCTGCGCTCGGCTGCCGCCGCCGAGTCGGCTGTGCCGGCTGCGGCTGTGCCGCCGTCAAGTATCCGAACGCGGTAGTGCCGTTCGGGGTGCAGTGCGGTGACGGGAACTCGTTGCGGCGTTTCGCTGGTCACGGGGTTGGTTTGCGGCAGGCCGTGCGGCAGCTGGAACGCGGCCACCACGTGGCGATCGTGTGTTTCGTCGCTGAGTTGCAGCACGGGGGTGCGTTCGCCGATTCCCCCGCGTTCTGGGGGTGCGGTGAGCGGGCGGAGGACGCCTTCGCGCACGAGCGGGGCCAGTTCGGTGCGGAAGGTGTGCACGTGCTGCGCGAGTCGTTCGCGCAGCGCCGGGCGCAGTTCGGGGAGTTTCAGGCTGACCCCGAACCGGTGCAGCATTGCGGCGCGCACCATGCGATCGAATACGGCAACCGGGAGCGTGTTCCAGTCGACGGCTTGGGCGTCGAAGTCGCCGCGCCACTGCGACTGCGACCAGTGCAGTATGCCGAGTGGCGGCAGGAGCCGGCTTGCCCCCATGAGGGTTTCGAGGTGGTGTTCTGTGTAGTCCGGGTCGCTGAGGAAGAAGCCGTGCACGTGGCGGGCGAGTCCCAGGTCGAGTCGCAAACCGCCGGAGCTGCAGGATTCGAGGAGCACGTCGGGGTGGCGCTCGCGGAAGGCGGCGAGCACCTCGTAGAGCCCGGTGACGTGGCGGTAGAGGCCGTCGCCTGCGCCGTGCCCGTGATCGGTTCTGGTGCACCCGGCGTCGGGGTCTATGTTGAAGTCGAGTTTCACCCAGCGGGCGCTGGTGCGGGTGACCAGGGTGCTCATTGATTCGAGCACGTGTGCGCGCCCGGCGGGTGACCCGAGGCAGACGTATCCGAGGAAGGTGGGGTCTTCGGGGTCGAGCGATACCGTCATTGGCCGGTAGGACGGGTCTGGCCAGCTGCCGGGCGTGCTGTGGGCCATGAGTTCGGGGCGTTCCGCCCGGAGGGTTGAGCTGCGCCCGACCGCTTCGGCTTCAATCCAGATGCCGGGGAGTGCACCCGCGGCGAGGACTTGGTTGCCGAGGTGTTCGAGGCCGCTGGGGAACCGTTTTGTGTTGACGGTGTCCCAGTCGCCGCGTTCTTCTTGCCAGTCGCTGGTC
Source organism: uncultured Microbacteriaceae bacterium (assembly GCA_964440395.1). Lineage (GTDB taxonomy): Bacteria > Actinomycetota > Actinomycetes > Actinomycetales > Microbacteriaceae > CAYTSH01. The sequence continues at coordinate 3,955 of CAYTSH010000094.1, forward strand.
GCGTTGGCGGCGCCGAACCAGCCGGCGTCGAGGGTGGCGATTTCGATGCCGAGTTCGTGTGCGTGGCGCGCGTTTTCGATGACGAGCTCTTCGGTGATGTCTTGGTCTTCGTAGGGCCACCAACTGTTCCACTCCACTGGCAGGCTGTCGGTGTATGGGGTGCGCGGCATCCATTCATCGCGAACCGCGCGTTGCAGCGCGACGGACGCTTCGGTGAGGGTGCTGCCCGCCGCGAGCACCACGCTGGGGGCGGTGATGGTTTCGCCGGGGGCGAGTTCGAGGGCGAACTGCCAGGGTGATATGCCGGCGGAGATGGTGCCGCCGTTGATTGCGGTGATGTGCCAGTTGCCGCTCCAGGCGGGTGTGACGGAGAGCGCGAGCGGGTGTTCTTCTGCTTGCACGCCAAGCCAGGGGCTCATGCCGTGGGAGGATCGACCGGAGCGGACTTCGAGGAACGTGTCGTGGCGGGTTGTGCCGTGTTGGGGTCGGAACTCGTCGCCCCAGGCGGAGCGGTACCAGTGGGTGGTCCAGTGGCCGAGGCTGCGTTCGAGTTGCAGGTCGAGCGGGTCCATGCGGGTGATGTTGAGGGGCGTGTTGCCGGTGTTGGTGAGGGTGAGGGTGAGTTCCCAGGCGTGGGTGTTGCCGAGTTGGTTCAATGACCAGGATGCCGTGAGCGCGTCGCCGGGCGTGCCGGGTTGGTTGGTGCCCGGGTTGGTGCGCACGTGGTTGATGTCGATTGCGCCGCCGCGGAGGGTGGCGATGGGCTGGCCGTTGCTGTTGAGCGTGGCGCTGTGCCCGGGTGTGGTCGTGGCTGACGTTGCGGGGTGCGGGGTGAGCGTGAAGGTTGCCGGGGCGGCGTGGGGCGGGTGCTCGGTGGGGTGTTGGTGCATGACGATCCTCGTTGATTGATTTCTTACATCATACCTAATCCGGGCGTCGCGTGCGTTACCGGCTGATGCCCACCTGGAGACCCTGCATGATGTATTTGGACGCAAACATGAGCAGCAGCAACGGGACGCACGCCGAAATGAACAGCCCCGCCGAAACCATGGGTTGGTCGGTGAGGTGCCGCTCCCCAATGCTGGCGAGGGTGGGGGTGAGTAGGCGCAGTTTTTCGTCGCGCAGCAGAATAAAAGCGAAGATGAGTTCGTTCCACACGCCCAAGAATTGCAGCACTGCGAGCGTGGCCAGGCCGCTGGATCCGATGGGAATCACCACCGAGAACAGCACCCGAAAAAACCCGGCTCCGTCGATGCGGGCCGCCTCGATCACTTCGGTGGGAATGCCGCGGAACACCAGCGCCACAAAGAATACGGAGAACGGCAAGCCGGTTGCAACGTAGGCGAGAATCAGCCCGGGATAACCGCCAACGAGCCCCAGCTTGGAGAGCATGAGGTAGATCGGGATGATGAGCACCGGTCCGGGCACGAGCATGACCGACACGAAGGTTGCGGTGAGGTATTTGGCGCCGGGCACGGGGTATTTGGCGAGCCCGTACCCCGCGAGTGCGGCGAGGATCAGCACGCACAGCACGGTGACCGAGGTGACGAGCAGGCTGTTCATGAAGGCTCGGCCAACCCCGAACGTTTGCGACAGCCGCACGTAGTTGGCGAGTGTCCATTCGCCAGGCAGGCCGAAGGGGTCTTTGAGGTAGTCGGCGTTGCTGCGCAGCGAGGTGACGACGACGAAGAACAGGGGGTAGATGATGGAGGTCGCGACCAGGCAGAGGGCGACGAACACGCCCCAGCGGCCGCGCCGGTTGAGTTGCGTGCTGACCTGAGCGGTCATTTAGTCCTCCTCTTGCAGTTTGAAGACCCTGTTTTGGATGAGGGTGATGACGCCGATGAAGAGGAACAGCACCACGGCCAGCGCCGCACCCGAGCCGAGGTTGTTGCTGGAGAAGGCGCGGGAATACACCAGAAAGTCGATGGTGGTGGTGTCGTATCCTGGGCCGCCGGAGGTCATGACGAAGACGAACCCGAACAGCGCGGTGAAGGTGTAGAGCACGTTGATAATGCAGACGAAGCCGAGCACGCGGCGAATGTTGGGCAGGGTGACGTGCCAGAGTCGCTGCCACCAGCCGGCGCCGTCGATTGCCGCCGCCTCGTAGACGGCGGGGTCGATGGCGGTGAGGCCGGCGAGCAGGAGTAGCGCCTGGTAGCCGAAGCCGGACCAGACGATGGCGAGCACGATGATGGCGATGGCGGTGGTGCCGTTGGTGAAGAACTGGATGGGTTCGATGCCGAATGCGCCGAGTGCCTGGTTGACGCCGCCGTAGTAGCCGAAGGCGTTGCGGAACATGATGCCGATGACCGCAACGGAGAGCACGTTGGGCAGGAAGAAGATGACCCGAAAAAACCGCCACCCGAGGGTGCGTTCGTAGAGGAGCACCGAGATGAGTAGGGAGACGAAAATCAGCAGCGGCACCGAGATGAGAAACTTGAAGTTGTTCAGGAACACCTGGTGCACGATGGGGTCGCTCAGGAGTTTGGTGTAGTTTTCAAACCAGATCCAGGTGTAGCGCAGCCCGTTGGTTTTGGTGAACGAGATGAACAGCGCGTAGGCGATCGGAAACGCCATGAACCCCACGACGATGAGAAATGCCGGTAGGACAGCCGCGGTTCCGATGAGTTGGTTGCGGCGCAGTTGGGTGCTCATTAGTCGGCGAGTTCTTGGGCGAGGCTCTCGCTGAGTTGTTTCACCACGTCTTTGGGGCTCGCGGTTCCGTTGAAGGCGCTGCTGTTGAGCCGGTAGAACAGGTCAATGGTTGCCTGCGGCATGACGCTGTCGTAGCCAAACGTGATGCCGTCGGTTGCTTCGTCGAGGTCTTTGAGTTCTTTGAGGAGCAGCGGGTTGGTGAGCGCGCTGCGGTCGAAATCTTTGTGGTTGGCGGCTTGGGTTTGCGCGAGTCGCACGTAGGTGTTGTGGCTTTCGACGCTGGCGAGGTGGTTGAGGAACTCTGCGGCGAGTTCTTTGTGGGTGCTGGCTTCGGCAATTGAGAGCGCGATTTCGGGTCCGCCGGCGCCGATCTTGGGGTGGGCGGCACCAGCGAGCACGGGGATGCGGTAGACGCTCACCCCGTCGGCGCCGAATCGTTCGAGCATGTTGTTGTTTTCCCAACTGCCGACGATGATGTAGCCAGCTTTGCCGCTGAAGAAGAGGGTGCTGGCGTCGTTTGCCGGGAGTTGTGCCGCGTCGGGGTTGGTTACTCCGCTGCGCTGCCAGTCGGCGAACGCTTCGTATGCTTTGACCATTGCCGGGTTGTCGGCGGGGATGCTGCCGTTGTACATTTCGCTGAATACGTCTGGGCCGAGTTCGCCGCCGACGAGCGCGGTGATGACCCACGCGCCGACGTAGCCTTCTTGGTTGCCGACTGCCATGCCAAAGCTGTCGGTGGTTTGGGTGATGGTTTTGGCGTTGGCGAGGAGTTCTTCCCACGTTTCGGGCGCTTTGTTGGGGTCGAGGCCGGCTTTGCGCAGGATTTCGTTGTTGGCAAAGACGGTGAACATGTTGCCCGCGCCGTAGGGCATGCCGATGAGTCGACCGTTGGGGTCAAAGTTTTCGCGGTTGACGGTGAAGCCGCTCATGGTGTCGTAGACGGTGTTGTCGAGGAGTGGTTCGAGGTCGGTGTAGAACTCTGCGAGTGAGATGGTGGGTCCACCGGCGTATTGCACGCGAATGTCGGGGCCGTCGCCGGCGATTGCGGCTGCCTGGAATTGGGCGCTGTTTTCGCTGATGCTGCCGGATTGTTGGACGAGTTTGACGGTGACGCCGTCGTGTTCTGCTTCGAATTCTTTGATCATGGTGTCGAGGAATGATTTTTCGTCGTCTGGGCTGCCGTCTTCGTTGACGCGGGAGAGGAGGCCGGTGTCCCAGATGACGAGGGTGTTTTCGTCGACGGTGGTGGCGCTGCAGCCGATGAGGGCGGGGAGCAGGCTGGCGGTGAGGAGTGCGGTGCCGAGTGCGCGGGTGGTGCGGTTCATGGGGGACCTCATTGTCTGTTGTGGTTCGATTGCGGGATGCTGTGCGCACCAAGCCGCTTCGCTTACGTCATACGTTGGGCACCAGAGTAGCTTATTTTGCACGTTCAAATCAACACCAAATTGTGAGCAAAATTATTAGATATGATGTAAGCTGAGTCCAGGTGGGGCGCAGAGCGGCGAGCCCAACAACGCGACGCTGGCGCGGCATCCACCCCCATGGAGAATGATGCGGTGCAGCAGCCCAACCGCGGCACGTCAGCAC
>CAYTSH010000095.1:0-8128 GCA_964440395.1 uncultured Microbacteriaceae bacterium
CACCACCGGGGGCGCAGCGTTCCCGGCCGTCAGAGCCACATCGGCATCCTCCAACACGAGGGCAGCAACGCCCTGATCCTGAAAAGCTGCCAGGTCATCGGCCGTCGCCGTGCCCCTTGCCGGCCAAGCCATTGCGGGAAGCGTGCTGTTCCAAGCGGTCAGTTTGCTCAGCGATTCAGGGGTGGTCAGACCCAAGCGCGCTGCCGGACCCGCGACGCTCTCAAGCGTGAGAAACGATTCGAGACCAGACTGGTGCTCCGCCGCCAGATCAGCGTCGGCAAATTGCAGAAGAAATGAATCATTTTTCAACGCGGTCAGGGCGGTGAGCCACTCGACCGCGGAGGTTGGGGCGGATGTGCCCAGAATCCTGATCGAGACAAGTACCCGCGGATCAATCGCAAGAATTGCGCCACCGGTTTGCGCGGCACCAAGCAGCTGGGTGAGGGCACCTTTGGGTCCGGTCAGTGCGGCAAGTTCCTCCGCAGAAGCCAGGCCGCTGATAGTTGACGGCAACACAATGGGCACCAGCATGGTCAGCGACGTGGCGGAGGAAGGATTCGGTGAACCCCACAGCAGGGGGGTTCGCGCCACCACGCCCTGCGCCTGCGCGGGCACGCGGGCTGAAAGCACGTAAACGCCGGGTTCTTGAGGTTGCAACCCCAAACTGCCGGCAGGGATGCTGAACTGCTGTGTCTTCGTCTCGCCCGCGGCGATTTTACCGAGAGAAACCGACTGCACAACCGTTCCCAGCGGCACAGCCGCGAATAGTTCTTCATCGAGCGCCCGGTCAAGCGTTTCGCCATCCGAAACCCTGTCGCGATCAATGTAGATGGTGGCTTGCAGATCATCGAACGATCCGGTGGTGTGGTTCGTGGCGGAAAGGGTGAGGTTCAATGACGTGGCGCTCACCGGGGTGACCATGTCACCCACAGCGAGCGTGAGGGTGAGTGGAGCTGAGTGATCCGCATCCTGTTGCGGAGACTGACCGGCGACCCGGTGGGGGGTAGCGGGAGCCGCTACCGCTGAAGCTCCCGGAGTGCCCCACACCGCACCGAGTGCAACTGCCGCACTGAGAAACCCCAGCAGGGCTGCGGATGCTCCGGAACGCCGGGTACGACGGGTGCGCGGGCGAAGAAAGCGCACAACTGACATGCGTCGATTCTACGTGTTTCGCACCGGCAACGCTTGATGCGGTCAAGGGGAGCGCAAAAATCTCGTCGCGGGGTGGGATTGCTACCATTACTACCATGCTCAATATGGCGGATTCACTGACCGCGTTACACAACCTCTCCACAATGCCCACGGTGCTGCTCCTCGCTGAAACATTCCAGCGGGCCGGGTTTGAACTTGCGCTTGTTGGCGGTCCTGTTCGCGACGCAATGCTGGGCAAGCCGGTCAACGACCTTGATTTCACGACAGACGCCGAACCTGACGATATTTTGCGACTGGTGAAACCGATTAGTAGCGCCCAGTGGGATGTTGGTCGCGCATTCGGCACCATTGCGGCGAACATTGGCGGTGACGGGGTGGAGATTACCACCTACCGAGCGGATGCGTACGTTGACGACAGCAGGAAACCCGAGGTGCGGTTTGGCACGAACCTCACCGACGATCTGCAACGTCGCGACTTCACCATCAACGCCATGGCGTTCCGTGTGCCCCAACGGCAACTGGTTGACCCGTTCGGTGGGGTCGAAGATTTACTTGCCGGGGTGTTGCGAACCCCCGGGGCACCGGATCGGTCATTTACCGATGATCCATTACGGATGCTGCGCGCGGCTCGGTTCGCCAGTCAGCTTGGTGTGTCGGTCGCCGATGACGTGGTTGCCGCGATGCGTGCGCACGCTCATCGACTTGACATTATCTCGGTTGAACGAATCCGGGACGAGTTCAGCAAGCTGCTTTGCACGGCAAGCCCGCGGGTTGGGCTGCGGTTGTTGGTGGAGAGCGGCCTGATGCAACTCTTTTTGCCTGAGATTCCCGCGTTGAAGCACACGCAGGACGATCACAATCGGCATAAAGACGTGTATGAACACAGCTTGACGGTGCTCGATCAGGCAATTGATCATGAGGTGAGCCGTCGGACGCAGCCAGATGCGGCACCTGATTTGGTGTTGCGCCTCGCCGCGCTGCTGCACGACATTGGCAAACCTGCCACCCGGCGTTTTGAACCCGGTGGTGCGGTGAGTTTTCACCATCACGACATTGTTGGTGCCAAACTGGCGAAGAAACGCCTGCGGGCGCTCCGGTTCGACAACGACACCGTGAAAGCCGTGGCTCGGCTTGTCGAACTGCATCTCCGGTTTTTTGGGTACACCGAAGCCGCCTGGACCGATTCCGCGGTTCGCCGGTATATTCGGGACGCGGGTCCCTACCTTGAGCAGTTGCATTGCCTGGTGCGCGCTGACGTGACGACGCGGAACGTGCGAAAGGCGGACCGGCTGGCGTTTGCCTACGACGATCTTGAGCACCGCATCCATGAATTGAATGAGCGCGAGGAGATGGCGTCAATCCGCCCCGACCTTGACGGTGAAGCTATCATGCGGATTCTTGACCTGCGCCCGGGGCCAATGGTAGGGCAGGCGTATCGTTTTTTGCTTGAACTGCGGCTCGACGAGGGCCCACTTGGCGCCGAAGAGGCTGAGGTGCGGTTGCGGGACTGGTATGCAGCGCAACAGTAGTCCGTGGGCCGCTGCCCGGCACGTGTTGGTGCTGCACGCACACCCGGATGATGAAACCATTGCGACGGGTGGCGCACTTGCCGACATGGCTGCGGGGGGTGCCGTGACGTTGGTGACGGCCACGCGCGGGGAACTCGGCGAGGTGGTGCCCGGAGCGCTTGCGCATTTGCAGGGCAGTGATCGCTTGGCGTCGCACCGCGTGGGAGAGTTGCGCCGCGCGCTGGAGCGGCTGGGGGTGGTTCGGCATGAGTTTTTGGGCAGTGGCGCTGCCCGCCAGCCCGGGTTGGCTCAGCGCGTGTATCGCGATTCGGGCATGCAGTGGGGGCCGGACGGTTTGGCGGTTCCATTGGGGGATGCCGCAGCGGGCTCGTTCTGTGCCGCCGACTTTACCGAGGTGTGCGCCGATCTGCGCGCGGTTGCTGTTCACTCGGGTGCTGATTTGGTTGTGAGTTACGATCCAACCGGTGGGTATGGTCATCCCGATCATGTGCGTTGTCATCGCGCGGCTGCCTGGCTTGCCACGGAATTGCGGATTCCGTTTGTGCAGATTGTTCCGCTTGATCATCAGGGCGTGATTCGTGAATCTGACCGGGAGAATACTGCCGCGGGTGAGTTGGTTGTGTTTGCGCTTGGCGCGCAACACCGGGCGGCGAAGTGGGCGGCGCTGCGGGCGCACCAGAGCCAGTTCAGCGTGCACGGGGATACTCTGCTGCATTCTGGGGGGCAGCGACATGTGCTTGGCGCTGAGGAGCTTTTTCGGGTTCCCGGGGAAGGGGTCGGCGCGCTTTCGTGAGCGGGTGTGGGCCCGAAGCGCCGCTATTGCAGAAACTGCGGTATACTAGCAAGGTTGTTCGCCGCTCCTGCGGTGGGCACGATGCAATTAACCTCCTGTTACAGACCGTCTGTAACCGTTAAGTCCGAAGGAGGTGGGTTAGTGACGCATCAATACGAACTCATGGTCATTCTCGATCCAGAACTGGATGAGCGTACCGTGGCACCCAGCCTGGACAAGTTCCTCACCGTCATCACCAAGAGTGGTGGCACCGTGGACAAGGTCGACATCTGGGGCAAGCGCCGTCTCGCCTACGAGATCAAGAAGAAGGCCGAAGGCATTTACGCGGTTATCGACTTCACGGCAACGTCTGCTGCCAGCGATGAGCTTGACCGCCAGCTCGGTCTGAGCGAAGCGGTGCTCCGCACCAAGCTGCTTCGCGCTGACGAGGGCATTGCTCAGCGTGCTGAGCAGGCACAGCGGGACGCAGCGAAGGCTGCCCGCGCTGCAAGCAAGTCAAGCCAGAAACAGGACGCCTAGTCTCATGGCTGGCGAAACCGTCATCACGGTCGTGGGTAACCTGACCGCTGACCCGGAGCTGCGTTTCACGCAGAGTGGCGTTGCTCTGGCTTCATTCACGATTGCTTCAACGCCTCGCACGTTTGATCGCCAATCGAACGAGTGGAAGGACGGCGAGGCTCTCTTTTTGCGCGCGAGTGTTTGGCGAGAATTCGCTGAGCATGTTGCAAGTTCTTTGACGAAGGGTTCGCGAGTTATCGCGACCGGTCGCTTGAAGCAGCGCTCCTATGAAACAAAAGAGGGCGAAAAACGCACCAGTCTTGAGCTTGAGGTTGACGAGATTGGCCCAAGCCTGCGATACGCCACCGCTCAGGTGAGCCGGGCTCAGTCCCGCGCCCCGGGTGCGGTCGGGGGCGCTCAGGCGTCACCATTTGGCGCGCCACAGGCGCAGAACGACGCTTGGGCGGCACCCGGTGCCGGCGCAAGCGACGGCTGGGCAAATCCTGGCGCAAGCTTTGATGGGGCAGAAGCCCCGTTCTAAAGGATTCACTGGACTGTTGGAGTTCAGCGAGACGACGTACGAAAGTTAGGTAACCATGGCTGGAAAGTCAAGCGGCGGTAGCCGCAAACAGGGCGGCCGGAGCGGCAAGGGCGCAAAGCCACTTGCACCGGCAAAGTCCATCACCGTTGGTGTCATCGATTACAAAGATGTCGCCACTCTGCGCAAATTTGTTTCTGAGCGCGGCAAGATCCGTGCGCGTCGCATTACGGGCGTTTCTGTTCAGGAGCAGCGTCTGATCGCGAAGGCCGTGAAAAACGCCCGCGAAATGGCTCTGCTTCCTTACGCCGGTTCTGGCCGTTAGGAGATAGTCACATGTCGAAAATTATTCTGACAAACGAGGTTGCGGGGCTTGGTAGCGCCGGCGACGTTGTTGAGGTGAAGAACGGGTATGCGCGTAACTACCTGCTTCCCCAAGGGTTCGCTGTTGCTTGGACTCGTGGTGGCGAGAAGCAGGTTGAGCAGATTCGCGCTGCGCGTGCCGCACGTGAGCTGGCGACCATTGAAGAGGCACACGACATCAAAGCCAAGCTGGAGGCCACGAAGGTGCGCCTCGAGGTGAAGACCGGCAACGGTGGTCGCCTTTTTGGTTCGGTAAAAACTGCTGACGTTGCTGCTGCTGTGCACGCCGCCGGCATCGCCGAGCTGGACAAGCGCAAGATTGAACTTCAGTCGGCGATCAAAACTGTCGGCGAGTACACTGCACACATTCATCTGCGCGATGATGTGCACGCGGTAATCACGCTGCAGGTTGTTGCTGCAAAGAAGTAGATTCACTCGAATCTGGCGAATGCCGGGCACCACACGGTGCCCGGCATTTTTCGTACCTCGAGAATTTTTTTAGCCTTATTTAACAAAATGCTTGCCTCAAACTCCGGCCGTATGCTATGAGTTTTCCCCAGGGTTACCCCCAGGTGTTGAGCCCGCAAAAAATGATTTGTTCACACAGGTGTGAATATTTAAAACACCAGATCAGAAGCATTTTCTTGCTCAAAATTTTTTCTCTCCCCACAGGGTTATCAACAGGAATTGTGCACTTTTCAGACCGTTACCCCCCATCTGTCCACAGAGTTATCCACAGGCCGATTTGGTGATTTGGGGAGAACTCCTTAAGGTGAAACCATGTCATTAGCTCACCTAGAAATACCCGAAGAGCCAATGCTTGACCAGTACCGCAACGAGCGCACACCGCCACACGATTTTCTTGCCGAACAGAGCACGCTGGGCGGGATGCTGCTGAGTAAAGATGCGGTTGCCGACGTCACTGACGCTATTCGAGGTACTGACTTCTACGTGCCAAAACACGAGGTCATTTACGACGCAATCTTCACCCTCTACTCACACGGTGAACCCACCGACGTGATTGCGGTCACCGCAGAACTGAGCAAAAACGGCAATCTCCAGCGTGCGGGAGGCGCGGAATACCTGCACACCCTGACGGGCATCGTTCCAACCGCCGCAAATGCGGGCTACTACGCTGAGATCGTTGGCGAAAAGGCGCTGCTGCGCCGCCTCGTGGAGGCTGGCACACGCATTGCCCAAATGGGCTTCGACGGTCAGGGCGAGGCAAGCGAACTGGTCAATAATGCGCAGGCAGAAATCTATTCGGTTTCGGGCGGCAAAGCATCAGAAGACTACGTTCCGCTCGAAATTGCCCTCGAAGCGGCAGTGGAAGAGATTGAAGCCGCTGAAGCAACCAGCGGAGGATTGACCGGCGTGCCCACAGGGTTTCGTGAGCTGGACGCACTGACGAACGGACTGCATCCAGGTCAATTGATCATCATCGCGGCCCGCCCGGCGCTCGGAAAATCAACCCTCGCCCTGGATATTTGCCGTTCTGCTGCGATCAGTGCCGGCAAGTCCACCGTGTTCTTCTCCCTCGAAATGGGTAGGGCAGAGATCGCAATGCGCCTGCTTTCGGCAGAAACCGCAGTGCCGTTGCAAGCAATGCGCAGCGGCAGCCTCGACAGCAGCAACTGGAGGCGACTAGCCGCAACGAGAGCCCGGGTGAATGACGCCCCCTTCTTCATCGATGACAGCCCAAACATGACGCTCGTGGAGATCAGGGCGAAATGCCGCAGGTTGAAGCAGCAGCACGACCTGCAGCTCGTAGTGATTGACTACCTCCAGCTGATGACCAGCGGCAAACGCGTTGAAAGCCGGCAGCAGGAGGTGAGCGAGTTTTCTCGGGCGCTGAAACTGCTCGCGAAAGAGCTGCAGGTTCCCGTCATTGCACTGTCTCAGCTCAACCGTGGACCGGAGCAGCGGGTTGACAAAAAACCGGCGATTTCTGATTTGCGCGAATCAGGCTCCCTTGAGCAAGACGCCGATATGGTGATTTTGCTGCACCGGGAAGGTGCCTACGACAAGGATTCAGAACGCAAGGGTGAGGCCGACTTCATCATTGCAAAGCAACGAAACGGCCCCACCGGCACGGTCGTGGTGGCGTTTCAGGGACATTTTTCGCGATTCATCGACACCGCAAGGGTCAATGTGCACCGGCAGGAAGCGCCGGTGGAGCCGGATGTCGGCGGGGCGTGGTCTGGGGACAGTTCACCCGGAGAATTCCAAGTCTGAACGGCCGAGGCGCAGCCCGAGAATGGTCGCTAAAGCGCCGCGATGCGCCACCCGGCCGAGGCGCTGCTGCCCGCGCCCAGCACGATCAGGTCAATGCCAGAGTTGAATGCGTCAGGCGGGCACGTCATGGGTTCCACGGCGAGTCCCACCCGGTTCGTGATCGGATCGGGTCGATCGGCGGTGTGCACCTGCACCCACGGGCAGCTGACATCCCACGACATGCACACACCCGTGCCCGCTGGGCTCGTGAGCGTGACGGTTGCCTCGCCCGCGGCATCCCGAATCAATTGACCAAATGCATGATCGATGAACGTGTCGCCAATCTGGCGGGGCGCACGGAAATCCCACACGCCGGCATTGTGCTGCGCAACCGAGGTGATTTCGCCTGGAATCATGCGCTCACCCTCCACCAGCAGCACCGACTCGGCGGGCAACCCGAGCACCCAGTCATCCACCTTGCCCGGACCGGCAACCAGGTAGGGATGGGGGCCCGCACCCCACGGTGCGGCGTCGCTGCCAAGATTCGCGCCGGTGATGCTGGTGTGCAGCCCCTGCTCGCTGATCGTGTAGTGCACGTCAACGCGCAGTCGGTGCGGGTAGCCGAGCTGTGGCTGCAGCGTCGCGCTGAGGTGCAGTGCCTCCTCCGTGTGTGACACCGCAGCGAAATCAAGCCAGGCAATGAGCCCGTGAATCGCATGCCCGCGCCCGGGTTCGCTGAGTGCGAGCTGTTGCTTTGTTGCAGCAAACTCGTACACCCCGTCGGTGATCCGGTTCGGCCAGGGTGCGAGCAGTGCCCCGCGGAAGTTTGGTCGCAGTTCATCTGCGGCAAACGGAACGATGAGATCTCGACCGGCGTGCTGGAGGGTGCGCAGCGTGGCGCCAACGCTGGCAATGGTTGCGGTGTAGGCACCCGCGGTGAGGGTGAACTGTGTTCCTGATCGGGGGATGGGCATGGTGGCTCCGTTCGAGAGTGGTGGGGGTGGTGAGGGTGCGGTGGGGTGCGAGAGAGTAGTGCTAGGC
>CAYTSH010000096.1:0-3964 GCA_964440395.1 uncultured Microbacteriaceae bacterium
CGTCTCAACCTACGCAGCATCGGCGAAACACGAAGTCTCCCCCGCCGCCTGGGCAGCAATGAGCATCGGCGACGCCGTCTACGGCGCCCCCGTAGACACCGGCCCCATGGCGCTGTTCTACAACAAAGAACTCTTCGACAGCCTCGGCCTCGCGGCCCCCACCACCTGGGCAGAATACGAAGAAGCCGGCAAAAAAATCCACGAAGCAGACCCCAACCACTACCTCACCACCGGGTACCTCAACTACGACTACGCCGGGTTTGCCTGGCAAGCGCAAGCGCCCTGGTTTGGCGTTAAAGACGACGCCTGGCAAGTGAGCATCGACTCCGCCAAAAACAAAGACGTGGCCGCCTACTGGCAGCGACTCACCGACGAAGGACTGATTAGCCAGGCACCCATGTGGGATCAATCGTGGTACACCGGACTTGGCGACGGCAGCATCGCCACACACGTTGGCGCGGTCTGGCTCGCCGGCATTTTCAAAGGCGACGTGGCCGCCGGAAAAGGCAAATGGGCGGTCGCACCGATGCCCCAGTGGAACGCTGGCGAATCAATCGTCGGCAACGTCGGCGGATCCGGCACTGCGGTGCTGAAAGGATGCAAAACCCCCGAAGCAGCCTGGAAATTCGCACACTACATGAGCACCGACAAAGAGACCTTCAGCGGACTCATCGAAACCGCAGCACTCTACCCGGCAGCCGTGGACCTGCTCACACTGCCCGCACTGAGCAGCGGCGACGACTACTTTGGCGGTCAAAAGATTTTTGACGTCTTCGCCGACGCATCACCAGACGTCGCCGCCGGCTGGACATGGGGACCAAACATGCCAGAAACGGTCGGCTTCCTCGACGACGGCCTCAGCAAAGCCTGGGCAGGAACCGGCAGCTTCAACGAAGCCCTCCAAACCACGCAAACCAAAACCGTGGCCGCACTCAAAGCACAGGGACTCACGGTAGCGCAGTAACCAGAGCCAACCCGGCCCAACCCGGGCACCACCCGGCCAGACAAGCGCACACGCACCCCCGGTGTGGGGGCAGCCACCAGCACGGCTGCTCCCCGCCGAGGCTGCGCAGCACGCGCCAGCCAACACCGATTCACACCACGCTGCCGAACCACGCTGGCACGAACAGCGCCCGCGAACGAATGTGAAGCATCCATGAACGCACACCGAGCATGGCGAACGCCACTCCTCTTCCTCACCCCATTCCTCCTCCTGTTCAGCACCATGTATGTGCTGCCAATCCTTTTCGCAATTGGGCAAAGCCTCTTCGTGCTCCGCCGCTCAGGGCTCGGACTCAGCGCACCAACACTCAACTTCGACCCGCTCGCAAACTACAGCCGAGCGCTCAGCGATAGTGAGTTTTTGTCCTCGCTCGGACGCGTCGCGCTGTTCGGCATCGTGCAAGTACCCGTCATGCTCGGCCTCGCACTGGGGCTCGCGCTCCTGCTCGACGCAAAATCGGCACGAGGCAAAAGCTTCTTTCGCCTCGCCAGTTTCCTCCCATTCGCCGTGCCCGGCGTCATCGCAGCGGTGATGTGGTCCTTTCTCTACTCCCCCCTCTCCAGCCCAATCAACGCGGCACTCGAAACCTGGCTCGGAATCAGCGTGCCCTTCTTCTCCCCCAACCTGGCGCTCTGGTCGGTGGCCAACATTGTGACCTGGGGGTGGACCGGCTACAACATGCTCATCATCTACTCATCGCTCCAAACAATCCCCGCCGAACTCCTCGAAGCCGGCAAACTCGACGGCGCCTCAGCCTGGCAAATCGCCACCCGCATCAAAGTCCCCATGGTGCGCCCAGCACTCATCCTCACCACCGTATTCTCCATCATCGGATCCGCGCAGCTCTACAACGAACCCCGCGTGCTACAAGCCGTCTCCAGCGGCGCAATCACCTCAACCTACACACCGCTCATGTCCGCGCAGGCACAAGTGATCGCGCAAAACTATCCCTACGCAGCCGCACAATCCGTCATCCTCGCGCTGCTCATCGGGGTGCTCTCCAGCGCATTCTTCGCCCTCACCAACAGGCGGGGATCATGACCAAGCCAACCACGGCATCCCATCGTGGAGTACCAAGAACTCACACCAACGCCGCACTGGAGCGCTCAGCAATCGCACCCCTCGGCGTCACCGCGCTCCTACTGCTCTCCGCGCTCTACTTCATCGGCCCAATCTGGTGGCTCATAGTCGCGGCAATCAAACCCGCAGGCACACAATTCAGCGGTTCCGGCCTCTGGCCAGACGGCTTCGGACTCGTCGACAACATCCAACGAGTCTTCGCCGTAAACGACGGCATCTTCGGCCGCTGGATGCTCAACAGCATCATCTACGCGGGCAGCTCGGCACTCATAGGCACACTCATCTCCGCGCTCGCCGGCTACGCCCTCGCCAAATACGCCTTCCGTGCCCGCGGTGCCATCTTCGCCACGGTACTCGCCGCGGTGCTCATCCCCAAAGTCATGTTCACCCTGCCGCTCTTCCTCATGTTCAACCAGGTCGGGCTGCTCAACAACCCGCTCGCAGTGCTCCTGCCCAGCATCGTCAGCCCCTTCGGCGTCTACCTGGCGAGAGTCTTCGCCGCACAATCTGTGCCAGATGAACTCATCGAAGCCGGCAGGCTCGATGGTGCCGGCGAGCTGAACATATTCGTCACCATCGGCATGCGAATCATGTCACCCGCGCTCGTCACCATTTTCTTGTTTCAATTCGTGGAAGTCTGGAACAACTACCTGCTGCCCGTGATGGTGCTCAACGACTCCAAACTGCAACCGGTCACGGTTGGGCTCGTCGCCTGGAGCGGAAGCAACGGCCAAATCCCAGGCGGAACCGTGGTGGTCGGCGCACTCCTATCAATCCTGCCCCTCGTCATTGCGTTCCTAAGTTTGCAACGGTTCTGGCGCGCAGGACTCACCGCGGGGGCGATCAAATGAGCGCAACACTCCGAGCCGTGCACGGCAAGCTGGAACGAAACGGTGCCCCCCACCGCATCCTCTCCGGTTCGCTGCACTACTTCCGCGTGCACCCCACAGCCTGGCAGCATCGGCTCGAACTGCTCCGAGAGCTCGGCCTCAACACCATCGACACCTACATTCCCTGGAACTTCCACCAGCAGCAACCCGGCGAACCCAGCTTCGCCGACTGGCGAGATGTGGAACGCTTCATTCGCCTGTGCGGCGACACCGGATTCGACGTAATTGTGCGACCGGGGCCATATATTTGCGGCGAATGGAGCAACGGCGGTTTCCCCGCCTGGCTCACCGGACAGGCCGGCATGCGTCCCCGCACCGCGGATCCAGTCTTCCTGAACGCCACCGCAGCCTGGTTTGACACGCTCATCCCCCGGCTCGCACGACTCCAGCGCGCACACGGCGGGCCAATCGTTGCGGTGCAACTTGAAAACGAATACGGCAGCTACGGTGACGATCACACCTACCTGCACTGGCTCCTCCAACAACTGCAGCAGAACGGCATCACAGAACTCATCTACACCGCAGACGGCCCCACCGAACTCATGCAACAGGGCGGCAGCGTCCCCGGTGTGCTCGCCGCGGCAACGCTCGGCACCAAAGCGGCAGCAGCGGCGACCCTGCTGCACCAGCTGCGGCCGGGGCACGATGGGCCGGCCGAGCCGTTCTTCGTGGCCGAATTCTGGAACGGCTGGTTCGATCATTGGGGTGAGGCGCACCACGTGCGCAACGCAGCAAGCGTCGTCGACACGCTCAACGAAATCGCCCAACACTCCGGCTCGGTCAGCCTCTACATGGCACACGGCGGCACCAACTTCGGCCTCTGGGCAGGCGCAAACCACGACGGAACGCGGCTGCAACCAACCGTCACCAGCTACGACTCACACGCCCCGGTTGCGGAACACGGCGCTGTGGGCGACCAGTTTTGGCGCGTGCGGCACGCGCTCACCGGGCAAGAACCCGACGAAGCCGCGCTCGCCAGGTGCACCGCCCC
>CAYTSH010000096.1:3974-8021 GCA_964440395.1 uncultured Microbacteriaceae bacterium
GCCTGGCTGCGCGGGCAGGGCGAGAGCGACGCCGCGAACGGCACCCCTGCGTGCCGCCGCAACACTCCTCGAATCGCTCAAACGCGCACCAATCACCGCCCAGTCACCGTCGCCGCCCACATTCGAAACCCTCGGGCAAGACGCCGGAATGGTGCTCTACAGCGCGCAACCCGTCGTGCCGTCCGGCGGTGCGCGGCTCACCATCCGCGGCCTGCGCGATCGGGCAACTGTCTGGGTGAACGGCAGCAGGCTGGGGGTGTTGGACGCGGTGCAGGCCGAGCACGGCATCCAATTGAATGGATGCGGTGCACCGGTAACCCTGGACATTCTGGTGGAAAACCAGGGGCGAATTAACTACGGGCCGCTGCTTGGCGAAGCAAAAGGGATCCTCGGTGGCGTGCAGCTGGATCGGCGCCTGGTGCACGGTTGGACCATGCGCTGCCTGCCGCTCGATCGGTGGGATGCGCACGACTTGGCAGCTCACCTCGAGCCGGTTCCGGGCGAGGAGTCGGCGCAGCCGGGCGAGGAGTCTGCGCTGCCGGGCGAGGCGGGGTTTGCGCAGACCGAACTGCTACTCACGGAACCCGCAGACACCTTCCTTGCCCTGCCGGGCAGCACCAAAGGGTTCGTCTGGGTGAACGAGGTGCTGCTTGGACGGTACTGGGACATTGGCCCCCAGCGCACCCTCTACGTTCCTGCTGGGCTGCTGCGGGCGGGGCGGAACACCCTGACCGTGTTGGAGCTGGA
Source organism: uncultured Microbacteriaceae bacterium (assembly GCA_964440395.1). Classification (GTDB taxonomy): domain Bacteria; phylum Actinomycetota; class Actinomycetes; order Actinomycetales; family Microbacteriaceae; genus CAYTSH01. The sequence goes on from CAYTSH010000096.1 coordinate 4,722, forward strand.
GCGGCTCGGCAACGAGGTTGCGCTCTGCGCGGCGCCCGAGCTTGGCCCTGAGGAAGAGTTTATCGAGACGTTTTGAGGGGCGGCGCTGCGGTGCTTGAGCGAATGATGAGGGTGGGGCTGAGTCGTTCAGGGTGGTGTTCGTCGGCGGCAGTGCCGGTGGCAGTGCCGGTGGCGATGCGCCGCAGCAGGTTCCGCACGGCGCAGCGACCAATCTCTTCAAACGGTTGCCGCACCGTCGTGAGGGCGGGGTTGCCGTAGGCGGCAAGCGCGATATCGTCCATGCCCACCACCGAGACGTCGTCTGGCACGGATCGTCCGCGCTCATGCAGCGCGCGAATCACCCCAAACGCCATCTCATCGCTGGCGACAAACAGGGCGGTAATCTCGGGGTGCGCCGCAATGCGCAGCCCCGCCTGATACCCAGATTCGGGCGACCAGTCGCCACGAAACGGTTCAGGCACCACCCGATGTGCCGCCTTCAGGGTGTCGCGCCACCCGGAAATGCGCTGGCTGGAGTCAATCCAGCCTTCCGCACCGGCGAGATGCCACACGGTGGCGTGGCCAAGTTCAAGGAGGTGCGTGGTGGCGAGCGCTGCGGCATCGGCCTGATCCAACGCCACGGACTCGATGAGGTCGCTGCTGGAACCATCGATTGTGACGGTTGGGGTGTTGCTTGCGATCGATTCAATGTGCGGGCTACCGTCGGCGAGCGGCATGGCCAACACAATCCCCTCGACCCGCTGCTCTGCCAGGCGTTGCATGGCGTCGGCGGTGGCCGCCGCTGTGGGGTGCTCGGCGATCACGGTGCTCACGGTGAAACCGGCGGTGCGTGCGGCCCGCTCGATGCCGACTGCGAGCACCGCTGCGGAGTAGTTGCCCGTTGCGAGTTGCACCACACCGATGGTGCGGCTGCGACCTGAGGAGAGCGCCCGGGCAGCCAGGTTGCGGCGGTAACCGAGTTCAGCTACCGCTTGCAACACCAACTGCCGTGTGGTTTCGTGCACGTTTGGGTGCCCACTGAGCACCCGGGAAACGGTTTGCGCAGAGACACCGGCACGCTCCGCGACGTCTTTCATGCCCGGCTGGCGACTGGGGCCGGGCAGTGTTTGGCTTGACACGCAACGTTTCCTCTCGACATTCCGTGGAACCAGTATTGCACGGGGTTTCGCGACCAGTGCCCCGAAACCCCGTGCGGCGCGCCTGGCGCTACCCGCGACCTGCCCGACGGCGGGCACCGACACCTGCCCGGTGGCGAGTGCCGGGGCGGGCCGCGAGCAGTAGACCAGCACCCAGGAGCAGGATGGTGCCCAGCAGCAGGTTCGGTGCTTGTGTGCTCCCGGTCACGGCAATGCGAGGCGAAGCCAGGGTGTCGCTGCGTAAGGGGGAACTCGACGTTGCGCTTGGTTGCGGCGTCTGGCTGGGATCCGCTTCGGCTGTTTCGAGTCGGCTGGGCTCCGGCGCGCTCGGTTCGACACTCGGTTCAGTGCTTTGCTCAACGCTTGGTGATGGTGTCGGTGTCGGCGAGGGGGCGGGGGCCGCGGTGATGATGATTGTCCGCGAAACGACGACGCTCACTCCGCGCACAATCTCAATGGTGTGGATGCCCGGCGGCGTTGTTGCCGGAATCACGGCTTCCAGCGTTCCCTGTCCGTCGTCACCCACGGCAATCGTGCCGAGGAGAACCGGGTCGGATTTGAGCAGCACCGAGTAGCCCGGGTCTGCATCGAAATCGTCGAGGGTGATGGTGATGCGGGCACCGACCATGGCGGTTGTGGGCACGCGGAGCTGCTTGGTGCGGGGATCCGCTTCGGTGATGCGCAGCGGCAGGTTGAGCAGGACGCCGCTGCTGTCGCTGGTTTGCAGGGTTGCTGTTCCCGGCGCGGTGCTGCGCGGGAGCGTGATTTCGAGGCTGCCCGCACCGTTCGCGTCGGTGGTGATGGTGCCCAGTTGCAGCCCGGCAGGCGCGAGCCGCACCGCGATGTCGGTCGTTGGCGGATGATCGGTGATGCGCAGCGTGAAACTGGTGCCCGCTTTCACGCTTTCCGGGGCGCTGCCCGCGGGTGTTTTCGGTGTGACGCATTCCTGATCGTCGGGCCGGGGCGCCGGCTCGTAGGTGGTGACGTTGGCGAGTGATTTGCCGTAGATTCGCATTTCGGCCGCCGCGGCGAATGCTTGGCCGTTGATGGCGCTGAGTGCGTTGAACCGCACGTACTGTGCAGTCACTTCGGTGAAGCCGATGCGTTGCATCGCCATTGTGTTTGCGAGCGCGCCGCTGGCTACGTCGGTCCAGGTGGTGCCGTCGGTTGAAACCTGCACCAGGTAGTCTTTGACTCGCCCGTTTGCGTTGCCGTCTTGCCTGGTTTGGTAGCCGATGCCGTCGATGCGCGCCGCGTTGCCGAGATCAAACGTGATCCAGTGCGGGTAGCTGTCCACGACAGGCCAGTAGCGGGTGTGCCACATGGTTGCCGGGTTGCTGTCGAGCACGTTTTTCGCGGGCCCTTCGCTGCCGGTGGTGTCGTGTTCTGAGCTTGCCGTGACGGTCATGCTGCCCGGGGAGAGTGTAGCCGCATCGGTGAGGCTTGCGGTGACGTTTTGGCTGATTGTTTTGGTGACACAGTCGTCGAAATACTGCGCCTCGATGGTGAACGGCTGCGAGCCGGTGGCGCCGGCTGGCGGTTGGAGTATCCAAACGGTTTCGACCGTTTCACCTGCCGCTACCTCGTCGAACAGGTTGCCGCCCGCGGTTTTGAGCCGCGCACTCCAGCCTGCCGGCATGCCGACCAGGCTGAGTGCCACGTTTCGAACTGCACGCGTTTCGGTGTTGCTGAACACGGTGCGGTATTCGTTTTGCACGCTCGGGGTGAGTTGCGGCGCTTCGCCACCGGTGACGCTTGCGCAGCTTGCGCCGCCGGCGGCGATGCCGCGGTCGATGATGGCGAAGTTGTCGAGCACGAAGTCGGCACCGTTTGTTCCGCCGAGTTTCTGAAGTCCCACCCAGGTGTCGCCGCAACCGGCAACGATGTCGCGAGTGTAGTGTTGCGTTTCGAGGGCAGGGGCGAGTTTTTCGCGCGAAACTTCGATGCTGTTCACGTCGGTCCCGTCGAGTCGGTCTGCACCGGTGATCCACGCCCATTCGCCGGCAATGTTGTGTTGGTAGTCGAACTGGATGGTGTATCGATGACCCGCCAGCAGGGATGCCGTGGCTGGCACCGTCCGATACACCAGTCCCGTGTTTTCTTCGTGCGCTTTGAGCGAGTGTTCCCCGTCGAGCACGTCGTCTACGGCGAGGCCTGCGAGTGC
>CAYTSH010000097.1:0-8002 GCA_964440395.1 uncultured Microbacteriaceae bacterium
GCTTCACCTGAGGAGGGACCCGAGATGATCAGCGGGGTGCGCGCCTCATCGATAAGGATTGAGTCAACCTCGTCAATCACAGCAAAGAAGTGCCCCCGTTGCACCATTTCCGCTGTGCTGCCCGCCATATTGTCACGCAGGTAATCGAAACCGAACTCGTTGTTGGTGCCGTAGGTGATATCCGCCGCGTACTGTTCCCGGCGTTCGGCCGGGGACTGTCCCGCGATGATGCAACCGGTGGTCATCCCGAGCGCCCGGAACACCCGACCCATGAGATCGCTCTGATATTTCGCGAGGAAGTCGTTGACCGTAACCACGTGCACGCCTTTGCCCGCTATTGCGTTCAAATAGGCCGGCAGGGTGGCGACGAGGGTTTTTCCCTCACCGGTTTTCATTTCGGCGATGTTCCCGCCGTGCAGCGCGGCACCACCCATGATCTGCACATCGAAGTGCCGCAATCCGAGCGTGCGTCCGGCTGCTTCACGAACGGCGGCAAACGCCTCGGGCAGCAGGTCGTCGAGTGATTCACCATCCGCATACCGTTTGCGGAACTCGGCTGTTTCGTTGCGAAGATCTTCATCGCTCAATTCGCGGAACGTTGCCTCAAGCGCGTTTACGGTTTTTGCAGTTGCCTGCAGGCGTTTGAGCGTGCGCCCCTCGCCAACACGTAGCACTTTTTCGAGTAGTGAAGCCACCAGTTTTCTCCATCTGTCTGCTTGTCGCCAAATCAGGGCGGAAATTCAGCCGTGTTCAGCGTTGAGATTGTGTCCGTCAGGCGCGGCACATTCATAGTCAATCGTAGCGGGGTACGGGCTGCTGTGTTGCATCGCACAGAAAAAAGCGGTGCCGGTTCGCTTCGAGAAGAAACACGAACCGGCACCGCCAGTGACGAACTAGGCTGAGGCAGCATCCTCGCCGAGGCTGATCACACCGTAGTCCCAGCCTTTGCGTCGGTACACCACACTCGGTTTGCCCGTTTCAGCCTCAATGAAGAGGAAGAAATCGTGACCCACGAGTTCCATCTGATCCACCGCTTCTTGCGGGGTCAGGTGGGAGGCAGGGAACGTTTTCTGCCGAATAACCACTGGACTGTATGGCTCCGCGGCGTCATCTTCGATCACCTCGATGCTGCCGGTGGCTACCCGTTCAAGGAGGTCGGCTTCCGCGGGCACAACCCCGAGCGAACTGAACGATGCGGCGGACGCCTCGGCGAGCGAAGTGCGCCCGTGGCCCCGACGATCATGTTTGCGATCCTTCGACCTGCGAATGCGTTCCAGCAACCGGCCGAACGCGAGATCGAATGCGGAGAACTTATCGACCCCGTCGGACTCGGCCCGAATAACCGGCCCCGGCCCGATGAGCGTCAGCTCAACACGGTCACCGTGCTGCGGGCTGCGATCAGTCTGGCGGGAGACCCGGATTTCAAGCACCTGAGCTTTTTCTTCAAGTGTTGCGATCTTGCCGGTCTTGGTTCGAGCGTATTCATCGAACCGGTCGGTGATTCCAACGTTTCGTCCACGAATGTTGACTTCCACTGTGATACCTCCGTGTCGTGCGACGTACCGTGTGCTGAATTGCTTCGGTGGTGTCGCTCCTTGCACACAACATACCCCCATGGGCAGCACAATTCCACCCCCGTATCAACTTCATTACAAATGCCCACCTAAAACCCACGAAACATTCAGCAATTAGAGGATGCCCGACACGCCCGAGTCGCGAACGGCACCTCGTTTCGGCGTATCGCCAAGACACAGGGCAGCAAGCACCGTAGCCCCAGCCTCAACACACACCCGGTGCGCCTCGCGCAGCGAGGCTCCCGTCGTCACAATGTCGTCAAGCAGAATCACCCGCTTCCCCGCGAGGCACTCGCGCCCCGCGGCGGCCCGCCCAAACCGCCACGACACCCGCGAGCGCACCCGCATGGTGCCCCGCCGGTTGCGCTGCCGCTCGTCGGCACTCAGGCCGACCTGCCCGCGCGAACGCTGGAACACCCCCAACGCACGTTGGGGGCGGCCCCGAGCGAGGCGCAACCAGGGCTGCAACTGGGGCATCCCGAGCACATTGAACGCACCACGCTGCAACGCGGCCCGAACAAGCAAATCGACATGCCGATACCCGCGACGCCGCACCGCAGCGGGCCGCGAAGGCAACGGCACCAGCACAATGGGTGCGGCAGGGTCCGACAACACCTCCGCCAGCAGCGCGACAGGCTCCCGAAACAGCGCGGCAAGCGCCGGCAGGGCGTCCAGGCGACCATGGTCCTTCACCGCAAGAATCAGGGTGCGCAGCGTGCCCTCGTAGGCTCCCGCGCTCAACACGAGCAACTCGGCGTCGTCGGAAAGTTGCAGCCACCGAACCGTCGGCGGCGCGACAAGTTCGGCGATGCACCGCTCGCAGCACGAAACGTCTGGGTGCGCGCAACCCGCGCACCAGGTGGGCACAATCAGGTCAAACAGTTCCCGCGCCGCGCGCAGCGTGCGGGAGGCGCCTGCGCTGCGCACAGGGGACGGTGCGGTGCGCACAGGGGACGGTGCGGTGCTCGCGGGGGACGGTGCGATGCGCTCAGGAAAACGGCTGCCACGCGGGGCCTGCAGGGGAATCATGCTGCAAGTCTGCTGCGTGGGGCGAACAAGCCGGCGCGGGCATCCCGAAATTGTGGAAAACGCACGGCGGCAGCACCTGTGCAAACGGGTAGAAAAGCGGGCAGAAGGCCGGGTAGGCACACAGGCAAGCGGGCAGGCGCACCGACAAGCAGGCAGGCAAACAGGCAGGCAAGAGCCCAGCACTAATTCAACAACACCAACCGCTGCACGCCCTCGGCAATCACCTGCCAACTCTCGCCGCGATACTCGCGAAGCTCGCCGCTCGTGGTCAGCACCCGCAACTCAGAAACGCCATACCCCGCCGCAATCGAAACCGCATCAGGCGCATCAGCCAAATGCTCAGTAAACCCGCCAACACTCAGCAACGCAACCGAAGAACCCCCCTCCGGCAAAGCCTGCATGAGCGCCACGTGGCTCTCATCAACCCAATCCACCTCAATCGGCACAAGCGTCGACGACTGCAACACCACGGGCTGGGTGAGGCGCAGCGGCGTCCCCGAAGCATCCCGCACCACGCCAGACATGGTCACCACCGTTTCGGTGCCCTGCCGGAACACAACCAGCAGACGCGAGCCATCCCGCGACACGCCCGCAAGCTGCGGCAACGGCACCACCTGCTCCCGAACCGCGCCCTCAGCGCCGGGCGCGCCCGGCGTTTGCAACGAAGTCCACGGGCCAACCACCGAATACTCCTGCCCCCGACCATTCGTCACCAAAAACGAAGGTGCCGCGCCCTCGGCGATCGACCAAACAAAACCAAAGCGATCCAGCGCCGGGGCGCTCAACAACGGGGCACCGGGCAACGGCACGCGTTCCGCCACATCCCCGCCCGCGTCAGGCTCCCGCAGCAGCACCACGCCCGCGGCGGAACTCCCCACCGCCACATCAGCCTCAGCGTCATACGTAATATCGTCAAACCCTTCAAGCACAATCTGCGACGCCAGCTGAGACAGCGACGAAACGCGCCCATCGCGCAGCACCCCAAACGCATCATCCTTCACCACCACCGGGGCGCCCTGCGTTCGGGGATAACTCACCACCCATTCCGGGCGGGCAGGCCCAGCCAACAGCGGCTGCCCCGCAACGCTCAACTCCGCAGAAGTCACCCCAACCACGTTGCGCAAACTCGCCTCAACCTGCGACAACATCAACTGCTGCCCGCGCTCATCACTCGCCGCCGCCTCAGCAGACAGCCGCACCCTGGCAACATGATCATCCACCGCGACCGACTCGGCATCCAGCCGGGTCCCCTCCGGGAAAGCGCTCGTCGTCACCCCCTCCGCAAGCACGTCGCTCGGGCCAGCCAACAACTCAGACACGATACGAGTCGCGGTGGTTGCACCCCGAAGAAACCAGCGCTGATCAGGCAGCAACACGTTCGAGTTGGCGGCGAAAAAATACAATGAGTGCTCACGGAACACCTCAAGGAACGTATCCTGATCGAGCACAATGCCATCAGGTGTGGAACTCACCCGCCACTGCCCATCCACTTGCTTCACGCCAAACTCCAGCTCACTCGGCGAGACCGTGCGCAGCGACTGCATCGCGCCGCGCTCATTCACCACCGCAATCGCGTGCATATTCAACGCGATTTTACCGTCGCTCAGCCGCTGCCGAAACGCCCGATCACCGTTATCAACCGTCACCCCGACATACGGATTCCAGCGAGTTGCAGCATCCCCCGTCAAAAACGAACGCGCAACCGCATAGTCACCAGCCGCGCTCGTCGCAGCCGCCAAAAACCCGCGCACGATCTCCTCGGCAGAAGCCCCATCAACCGGGCCGCTCGGGCTAAACAACACAGCCGGCTCAGTCGCCGCCTGGGCAACATCACCCACCCGCACCGGGCCGCTCCGCGGAAAATTTGCCGAACACCCCGACAACACCCCAAACAACAGCGCCAGCGCGGCAGCAAGCCCAACGGCAGCCGCCCGCGACACTGCACAAACCCGGCTACGCATGCGCATCCCCCATCGACTCCCCCGGCACCGCACCACCAGGCGCCGCACCAGGCTCAGCAACCAACGCCGGCACAGGCAACGGCACACCCGGCCGGTTCGGCAAACTCAACACAAACGCGGTGCCCCGACCCGGCTCAGACCACACGGTGAGCGACCCGCCGTGGATCGCTGCATCCTCACGAGCAATCGCAAGGCCAAGACCGCTGCCGCCAAGCGTGCGTTTACGCGACGGATCCGCCCGCCAAAACCGGTGAAACACCTGCGCCACCTGCTCCGGGGTCATGCCCACACCATAATCGCGCACCCGCACCGAAACACCCCACTCGTTCTGGGCGATCGACGCAACCACGTGCGACCCCCGGCCATACTCCACAGCGTTCGACAACAAATTCTGCACCACCCGCCGCACCCGGCGAGGATCAGCAACAATCATCCGAAGCTGCCCACTTGTTTGCAACACAAGCGTCACCTGCGACTGGGCAGCAATGGACTGCAAATCCTCCACACACTGACTCACCACCTCAACCACCTGCACCTCCTCGCACTCCAACGGCACCGAGCCCGCATCGTACCGCGACAGCTCCAACAAATCATTCAACAGTCGTTCAAAACGAATCACCTGCGAATGCAACAGTTCAGCACTGCGCGAACCCGAAGCGGGCAGCGCCTCCCGCTGCCCAAACATCACCTCACTCGCCAAGCGAATCGTGGTGAGCGGTGTGCGCAACTCGTGCGAAACATCCGAAACAAACCGCTGCTGCATGTTGGAAAGCTCCGCAAGCTCATCAATCCGCGAGCGCAGCCGCTCCGTCATCACGTTAAACGAATCGGCCAGGGCATCAAACTGGGCATCCTGCTGTGCAGGCATGCGCACATCCAACCGACCCGCCGCGATCTGCCGGCTCGTATCAGCCGCCACCCGGATCGGGCGAAACACGGCGCGCGTCAACACCCACGCCAACCCAAGCAGCACCGACAGCAGCACCACCCCGGTAATCAGCAACACCCGCCCAACCGTCGCAACGGTGCTCTCCACATCCGCGTAGCTGTAACCAATAAACAGGCCATACTCCCCCACGCTGCCCGGAAAAACGATCCGCGAACCCACAACCACCCCCGGGCCGGGCTCCCCGGACGACGAAGAAATCTCCGCCGGTTGCCAAAACTGGCCGCGCGTACTGCTCTCCACAGCATCCATCAATTCCTGCGTCACCTGCTCCGCAGCCAGCCCCTCAGCGAAGCTGTCCTGCGGCGCGTCGGGCGAGTCGGGCTGGTTCGGCAACCGCTCAATCCCAATTCGCTGGCTTGCGGATGCCCCACGCACCACCCCCCGCACGGCAAGTGCCAGCGAGTTCATTTCGATACGCCCCTGCGCGTCGGAAGCGTCCAGGAGTCGCTGCGCAACCGCCGAGGCACGTGCAGAATCGAGCAACACCTGCCGGGTACGCGTTTCGTACAGGTCCTGACTGACCGACACCTGCACGTACACCCCGGCGGCGATCACCGCGATCAGCGTCGCAATCGTCGCGATGACGAGCGTGCGCAACCTGAGCGACCCGTTCCAGCGCAACCGGATCGCGTTGAAACTCGCGAACCTGGCGGCAGCGCCGAACCCGCCACTCTCCTGAAACACCACAGCCTCCGAGGCGTCGTCCACGTCCCGAGCTCCGGAATCTGGGTTTAGCGTGCCTGAAATTGCGCTCCCCCTAGGCTTCACTGTCTATCCGGTAGCCCACACCTCTGACCGTGACAATGAGCGTGGGATGATCCGGATCAGACTCAACCTTGGCGCGCAGCCGCTGCACGTGCACATTAACCATGCGGGTGTCAGCCGGCCCCTCATACCCCCACACCTGTTTGAGGAGCTCCTCCCGACCAAAAACATGCTTCGGCTGTTCGGCAAGCGCAACCCGCAGGCTGTACTCGAGCGGGGTGAGATTAATCAGCACGCCGGCACGAGACACCTCGTGGGTATCGCAATCAATCACCAGGTCGCCAAACGTGTAGACCGTCTGCTCGCGCCGCACCGGCGCACGCAGCCTGGTTCGGATGCGGGCAACCAGCTCTCCCGGATCAAACGGTTTCACCACGTAATCATCCGCGCCAACTTCAAGCCCCAGCACAATATCTTTCGTATCCGTTTTGGCAGTGAGCATGATGATGGGCACCATCGATTCGGCGCGAATGCGCTCACACAGCCAAATGCCGTCCCTGCCGGGCAGCATGACATCGAGCAGCACCAAATCAGGGCGGGATGCCCGGAACGCTTCCAGCACAAGGTCACCGTCGTGGCAGAGCACGGTCTCAAACGACTCGGCCTGCAACACTATGCCGATCATTTCGGCGAGTTCGCGATCGTCGTCAACAACCAGAATACGTGGATTCATGTCCCCATTATGCCGGGTGCAGCCGAAAACTGAGGTGAATTCTATGTAAAAGCCATGCGCGGGTGGGGTGGGGCTGGGTCAGGGGCGGGGCGCAGGCTGGGCTGGGTCGGGGGCGGGGCGGGGCGCGGGCCCCGGCGGTGTGCAAACGTGGCGCCCGGAGCCCGTTGCGCAGACCCGACAACCGCGGCATGCGCATCCGGCCCCCAAACAGGTCACAATTCACTATGACGTTGACGAGAATGGCGACTCAGTGCGCGAAGAATCGCATCGAGACGGCACCATTGAGAGTGGGTACTATAAGTACAAAACCATCAAAATACTTCAGTGAGGTTCACATGCACAACGACGCGCCAACCCCCACACTCCTCGCAGCAGCACCCGAACCGGGCGCTTTTCTCGCCGCTGAACTCGCCAGCCAACCGGCCATGTGGCGTCAGGCGGCGCAGCTTGCCACCACGGTGCGCACCTTCCCGGCACCCGGCGAGCGCGTCGCGATCGTCGGCTGCGGCACCTCATGGTTCATCGGCCAAGCCTACGCGGCGCTGCGCGAATCACTCGGCCAGGGCGTCACCGACGCGTTCACCGCGACCGAGTTCCCCAGGGGTCGCACCTACGACGTGCTCATTGTCCTCACCCGGTCGGGCACCACCAGCGAAATCATCAGCCTGCTTGGCGAGGAGCTCAGCGTCGGGCGCACGCTCGGCGTTGTTGGAGATCCAGACTCCCCCGTGCCCACCCTCGTGCAGGACTGCGTCCTGCTGCCGTTCGCTGACGAACAATCCGTTGTGCAAACCCGTTTCGCCACGAGCGCCTTCACCCTCCTGCGCACCGGCCTGCTGGGGGCGGACGGGGACGGAACATTGCCGGAAGCTATCGAAACATCCATCGCCGACGCGCAGGCAGTGCTTGACATTGCGCCAGACAGCGCAGAACTCGTCGAACTCATGGCGGCGGAACAGTATTCGTTCCTCGGTCAGGGCTGGGCGCTGGGGCTGGCCACCGAAGCGGCACTCAAAATGCGGGAAGCGGCTGTGGCCTGGACCGAATCGTA
>CAYTSH010000098.1:0-7958 GCA_964440395.1 uncultured Microbacteriaceae bacterium
GGGTGAGCGCGTTTGCGCGTTGACGCGGCTGTGTGGGGTGCGTTTGTGCTCACCCGTGGTGTTGCTACTCGTGGGTGAGCGCGTTTGCGGGGTAACGCGGCCGCACGGGCCGCATTTGTGCTCACCCGTGGTGGTGGTGTTGGTGGGTGAGCGCGTTTGCGCGTTGACGCGGCTGTGTGGGGTGCGTTTGTGCTCACCCTCGATGTTGGTGTTGGTGGGTGAGCGCGTTTGTGCTCACCCGTGGTGTTGCTGTTGGTGGGTGAGCGTGTTTGCGGGGTAACGCGGCCGTGCGGATCGCATTTGTGCTCACCCGTGGTGGTGGTGTTGGTGGGTGAGCGCGTTTGCGGGGTAACGCGGCCGCACGGATCGCATTTGTGCTCACCCGCGTTGTTGTTGTTGGTGGGTGAGCGCGTTTGCGGGGTAACGCGGCCGCACGGGCCGCGTTTGCGCTCACCCGCGGGCCGTGGAGTAGACTCGCAGCAGCGAAACGCTTCGAAGCGCTTCGACCCGGGGTGCCGCACGGCAACGCAACCACCGGCGAAGAGTGGGCTGAGCGTGCGCGTGAGCACAGCATCCACCAATTGAGCGAGGAGTCCAAAGATGAGCACTCACCACCTGGTGTACGGGGGAGACTACAACCCCGAACAGTGGTCCGAAGAGGTCTGGCACGAAGATGTGCGGCTCATGAAACAAGCGCGCGTGAACCGGGTAACCGTGGGGGTGTTCGCCTGGTCCACCCTGGAACCCGCACCCGGCGAATACCACTTCGAATGGCTCGACAAAGTTCTCGACCTGCTGCACAACAACCAAATTGGCGTCATCCTCGCCACCCCAACCGCCTCCCCACCGCCCTGGTTCACCCACAAACACCCAGAAGCCCTCCCCGTCACCGCCGACGGAGTGCGACTCATCCACGGCAGCCGCGACACCTACAACCCCGCCGCACCCGCATACCGCCACGCAGCCGCGGCGATCACCACAAAACTCGCCGAACGGTACGCACACCACCCCGCCGTAACCATGTGGCACGTGCACAACGAATACGGCACCGTGTCCTACGGGCCGGTCACCGACACCGCGTTTCGAACCTGGCTGCAACGCCGCTACGGCACCCTCGCAACACTCAACAACACCTGGAACACCGCATTCTGGTCGCAAGGATACTCAGACTGGGCACACATTCACGCACCACAAGCCACACAATACCTGCCCAACCCGGCACACGTGCTCGACTTCAAACGCTTCAGCGCCGACATGCAACGCGAATGCCTCGCCGAGCAGGTGGCGTTGCTGCGCGCCGCAAACCCGGCAATCCCCATCACCACCAACTACATGCTCGCCAGCTGGCTGCACTACGACCAGTGGGATGTTGCCGCCGAAATTGACCAAGTTTCCATCGACAACTACCCCAGCAGCCGCGGCATCGGGGGTGACGTGCAGGTGGCGTTCGGCGCCGACCTGGCCCGGTCATTCAACGCCGGCCGCCCGTGGACCCTCATGGACCAAGCCACATCACTCATCTACGACTACGCCGCCGGCCGCTACTTCGCCCGCCCGCCCGGCGACCTGCTGCGCAACACCCTGCAATACATTGCCCGCGGCGCTACCGGGTCGCTCTTTTTTCAGTGGCGCGCCCCTCGGGTTGGAGCTGAACTGTTCCACTCGCCAATGGTGCCGCACGTTGGCGAAGATTCGCGGGTGTTCCGAGAAATAACCGAACTTGGCCAGTTGCTCGCCGGGCTCGCCGAACTGGCCGAACCGCCCGCCCCTGGCCGCCGGGTGAACACAAACCGGGTGGCAATCGCCTGGGATTCGCTCAGCTGGTGGTCCGCAGAAACCCGCGCCCTCCCCAGCACCGACGTTGCGTTCCTGCCAGCCGTGCAGCGGGTGCATCGCGCCCTGTGGGAGCTCGGCATCAATGCCGACGTGGTGCCGCTGGGCGGCGGGCAGGGAGACGGGCCGGGTGGCGGGCCGCGCGGCGGGGCGGGCGACGGGCTCGAAACGTTCAGCGCCTACGACCTGATCCTGGTGCCCAGCGCGCTCGCGGTTTCACCGCAGGCGGCGCAGCGGCTGGACGCGTTTGTGCAAGCCGGCGGTCACACCGCAACCTGGTATCTGGCCGGCACCGCCAACGAGCATCTGCACGTGCTGCCCGGCAGTTTCAGTGCGGCGTTTGCCGAAATGAACGGCGTGCGGGTTGAGGAGCACCACCCGCTCGCCGCCGATGAGACACTCACCCTCAGCGACGGTTCCACCGCCGACTGCTGGTCCGAAACGGTGCAGCTTCGCGGTGCCCGGGCGGTTGCCGCGTTCGCCGACGGTCCGCTCGCAGGTCAGCCCGCCATCACCGAGCACCGCCGCGGTGCGGGGGTCGCCCACTACGTTGCTACCCGCCTTGATGCGGCCGCGCTGCGAACCCACCTGGCGCGCATCGCGGCGTTGGCCGGTGTGCACCCTGAGCACCCGGCTGCGGGTGACGGGGTTGAGGTGGTCCGCCGGGCCGGGGCTGCGCACGATTACCTGTTTGTGTTCAATCATCGGGATGCCGCGGTCACCTTGCAACTCACCGGCACGGACCTGCTCACCGGCCGGGTGCTTTCCGGGCCCACCGAGCTGGCTGTCGGTGGCGTGCTCGTGGTGCGCACCCCCGCGATTGCGCCTGCGAACGCTGCACAGTGACCACGCTGCGCTTCACGCAACCCAGCAGGGACTGGTTGGATTCGTTGCCGCTGGGCAACGGCATCCTGGGCGCTGTTGTGGAGTGTGGCGACGGGCACAGCACGTTGCATCTCAATCACGGGATGCTGTGGTCCGGTTCGCCGGCGAGCGAGCCGTTGGCGGCGGCTCGGGCGGGGCGCGGGGCGCCACCCGGGGTGCAGGTTGGCGCGGAGTTGCGGGCACGGGCGTGGGCGTTGTTCCAGCGTGGCCGGGTGGCGGAGGCGGAGGACGCGTTCGCCGCGGTGCAGAACCGGCATTCGCAGGCGTATTTGCCGCTTGCCGAGTTGCGGGTTGCGCATGCCGGGTTGGGGGTTGTTTCGCGCGAGTTGCGGTTGCGTGACGCGGTGCACGAGACCGGGTTTGGGGTGCTGGGCGGGGTGAGCGCGAATGCAAACCCGGGGGTGAGCGCGAATGCAAACCCGGGGGTGAGCGCGAATGCAAACCCGGGGGTGAGCGCGAATGCTCGGGATGGCTTGGGTTTGGCGTGCGTTTGCGCTCACCCTGGGATGCCGGGCGGGGTGAGCACAAACGCGGATGCGACCACACTGGTGAGCGCCACGGACGCGGTGCTGGTGCACAGGTTGCGCGCGACCCCGTGCTGTGATTCGTGCACCGCACACCCTGGCACCGCACACCCTGGCGCTGCAAACCCTGGCACCGCACACCTTGGCGCTGCAAACCCTGGCGCTGTAAACCCTGGCGCTGTAAACCCTGGCGCTGTAAACCCTGGTGCGGCGGATCTTGGCGATGTTACGTTTTGGGTGTCGAGCGGCTTGCGCACGTTGTCGAGTGCGCACTGGGCGGAACGTTCCGCGACGCATGTGGCTCTCTCGCTTCGCGCCCCGGCCGATGTGCCGCCCACGCACGACCCGCAGGGCAGCCCTATTCGCTGGGAGCAGGACGGTGTCACCCCGCTCGACGCCCACATTCATGTGGTGTTGCAGCATGACGGCACGGAGCAGCTCTCGGAGGATCGCGTGACGATTCGGGGCGCAAGCAGCATTGTTGCGGTGTTGGCCGCAACCGTTGGCGATGCGGAGTCGCCCCGGGAAATCGCCGTGCGTGCGGCGGAGCGTGGGTTCGATGAGCTGCTGCGCCGGCACGTGCAAGCCCACCGGGAACGGTTTGAGCGCGTGGAGTTGCGCTTTGGGCGCGACGCAGCGCTTGCGCAGGTGGAGCCGCCCGGGAACCTGGGCGGGCACGGTCAGTCTGCGGATTTTGTGATTAGTGGTCCGCGATTTACCGGGCACGAACTGCAGGATGAGTTCGAAGAACGCGCGCCCGCGCCGGACCCCAACCCGGGTCCCACCCCAAACCCGGACCCCGACCCAAACCCCAACCCCACCCCCGTGCCGGACCCCACCCCAAACCCCACCCCCGCACTCGACCCCGACCGGGTGAAGGCGCTGTGGGATTACGGGCGGTATTTGTTGACCACGGCATCCACCCCCAATGGATTGCCGGCAACCCTGCAGGGCCTGTGGAACCCGCACCTGCAGGCGCCGTGGAGCAGCAACTACACCATCAACATCAACACGCAAATGAACTACTGGGCCGCCGCCGCGGTTGGGCTCGACGACGCCGCCGAACCGCTGTGGGGCTTGGTGGAGCGCATTGCCGTGAATGGTCGTGCCGCCGCCGCCAGGTATGGTGCCCGCGGGTGGCTCGCCCACCACAACAGTGACGCCGGGGGGGTTGCGTCGGCGGTGGAGGGCAGACCGGCGTGGTCGTTGTGGCCGTTTGGCGGGGTGTGGCTGGTGTTGACGCTCGCTGAGCGGCACCGGCTGGGGTTGGCGGGGGCGGCGGATCGGGCGCGGTTGTTGCGGCTTGCGTGCGGCGCGGCTCGGGCGTGTCTCGATTTGTTGGTGGATGCCGGGGCTGGTTTGGTGCCGTTTCCGTCCAGTTCGCCGGAGAATGAGTTTGCGGAGCCGGGAACGGGGGTGCCGGTTGCGTTGACGGCGGGGTCCGCGATGGATTGCGCGCTGATTCGGGCGCTGTTTGCGCTGGTGTTGGAATTGGCTGGGGATCCCGGCTCAGACTCCGGCCCCGACCCAGACCCCACCCCAGGCTCCGGCCCAGCCCCAGCCCCCGTGCCCGACCCCGCCCCAGACCCCGCCCCAGCCCCCGCCCAGCACCTGGCGGCGCAGACTGGCGCGGATTTGGCACTGTTGGCGGAGATTCGCGCCGCACTGCCGCGCATTCCCGGCCCGATGATTGCCCCTGATGGCACCATTGCTGAGTGGGGCGACCCGGCGCTCACCCCGGTTGATCCGCAACACCGGCACGTGTCGCACCTGTGGGGGTTGTTTCCGGGCGACGGCTGGTCTGATCCGGCGCTGCTTGCCGCCGCCCGACGCACGCTCGATGTGCGGGGCGACGACTCCACGGGCTGGTCCATCGTGTGGAAGGCGTGCCTGCACGCCCGGCTTGGCAACGCCCACCGGGTTGCGAATGTGCTCGGGTTGTTGATGCGCCCGGCGGGCGGCGACGCTCGGCAACACGCCGGCGGGCTGTATCGTAACGGGTTTGCGGCGCATCCACCGTTTCAAATTGATGCCAATTTGGGGGTGGTTGCCGCCGTGATTGACTGCATTGTGCATGCGCGCGGCGACGAGTTGGTGCTGTTGCCGGCGTTGCCTGCCGGGTTGGGGTCGGGGCGGCTGCGCGGGGTGCGGGTGCGGCCGGGGGTGCTGCTTGATGTGCGCTGGGTGGATGCTCAATTGGTGGATGCCCGACTCACGCTCACCGCGCCCGTCGCCGAGGCGGTGGTGCGGTTGCGTTTTCGCGGGGTGCCGTGTTCGCTGCGGCTGCTGCGCGGCCGCGAGCGTGCGGTGCGCTGGGGTGGCTCGGGGTGGGTCGCGGGGTTGGACTGATCGCGGCACGCCCCCGCTGCCCGCCCCGCACAACCTGCACTCCCCTGTAGGCATGTGTGGGCGCGTGGTGACGAGTGTTGCCAATGAGATTCTTGAAACGTTTGGCGTGCATTTTGCGCCAGGCCAGCCCATGCTGCCGGGGTTTACCGTGAAACCCACCGACAGCATCCCTATTGTTGTTGAACCGGTGGCGCGCAACTCGCAGCCCTCCAGGCGCCTGGCCGCCGCACGTTGGTCTCTCACCCCACCGTGGGCCACGCCACTCCGTGGTGGGCTGCCGAGGCGCCGGTAGTGTTTCGCGGGCAAGATGGGTGAGGTTTGTCGGCGTTTTGGCGCAACGTATGCTTTGGCTGTATGGTAAACATGCATTGCCTGAAAAATATTAACTTAGTACGGAGCTTGTTGAATGATTGGTACACGATTGTCACCATCTCAGGCTTTGACAGGGAGACGTGCAGGCGCTACTGCGGCGCTGCTGGGCGGTGTTCTCAGTACAGCGCTTCTTGTTGCACCGGTTGCACTTGCTGCTCCTGCTTATGCAGCACAGCCAACGGTGTGTGGTTCAGCTGATTGGGTTTCTGCTAAGAATGATCTGTGCCCGAATGGTGCTGCTCATTCACTGTATGTGCGCTGGAATACCAGGCAAACACAATATATGTTTGGAAAGTATGCAGGGTTGTGGCAAACCAGCAATGTGTTATTTCCGTGTGGCACTACATTGCAATTCGGTCAGGTCAAGACGTTATGACGCGATGGGAGATGAGCTGTTGCGCTTTTCTTATTGCTGTGGGTGCAACAGCTGCATTGACCGGTTGCAGCTCTGCTGAGCCGCAGGCTGAGACAACAACGGTTCGCTACACCGGCCCGTTCGCAGCAGAGTTTGAGCGGCTAGGTCAACAAGACAATCAACTACTGCACAGGATTATTGAGGATAGCCAAATTTCTGATGCTGAGCTAAGCGAAACTGCAGAACTGTATAAACACTGCTTGGCTGCTGCCGGGTTTACCGATGTTGAGATTCGACAAGATGGGCAATTGAGCCTCAATGACTCAAGCGGTGATTTGGACTCTGTCAATGCGAAAGTGTACGAGTGTAACAAAACAGAAATCTATCCTAGTGTGTCAATGTTATATTTTGAAATGAATGCAAATCCGGCTAATCGTGACAGATCGGAGTTCATATATACCTGCTTGCAGGAAAAGTCAGTGCTCCAGCCAGATGTGAGTCTTGAGCAGTTTCGGCAGCTTGTGCCGTCGAACCAGTTTGATCTGGGGCTTGCGTTCAAGCAAGCCCCAGAGTGTGATCAGGAATCGCTGCCGGTGAAGTGAGCATTTTGGGTGATGTTTAAAAGCTGACTTTGATGATGGGGTCCAAAATCGCAGTCGCGACTGACCGGCGGGTACATCATGTTGGGAGTACCTCTCGGGCGGGATTATCAACCGCGCGTCGCATGATTTTCGCATTATGCTCGAGCAAACCATTGGTGGATGCCCGACTCACGCTCACCGCGCCCGTCGCCGAGGCGATGGTGCGGTTGCGTTTTCGCGGGGTGCCGTGTTCGCTGCGGCTGCTGCGCGGCCGCGAGCGTGCGGTGCGCTGGGGTGGCTCGGGGTGGGTCGCGGTTTACGCTCAGAGCTGAGCCCTGGTTCGGGGGGTTTTCGTGCTGGTGGTAGCGTTTGTGTATGACACACGACGGGGTTGACTGGTGGATTGAGAGGCTACGCCGCAGCGTTGGTCGGGGGGAAGCGTTCTTTGTGTGTGCCGTGCACACTGGTGATTCATCACGATGCGTTGCTGAACAGAGCGGTTCGGATTCGTCGCAGACTTGCGAGATGGCGAACTGGTCGGTGGGTTCTGAGCAGGGCGTTACGGCGGGGTATGAGATTCCCGCAGAGGCGATTCGTTCGGTGCTGCTCGATGGTCCAAACGCCGACGGGCGGAAGTTTCTCAACATTCGGCATGCGCGGATTGTTGAAAAGCTTGATCTTGCCGGTTGCGATCACCTTGGTGGTTTAGAACTGTCGCGTGTGCTGTGTACCCAACCGTTCGGGCTCGATAACGCGAGCATTGTCAACCTCAAGCTGAGCGAGGTGTTGGTCCCTTCGATTTCTGCATTTGCGTTAGACGTCAAGCGAATGCTGTTTTTAGAATCTTGTCGCATCGGTTTGCCGCAAACCGCGGTGGACGAGCACGAGGAATCTGGCGTGGATAAAGCAGCTACGCGCACCAGTGAAAACGTGGTGCTTCGTCTTGACGGTGTTTCGGTTGCGGGCAGTGTGGTTGTGCAACCTGGGTGTGTGTTTGAGGGTAAGGTGCGGGCGCTGGGTGCGCAGATTGGGGGCCAGCTGGTGTTCGGTGGTGTTCGT
>CAYTSH010000099.1:0-7915 GCA_964440395.1 uncultured Microbacteriaceae bacterium
CTCGCTCGCCCGGCGCTGCCCCGGCCTCGCTCGCCCGGCCCCGCCCGGCGCTGCCTCAGCCGCGCGACACCACGCCATCAGCCGACACCCGCACCCAAACAGGTGCGCCGCGGAAACTGAGACCAGCCACGCTCAACGCTCCCGCAGACGTGTCCGGCGTGATGGAGAGATCATCGGCCACGAGATCCAAACACAAACCCAGCCGGGCCGACAACACCGAAACCGCCGCCGCACTCGACCACGCCTGCGGGCGACACGCCGCCGGGTAAGGCACAGGCCCGCACCCGGGAACGCGAGACTCGCCGGAATGCAACTCCGGCATCCGATAATTGAAACCAGCCGCCGCGGCAAGCAACCCCTCCGCCAACACAGCCGCCTCGGCCGTAAAGCCCTCCGCAACCAACCCGCGAATCGCGATCGCAGTGTCATGCGCCCACACCGTGCCACCATGGTAACTCAACGGCCAAAACCCGCCCTCAGTCGCGGCCAACGTGCGCACACCAAACCCGCTCGACAACTCCGGCGAAACCAGGCGGGCAGCCACCGCAACCGACTGCTCCCGCGTCAGAATACCCGAACCCAACAAATGCCCCAGGTTACTGCTCACACTGTCCACAGCGCGTTTGTGCGCATCAAGCGCGATCGCCGGATACCCGCCCCGATCATCGTCCACCCAAAACGCCGCACCAAACCTGGCCTTCAAATCGGCCGCCCACAACCGCCACGATGCCGCACCCGGACGGCCAAACCGCTCCAGCAGCACCGCCGCACCCATCGCAGCCTCATACGCGTAAGCCTGCACCTCACACAACGCAATCGGCCCCTCGGCCAGTGAGCCGTCACGGAACTGAATCGAATCACCAGAATCCTTCCACCCCTGATTCGCCAGGCCGTGGCCGCTCTCATCCCGATATTCGATGAAACCATCCCCGTCACTATCCGCATGCTCACGCAGCCAACCAAGCGCCGCCTCCAAGTTTGGCAACAGTGCGCGAACCTCATCGTCCGGCATGCCCCAGCGGTGGGCATCATGCAGCAGGCAAATCCACAGCGCGGTTGCGTCCACCGTGCCATAGTAGAGCGGTGGCAAACTCACCTGCTCGCCGGGAATATGCAACGTCTGCGCCCGCAACTCGTGCATGATTTTGCCCGGCTGCTCGGCAGTGTCCGCGTTCGTTGTGCTGCCCTGGAACCCGGCGAGCGCTCGCAGCGTGCTTGCCGCGAGTGCGGTGCCAAGCGGCAGGAGGAGCCGCGCCGCCCAAATCGAATCACGCCCGAACAGGGTGAAAAACCACGGCGCCCCTGCCGCCAGGAACGGTTCGTTTGGGTTGCGGGTGGTGCACATGCGAAGCGCCTGCAGGTCGCTGAGCGCCCGGTCGAGCCAGGCTGCGAGCCGCGGATCGGTGGCTTCCACGGTGAGCGCATCCCACGCCGGTTCGGGGGCTGCGGCGCGCACGACCGCCGCATCGTCACGCAACTCCACAGCCAGGTGGATGCTCGCCTCGCCCCGTGCCGCAACCGAAACCTGCCAGCGCAGTGCGATGCGCTCACCGCTCACCGAAATGTCGGCGCCGGGCGCGTGCAGCGTGCAGGTGGTGTGTGCGGCGGTGAGGGTGAGCTGATCGCCCGCCTGAACGATGCGAAGCGGCGTGTTTCCCGGAATGCCCGCCTTGATGTCCTGCATGCTGTCGAAACGGGCGTTGAGCTCAATGCACACGTCGGTGCTGATCTCGGTTGCGAGGCCGTTGCTGATGGTGACGGTTTCTTGAATGTGCCCGGCGCGAACGTCGCGCCGTTGGGTGAGTCGCACGCGCGGGTCCGCGGTGTGATCGTCGATGCCGCGGGTGAGCGCATAAAACTCGCTATGCCCCGCCTTGGGTTGCCCGCCCCCGATCGGTTCGGGCGTTTGCCCGCCGACGGTGAGTCGCAGCCGGTTGATCACCCGGTTGTCGCAGTGGTAGTAGCCATCAATTGGGTGGATGCCGGCGTCCAGACCGCCATCAACCTCGCCCCACACTTGGGTCGGTGCGGTGAGGGTGACGGAACGGTCGTGCAACAGTGGTTGGAGGTGGTGGGCCATGCGGGTGCTTTCTGTGTGGTTTGGGGTGGTGCTGGGGTTGGGGTTGGGGTTGGGGTTGGGGTTGGGGCTGGAGTGGTGCTGGGGTGGTGCTGGTGCTGGGTCGGTGGTGTGCTGCGTTTATTCTTTCACTGCGCCGTCGCTGGTGTTCATGATGCGTTTTTGCATGACGAAGAACAGAATGGCGACGGGGATGGTCATGACGAGCGCGGCGGCGAGTTTGATGGGGTATTGGGTTCCGGCGCTGAGTTGCCCGCTGGCGAGCGAAGCAACCCCTTTGGTGAGGGTGGTGAGTGCGGGGTCACCTGCCGCGACGATGAAGTGGCTGAGTTCGTTCCAGGATCCTTGGAAGGCGAGGATGATGACGGTGACGAGTGCGGGTCGTGCCATGGGGAGCACCACTGACCAGAAGACACGAAAGTTTCCGGCACCGTCGAGTCTGGCTTGTTCTTCGACGCTCATGGGGATGCTTTCAAAAAAGTTTTTCATGAAGAAAATGCCGGCGGCGTCGGTGAGGAGCGGCAGGATGAGCCCGGCGTAGCTGTCGTAGATGCCGAGCTGGTTGATCACCAGGAACTTGGGGATGAGCAGCACGACTCCGGGAACGCTGAGCACGCCGACGATGGCGGCGAAGATGATGCCGCGTCCGCGGAAGGTGAGGCGCGCAAGGGCGTACCCGGCGAGTGAGTTGAAGAATGCCCGCCCGAGGGTGACGAACACGGTGACAACGACGGAGTTTTTGAGCCAGGTGGGGAAGTCGCTGTACAGAAACAGGCGCTCATAGGCGGCGGTGGTCCACGGGTTGGGGATGAGTGACACGGGGTTGGCCGCCGCGTCTGCCTCCGTTTTGAAGGAGGTGGCCACTTGGATAAGAAATGGCGTGATGTAGATAATCGCGAGGCTGATCAGCACCGCGTAGAGCAGTGTGCGTCGTGAAATGCGCCGTAGCGATGGGGTGCGGGTGGCGTGCGGGGTGCTGGTGCTCATGACTGTTCCTTTGCGGGGGCGTAGGCGCGGATTCGGCGTTTGGATACTCGGCGTTCCGCGAGGAGCCAGCGCTGAATGAGTGTGAACACAATGATGATGACGAACAGGAGGAACGCGATTGCCGCGCCTTGCCCCCACTGCTGGTTGGTGAAGGCGCTCTGGTAGGAGAGGTAGGCGGGGGTGAGGGTTGTTTTTGCCGGGCCGCCTTGCGTGGCGGTGTAAACGGAGTCGAAGACTTGCCAGCAGCCGATCATGCCGAGCGTGACGACGGTGAACAGGGCGGTGCGTAGCCGGGGCAGGGTGATGTGCCAGAATCGTTGCCAGTTGTTTGCGCCGTCGATCTTGGCGGCTTCGTCGACGTCGCTGCTGAGGGTTTGCAGCGATGCGATGAAGTAGAGCATGAACACGCCGCTGGTGGTGAAGATGGCCATGAGCATGATGGCGGTCATGGCGACTGATGGGCCGCCCAGCCAGTCCCAGAGTGGCAGGCCGAGCAGTGTGGGTTCGGTGAGCCAGCTGGGACCGGTTTCGATGCCGAGGGCACGCCCCAGGTTGGCGAATACTCCGCTGGGGTCGGCGAACCAGTTGGGTCCGATAATGCCAAACCAGGAGAGGATTTTATTCACCGCCCCGTTTGCGCTGAACAGAAATAACCAGAGCACGCTGATGGCGACGGTGCTTGAGACGGACGGAAAATAGTATGCGGTGCGGAAGAATCCCCGCCCCCAGAGTCGGGCGCGGTTGACGAGCAGCGCGAGGATGAGGGCGAGTGCGGTTTGTGTTGGTACGACGAGGAGCACGTACCAGGCGTTGTTTTTTAGGGCGATGCCGAAGTCTTTTTCTGCTAGTCCGCCACCGGCGAGCACGGTTTGGTAGTTTTTGAGCCCCACGAATGACACGTCGGGCGAGAATGGACTGCCGCGTCCACCCCAGTCGGAGACGCTGACCCACAGCGCCATGACGATGGGCACGAAGAGGAACGTGCCTAAAATAACAACCGCGGGGAGGGTGAACAGCCAGCCGGAAAGCGTCTGTCCCGCGTGGATCGACGTTCGGCGTGGGGTGCGTCGCTGCATGGTGTTCCTTGGGTTCAATTGGTGGATGCCGTTGCCAGCCGCCAGCGTGACCCCCCCCGCGGGTGCCCGGTTCGGCTCCCGCGCGGGTCACGTCGACGCCGGGGTTATTTCAGGAGCGCTTCGAGGTTGCGCTGCGCCTCGGTGAGTATGGTTTTGGGGTCACCGGTGCTGAGTTGTTCGAGTTGGGCGTTGAGGTCTGCGACGACGGCGGAGCTGCCAAGCGCGGTGGGTACACTTTTTGCGTAGGTGGCACCGTTGAGGAACGCGACCAGGTCTGGGTTTGCCGCGCTCCACGCCGCTGCCGCCGTTTTGAGTGGCGGCATCCCGAATGCGTCGGGGTAGGTGTTGAGCGTTTCGGGGTCGGTGAGGGATTTCACTAATTCGATGGCGGCTTCTTGTTGGGTGCTGTCTGCGGCGATGCCCCAGCAGCTGCTGAATTGGAGCGTGCCTTTCCCTGCCGGGCCGGCGGGCAGCTCGGCGACGAGGTAGTTGATTTCGGGGAAGTCGTTGCGCAGCGCCCCGGTGATCCAGTTGCCTTCGATGGTCATGGCCGCTTTTTGTTTGCCAAATGCTTCGCCGCCCCACCCTGCATCAACGTCTGCCGCGTATTTCACATTGCCGGTGGCAAGCATGGCTTTGACTTCGGTGAGTGCCGCGATGTTTTCGGGGCTGTCAGCGGTTGCTTTGGTGCTGTCGGCGTTCATGAGTGCCCCACCGGCCTGCGCGAAGAATGCGCCGATTCGTGCGTATTCTCCGCTGAACGCGAGCCCGACGTGGTCTGCGGTGGTGAGCTTCGCCGCGACACCGCTGAGCTCATCCCACGTGGTGGGGATGTCTGCATCGGTGAGCCCCGCTGCGCTCCACAGGTCGGTGTTGATGATGAGTTGCAGGGTGGAGAAGTCTTTGGGGGCGCAATACACCTTGCCTTCGTAGGTGTAGTTGTCGAGGAGGTTGGGGTAGAAGTCGTTGAGGTTTTCCAACTTGTCTGCGTAGGGCAGGAGCGAGCCGTTGGAAGCGTATCCCGCGAACACGTCTGGGGTGAGGTAGAACACATCGGCTGGTTTTTTTGCCGCGAATCCTTGGGCGAGTTGCTGGTTGAGGTCGTTTGCGACCGTAACGGTTGCGTTCGTGCCGGAAGCTTTGCTCCAGTCGGCTACCGCCGCGTTGATGCCGTTGGTTTCGGCATCCCCGCTCGAACCGATGAGTACGGTGAGCCCACCGTTGCTCCCGGCGCTGGATTTGGGGTCGCTGTCGAATCCGCTTCCGGTGCAACCGGTGAGTGCGATTGCGCTGACAGTGAGTGCGGCTGCGGCCGTGAGGCTGCGCCGGCTGGTGTTGCGTAGTGATGATGACATGGGTGCTCCTAACATCGTTGGTGGAACAGCGTTCCTTGGTAAGTACTGGGCGCGGGCGACCGGGCTGGGTGGTGCACGCGAAGCCGGCGCGGGGTTTGCGCCGCGGGTGTTCCCGCTGCTTTGTGTGCGGGTTGTGCTGGGGTATTACTGCCGGGTTGGCGGTGTTGCGTTGTGTGCAGTGCCGGTTGGTCGGCGGGATTGTGTTGTTCGCAGAGCCGCTTGGTGTGCGCTTGCCCTGGTGCTTTGCCGTTGCTCGGGGTCTGTGATGACTGTAGCGCACTTTTTTTGAACGTTCAAATTAATCTCTGGCTGAGTGTTTCTTCATCCTGAGCGCTGGCTTTCGGCTGAGTCATTCTTCTGGCTGCGGGGCTCGTTTAGCGCTGTGGATTTGCTTCGACCTGGGTGATTCCTTGGGCTGCGGGCTGGCTTCGACCTGGGTGATTCCCTATGGGCGCATCGTTCACTCGGCGAGGTGGGTAGTGGGTTTGTTGGTGCATCCATTCGGCAGTAATGGATGGTGAACAGGGTGTCTGGGAGTAGTTTCTGCCGAATGGGCGCATCGCTCGCTCGGCGAGGTGGGTAGTGGGTTTGTTGGTGCATCCGTTCGGCAGTAATGGGTGGTGAGCCGGGTGTCTGGGGGTGTTTTTTGCCGAATGGGTGCAACGAAGACGGTGGGGTGCCGGTTCGGGGTGGCAGTAGCCCGTGTGATGCGGTGTGTGGTGGGTTTGTTGGTGCATCGGTTCGGCAGTAATGGATGGTGAGCAGGGTGTCTTGGGGTAGTTTCTGCCGAATGGGTGCAACGAAGACGGTGGGGTGCCGGTTCGAGGTGGCAGTTGCCCGTGCGATGCGGTGTGGGGCGGGCCTGTTGGTACATCCGTTCGGCAGAAATGGATGGTCAACATGGTGTCTTGGAGTAGTTTCTGCCGAATGGGCGTATCGCTCGCTCGGCGAGGTGCGAATGTGATCGGGTGCAACGAAGACGGCGGGGTGCTGGTTCGGGGTGACAGCCGGCCGTGCGACCCCGCGAGACCCCGCGCGACCCCGCGCGCACCAGCGCAGAAGCGCAAGAGGCCTGTGCGCGCAATCGACCTCGACACAAACACAGCCGCTACGCTGGGAACTGGTCTGCGGAGACGCAGCACTACCCGACAGCAACGGTTGCACAGGAGGACAGATGCGAGCCCTGCCCACGATCATCGATGTGGCCACCCACGCCGGCGTATCCCGCCAGACGGTGTCAAACGTGCTGAACTATCCCGACCGGGTGCGGCCCGACACCAAACAGCGGGTTGAGGCAGCAATCGCTGCGCTGGGATACCGCCCGCACGTCGCCGCCCGCCGACTGCGCACCCAGCGAAGCGCCACCCTCGGTGTGCGGCTTGATCGTGCCGGCGACGGAATCTCCGGTGCCGTGCTCGATGGTTTCCTCCACGCACTCACCGAGCACGCCGCAGCAGCACAGCACAGCATCCTGCTGTACACCGCGGACAGTGCGGAGCAAGAAATTGAGGCGTTCCGTCGATTGCGTGACGCGGCAGCCGTGGATGCGTTTGTGCTCACCTCCACGTTCCACGGTGACCCGCGCACCGAATGGCTTGTCGAGCAACACGTGCCATTCGTGACGTTTGGCAGACCGTGGGGGGCTGAGGCTGGGGGAGTGCCACGGCATCCATGGGTGGATGTGGATGGCCGCCGGGGCGTCTTCGCCGCCACCGCAGACCTGCTGGAACGGGGCTACCGGGACATTGCGTTCTTGGGTTGGCCGAGCCCGTCTGGCACGGGCGATGATCGCCGTTCCGGCTGGTTCGACGCCATGAGAACGCTCACCGACTCGCCAGATTGCTCGCAACTGCGCGACTTGCGCTGCCTTGACGGTGTCGGCCAGGCGGTGGCGTTGATGAGTGCGCTGGTGGAGCGGGGGGACCGCCCCGACGCGATCGTGTGCGCCAGTGATGCGCTCGCGCTCGGTGCCAGGTTGGCCACAGGTCAGCATATTCCCGTGGTGGGTTTCGACAACACGCCCGTTGCCGCGGCCATGGGCATGAGCAGCGTTGACCAGTCGCTGGAGGCGGTTGCCGCCGAAATTATCACGGCAGTGACCGAAGCCATTGCGGGGGTTGCCGTCTCGACCGCCGGTGTGCTGGTTGAGCCGGTGTTCGTCCCACGATACGATCAGGAGTTCGGTGCGCACCGGCTGCCCCACCCCTGACGTTGAGGCGCCCGCCCGATGTGCGTTGCAACCCGGCGCGCATTATTCTAGAAACCCTATGAGTGATGGGCGCAAGCACGAATGAGTGAAGAGCACGAGCACGCCGCGGAAGGTGCGCGCGAGCACGCCGCAGCGTCTGAGGGTGCGCAAAAACAAGCGCGCGAGCACGCCGCAGCGTCTGAGGGTGCGCAAAAACAAGCGCGCGAGCACG
>CAYTSH010000100.1:0-7834 GCA_964440395.1 uncultured Microbacteriaceae bacterium
GGGTGAGCGCGTGTGCCCGGGTGGGGTGGTGTGTTGCGTGCGTTTGTGCTCACCCAGGGGGGAGGGGGCGGGGCAGGGTTGACGTGGGTCGTCCGGTGCGCTAGCATCGTCACTTAACCGGTTCAGCACTTAACCGGTTCAGTTTAGGCAATCGCCGTGCACAAAGCACAAAGCACAAAGCACAAAGCGCAAAGGAGCACAAATGACAAAGGTCACAATCTCCGACGTTGCTCGTGCCGCCGGTGTGAGCAAAGGCGCGGTGTCATACGTGCTGAATAACAAGCCCGGGGTGAGCGACGAAACCAGACGCCGGGTGCTCGAAATCGCCAAATCCCTCGGCTGGAACCCCAACCCCCACGCTCGAGCGCTTGTGAATTCGCGCTCACTCGCGGTGGGGGTAATCCTCGCCCGCGATCCGCAAATTGTAAGCACTGACTCGTTTTTCAACGCCTTCTTCGCGGGTGTCGAAAGCGTGCTCTCCGCCCATTCGCACGCGCTCGTGCTGCAGGTGGTGGACTCCGCCGAAGCGGAGGTTGAGGGGTATCGCAGGTTCGCGGCGGAACGACGCGTGGACGGCGTGATCTTGACGGATTTGAAGGGTGACGACCACCGCATCCAGGTATTGAGCGAAATTGGCATGCCCGCGGTTACCCTCAACCGGCCTGACGTGCCGTCGCCGTTCACCGCGGTGTGCAGCGACGAAGAGCGGGGGGTGACCGCCCTGGTGGGCCACCTGGTGCAGCTTGGACACAGCCGTATTGCGCACGTCACCGGGCCGCTCAGCATGAGCCATTCGCGCACCAGGCTCGCCGCGTGGCAGCGGGCAATGGCCGCGCACAACCTCCCAACCCACCTCTGGGTGGAGTCGGACTTTTCGGCGGCCGGTGGTGCCGAGGCGACGAGTGCGTTGTTGAACCGGGCGGATCGACCCACGGCCATTGTGTTTGCGAACGATGTGATGGCTATTTCTGGCACGGCTCGAGCCCGCCTGTTGGGGCTCGCAATTCCGCAGCAGCTTTCCGTTACCGGGTATGACAATTCTGAACTTTCACAGTACATGCATCCCACATTGACCACGGTTGCAACCAACCCGTTTCAGTTTGGCCAGGCTGCAGCCCAAAAGATTCTCGAGGTGATCAGCGGAAGCGATGATGGTGTCGATGTGCAACTGTCGCCGCCGGTGATTGTCACGAGGGAGTCAACCGTTTCACCCACCAGCTTGCCGACGCCGGCAAGCGCCATTCAATGAAGAAAAGGAACACACAATGAGAACCATCTCAACCAAACGAACCCGCGTGTTTGCGGGCATCGCGATTCTGGGTCTGGCGACGACACTGCTCGCCGGTTGCAGCAGCAGTGACGACGCCGCGAGTGGCGACGGCACGAAGGCGGCCGGGGGTGATTTCACGATTTGGCTTTCCAATAATGAGTCCGAGGTGGCTTGGGGAAACCAATTGGTGGATGCTTGGAATGCGGATCACCCAGACGCACAAGTAAAGGCGCAGGAAATCCCTGCCGGTAAGAGCTCCGAAGAAGTCATTACAGCTGCAATCACGGCCGGCAACGCGCCGTGCCTCATCCTGAATACCGCGCCGGCTGCGGTGCCGCAGTTTCAGCGAGCCGGCGGACTGGTTGATTTGAGTTCGTTCCCGGACGGCGAGAAGTACATCACGGAGCGTAGTGGCGAGGCTGCGGAGCAGTTCCGGTCGGCTGACGGCAAGTTCTATCAGATGCCGTGGAAGAGCAACCCGGTTGTGATTTTTTACAACAAGGACATGTTTAAGGCTGCCGGTCTTGATCCTGAAAATCCGAAGCTTGAAACCCAGGCTGATTTTCTGGACACCGCCAAGAAATTGGTGGATGCCGGGGTCGCCGAGAACGCAATCTTCCCGTCTCCGGGGAGCGAGTTTTACCAGTCGTTTTTCGATTTCTTGCCCGTGTTTGCAACCAACTCGGGTGGACAGTTGATGGTGGAGGACGGCAAGGCGACGTTTGATAACGAGGCTGGGATTGCCGCGGCTGAGTTCTGGAAGTCTGTGTACGATCAGAAACTCGCGGGCAAGGAGGCGTATGTTGGTGACGCGTTTGCGGACGGCAAGAGCGCCATGGCGATCAGTGGCCCGTGGGCGATCAGTGCTTACGGCGATAAGGTGAACTGGGGCACCGTGCCGATTCCGGTGCAGAAGGCTGGGGATAAGAGCTACACGTTTGCGGATGCGAAGAACATTGGTTTGTATTCGTCGTGCAAGAGCAAAGAGAGCGCGTGGGAGTTTTTGAAGTTCGCTACGAGTGAGCAGCAGGATGGCAAATTCTTGGAGGGTACGGGGCAGATGCCGATCCGCGACGACTTGGCGGGAACGTTTAGTGACTATTTCACCGCCAACCCGACGTACAAGGATTTTGCTGAGCAGGCGAGTCGCGCCCGCGATATTCCTTCGGTGCCGAACTCTGTTGAGGCGTTGCAGGTGTTGCGTGACGCGTATGTGAAGTCTGTGGTGAATGGGAACGCGGATGTGAAGAAGACGTTCGCTGATGCGGCCGCGAAGGTCAACGAACTCGTCGCCGAGTAAGTCAACCGCAATGAGTACCGGCATTCGATCATCACGCGAATCGTCCGGTTCGGGGGTGGTGGCCAAACTGTTTGGCCGCCACCCGCTCGGACTCGCGTTTGTGGCACCGTACGTGCTGTTTATTTTGGGTGTGTTGGCGATACCGTTGGGGTATTCGGTGTGGATTTCGTTTCACGATTTCTTTTTCACCGCTCCGGGTGCTGACGTTCCCCCGCCAGCATTTGTTGGATTTGATAACTACCTCACCGTGTTGCGGGATCCGCAGATTCAGCGATCTTTCTTGAATATTGGGGTGTTTTTGGTTATCAACGTGCCACTCACGTTGATATTTTCGCTCAGCATTGCGAACGGTTTGAACAAGATTCTGCGGTTCAAAGCCCTTCTCCGGGTGAGTTTCTATGTGCCCTACATCACCGCATCGGTTGCGGTGGTTTCGGTGTGGCTGTTCCTGTTCCGTGAGGGCGGTTTGGTGACGAACCTGCTCGGTTCCTGGGCGCCGGAGCCTTCGTTTCTGTCGAACCCGTTTCTTGCCATGCCAACGGTGGCGTTGTATGTCACCTGGAAGCAACTCGGTTTGTTCATTCTGTTGTTCCTTGCCGCGTTGCAAGCGATTCCGAATGAGTTGTACGAGTCGGCGAAACTGGACGGCGCAAACGCTTGGGAGTCGTTTTGGGCGGTGACTGTTCCGGGTGTTCGCCCGGCGACCGTGCTGGTGACTGTCCTTGCGACGATCACCGGGGCGAACCTGTTCACCGAACCGTACCTGCTCACGAGCGGTGGCGGACCCGATGGGGCTTCAACCTCGCCCGTCTTTTTGATGTACCGCATCGGCATTGAGCAGTCCAAGCCTGATGTGGGTGCCGCGCTGGGCATTATTTTGGTGGTGCTCGTGGCTGCGGTCACCCTGATTCAGCGCCGACTTGTCGGCGGAAAGGAATCGTAATGCGTGTTCAGAAACGTCACGACGACGATCAGCAGTTCAGCACAGAATCACGGGGCACGCGGGCGTTGCGCTACGTGCTGCTCGGTGTGGGCGCGTTCGTGTTCATTTTCCCCTTCTACTACATGATTGTGGGTTCGTTGCAGACCGACCCGGACACCACGGTTGCCGGTGCTTTTCCGAACCCCAGCAACCTCACCCTGGAAAACTACGTCAACATCAACGAACGAATAGACCTGTTCGGCAGCCTGCTCAATTCCGGCCTATTCACCGGTGGTGTGCTGCTGTGCACCCTGTTTTTTGGCACGCTCACCGGGTACGCGTTGGCGCAGTTGCAGTTTCGCGGCAAGGGCGTTGTGTTTGCACTAATGTTGCTCGTGCAAATGGTGCCGTTCCACCTGTTGCTCATCCCACTGTATGTGCTCATTGCGCGCGATTACGGTCTCGGCGACACCTACCTGGGAATGATCCTGCCGTTCGCCATCAACTCAACCGCGGTGTTCATTTTTCGGCAATATTTTCTGCAGATCCCCGTTTCGTTGTTTGAATCAGCCCGCCTTGACGGCGCCTCAGAGCTGCGCATCCTCACCGGAATCGCGCTGCCGTTGGTGCGCCCAGCGTTGCTCACCGCAACGCTGCTCACCTTCATCGGGCCGTGGAACGAGTTCCTGTGGCCGTTCCTCATCACGAAAGAGCAGCACATGCAGCCACTCGCGGTTTCCCTTGCAAACTTCATCAGCAACGCTGCCGCAACGACCGCAAACCCGTTCGGCGCGATCCTTGCGGGTGCGTGTGTGCTCGCAGCACCGGCGGTTGTGCTGTTCATCATTTTTCAACGACAATTCATCTCCACCAACATCGGTTCAAGCGTAAAAGGATAACAACACATGACCATTTCACCTGAGGTACCGTTCTCGCTCACACGTTTGGGCGTGATCATGTCGCCAGAACCGGGAAATCCGCACGAAGTCGAGGGTGTCCTGAACCCCGCCAGCGGCTACGGGCCAGACGGCGAGCTGTACCTGCTGCCGCGACTGGTTGCGGCTGGAAACGTGTCCCGCGTTGGTCTTGCCAAGGTGGTGATTGAGAACGGCATCCCGGTTGGGGTTGAACGCAAAGGCATCGTGCTGGAACCTGACCGCGGTTGGGAACGCGGCGCGAACAACGCCGGAACGGAAGATCCACGGGTGACGTTCGTGCCCAGCCTCGGGTTGCACGTCATGACGTACGTTGCCTACGGGCCGATGGGGCCGCGCACCGCACTCGCCACCTCCACCGACCTGATGCATTGGGAACGGCTTGGGCCGGTGTTTTTCGAGTTCGATGACGCGCTTTCCATGGACCTGAACCTGTTTCCAAACAAAGACTGCGTGTTCTTCCCCGAGCCGGTCATCAACCCGGCCACCGGCGAAGAAAGCTACGCCATGCTGCACCGCCCCATGTGGGACCTGGATTGGATTCGCCCCGGCGAGGGCACCCGCCTGCCCGAAGGTGTTGAAGACGAACGCGCTGGCATTTGGATTTCATACACCCCGGTGAGCGCCGTGCAGCACGATATTCGCGCGCTCGTGCACCAGTACGACAGCCGAGCCGTCGCCATGAGCCTGCACCCGTGGGAGGCGCTGAAAATTGGTGGCGGCCCGGCGCCGCTGCGCGTCGATCAGGGCTGGTTGATCATCCACCACGGCGTTTCTGGCCGCATTGAGGAGTCAGCATTCGAGCAGCAGCAGGGGGTGAACTATGCCGCCGGTGCCATGATTTTGGATGCCGTGGATCCGAGCCGGGTCATCGCACGCACCGAGGAGCCCCTGTTGTTCCCTGAAACCGAGGAGGAACGCGCAGGTACCGTGCCAAACGTGGTGTTCCCCACCGCCATTGAACAGATCGACGGGCAACTCTTCGTGTTCTACGGCATGGCCGATTCAAACATTGGTGTAGCTCGACTGGACGTAAAGGTTTAACGCAACAATGGCATCCTGGCAGGTTTTCAATCGAACGGCGGCACTCGCCGCCACCGGCATACTCGCGGTGGGGCTCACCCTCCCCGCAGGTGTGGCGACAGCAGCACCGGCAGCGCCAACCGCGGTGAACCCCGACGCGCCCCTCACCCAGTTGGCGCACCTCGACAGTCTCCTCGACACGTTCCCCTACCTGGATGTGCCCGGACACAGCACGTTCCGGCAGGCGGAACAACCGATCGGGGTCGCGCCGTGGACCTACGCCGATAACCGCGGTGACGGCACGTTTGCGAACGTTGGTGGCGGAACGTTCGACCAAAACACCGGCCACTGGGGTCAAGGGGCGTACAACACGGACGACATTACCCGCGCCGCAGTCGTGTATGTGCGGCACTGGCAGCAGACCGGCGAACTGGCGAGCAAAAACCACGCCTGGGAACTCCTGCGGGCGGTCGCCTACCTGCAAACCACGGAAGGAAACGGGCGGGGCAACAGTGTGCTGTGGCTGCAACCCGACGGGGTGCTGAACCCCAGCGCCGAACCGGTGGAACTGCCCGACCCGTCAGATTCCGCAGAATCGTACTGGGTTGCCCGCAGCGTGTGGGCGTTCGGTGAAGGTTACGCGGCGTTCAAACAGAGCGACCCGGAATTTGCGGCGTTCCTTGACGAACGCCTGCACCTGTCACTGGAGGCGCTTGGCGCGCAAAGCCTCGCCCGCTACGGGCAGTGGGAAATTGCCGACGGCGTGCAGGTGCCCGCCTGGCTGATCGCCGACGGCGCGGACGCAACCGGGGAGGCCGTGCTTGGACTCGCCGCATACGTCGCCGCAAACCCCAACGACCAGCCGGCGCGCACCGCCCTCGAACGCTACGCGGAAGGCATTGCGGCAATGGCGAGCGGCAACACCACCACCTGGCCGTTCGGGGCGATCATGCCGTGGGTGCGTTCACAATCACTGTGGCACGGGTGGGGTGGGCAGGCGCCTGCCGCGCTCGCCGCCGCCGGGGCGGTGCTGCAACGCGCCGACCTGACGCAGCCGGCAGTGGCTGACGGGGTGCAATTCACCGGGCAGTTGCTTGCCGCCGGGGGTGTGGACAACGCTTGGGGCCCCGGCTTTACCGAGCCGGTGCAGATTGCGTACGGGGTTGATTCTCGGGTGCAGAGTGCCCTGGCGACCGCGGTGGCCGCCGACGCCCCCGCGCTGCGTGACGTTGCTGGCCTGGCAGCAGCCTGGTTTTTTGGCGCAAACCACGCCGGGCAGGTGATGTACGACCAGGCGACGGGTGTAACATTCGATGGGCTTGCCCCGAATGGCGCGCCAAACCGCAACGCTGGCGCCGAATCAACCATCCACGGTCTGCTCACAATGCTTGCCCTGGACGCGAATCCTGACGTGAAAACAACCGCGTTGCGCATGCAAACCGCGAGCAGCATCGATGGCATCATTTCCATTGAGGGTGAGGATGCCGTGGGCGGTTCCGTCGTCACCCCGCCGAGCTCATGGACTGGTGAGTCTTCAATCAGCGGTGGCGCGTTTTTGCGCATCGCCGATCGGGAACGAGCCACGCTGGAACTGCCGGTGAGCGACGCGGCCCGGCGACTGCATCCCATTATTTATCGAAGCCCGGAAGTGGCCGGCACCAGCACCTGGTCGAGCCGCTCAACCGGGTTGGGAACGTTGCCGAGCGGCGGTGTGGGCGCTCCCGGACTGACCGAGGCTGACGGCCAATGGAAACCGCTCGCCCTGGGCACGCTGCTTCCGGCCGGCGATTCGACGGTGACCGCGGCATCGTTTGGTGGTTCGCTAGACTTGGATGCCGTGCTCATTCAGCCCTTGATTGCCAGTGTTGCGAACATCACCGGCCCGAACCGTACGGTGTTCTATTTCAGTTCGGCGGAGCAGGCCCTGCCATTGCCGGAGCCGGCATTTGCGGGCTCCGTTCGCACCGCGTTTGATGCCAGCGGCAAACCCATTCTCGGCGCGGCTGTTACCACGATCGCCGCTGGCGGTGTGGTGGTGGAGCGCAGCGATGCGACCCGAAGCGACCCGGCAGTGCCCACACAGGAGCCGCAACCGTCGCGTTCACCGTGGAACCCCACCCAGGGTCCGGGTGGGTCGCCGACGCCGAGTGCCCCCGTGCTGCAGCCCGGAGCGGTGGCTGGCGCGCCCATGCTGGCCGTGACGGGTGCGGGCACGAGTGCACCGCTGCTGAGCATGGTGCTGGGCGCGCTGCTGGCTGCGCTGGGTGTGGTGTTGTTGCGGGTGCGTCGCGCGGGCGGGTCGGTTCGCGCCGTTGCGGGTGCGCCCGGGTTGGCGAGGCTTGGGGCCGCGCGGCTTGGGGTCGCTGGGGTCGGGACCGCTGGGG
>CAYTSH010000101.1:0-7828 GCA_964440395.1 uncultured Microbacteriaceae bacterium
GTGGCTAACACTCCCACCAAAGTTGACCTGCCAGCCGGGTTCACCCCGACAACGGTCGCGCAGGGGTACACTCACTTTGCGATCGACGCAGCAGGGAACCTCTACGGCTGGTCATCAAACCTCTTCGCCGCCGGGACAACCAGCACCACCAGCGTGTTGCCGATCCAGCTGAACGCACCAACCCTGAGCTGGGTGACGTTTGGCAACAGATACGCCATAGACCCCACCGTGCAAGCTGATGGTAGTGTGACCGTCATCGCCCCGGAAGGATTCTGCGGCACCGAATCGCTGACAGTGTCATCGACTGTGTTTGGAGATCAGGTCGTCTCGTCGAACTTCACCTACACCTACGGTGAGGCACCAAAGATTCTCACTCAACCACAATCAGTCACGGTGAGACCTGAAGACACTCTCGTTCGTCTGAGCGTCGAGGCGAGCGGCGACCCGCTCTTCCTCGTCTGGGAATACTCAACCGATTCAGAAACCTGGACCACTCTCTTTGACGACGCCAACGACGCCAAACCTGAAATCTCAGTGCCAGCCCCGAGCACCCCTACTGCCTACCGGGTCACTCTGATGAACTGCCACGGGAACGTAGTTTCCACTCCAGCGCTGGTGAGTGTGGGAGCAGAACCCGTCGATCCGGTCTCACCTGCACCCACCCCGACCACGCCAACCCCGACCACGCCAACCCCGACCAGCCCTGCACCAACCACGCCAGCATCCGCATCACCGAGTGACGCGGCGACAGCCGAGTTGCGAGCCACGCCCCTCGCACGCACCGGCAGCGCCAACCAGCACGGAGTTTGGCTCGGACTTCTGGCGCTAGCAATCGGCTCGGGCATGCTGGTGCGCGGGCGTAACCGGACCTCAACGACAAGGGCGTGACCGGTTCTCACACCAACTAGCAACCGGGGTGGAGCGCCCTTGCGGCTCTCCACCCCGGTTGCTGCTCAGGGAACGCACGCTCACCGCTCGTGAAATACACGCTCGGTCCACACCCCCGCAGCACTCACTCGCAGCACCCGATCGGCCAGCCGCGCAACCACGGCAGGGTCGTGCGAAATGCACAACACCGCCGCGCCCTCCGCGGCGAGCTCGCGCAACAACCCCACTATTGCAGCCGTGTTTTCCGGGTCAAGCGCGCTTGTCGGTTCGTCACACACCAGCAGCGCGGGCTCCACGGCAAGCGCACGGGCGAGGGCCACCCGCTGCAACTGCCCGCCGGAAAGCTCGCCGGGCAGGCGCGCAGCCAACTCCTCCGCTAGCCCAACCCGCGCAAACAGTTCACGCAGCCGGGCAACGTCAGTGTCACCCGTCGGCGAGCGGTGCGCGCGTCGCCGCACAGCAAGCGCCTCCAGCACAGTTAAGCCCACCGGATGCGCCGGATTCAGCGTCGCAGCGGGATCCTGCGGCACCTGCTGCACCAAATGCCGCAGCGGTCGCCTGGCACGCTCAGGCAGCGCTGACCACGCGATTCCATTCAGGTGGATGCTGCCCCCGGTCGGTCGCTGCGCCCCGAGCACCAGCCTGGCGAGTGTCGTTTTGCCCGCACCCGAGGATCCCACAACTCCCACGACCTCACCCCGCTGCAGCGAAACGTTCAGCCCGCTGAACACTGTGCGCGGTGCGCCCGCCCCGCTGGGTTGGAAG
This sequence comes from uncultured Microbacteriaceae bacterium, assembly GCA_964440395.1. GTDB lineage: Bacteria > Actinomycetota > Actinomycetes > Actinomycetales > Microbacteriaceae > CAYTSH01. Next base: position 1,654 of record CAYTSH010000101.1, read on the forward strand.
TCCATGCGCAGATCCGTGACGGTGAGGATGGGGGCGGCCGCGGAGGACGGTTCAGGGCGCGATTCGGGACGAGGCTCGGCACGTGGTTCGGGGCGAGATTCGAGACGGAGTTCGGCGCGCGATTCGGCACGGGGCTCGGCAAGCGGCGCGAGCCGCACCTGCCGCTCCACGATGCTCCCGTCGCGCACCGCACACACTCGGGTTGCGAGTTCACGCGCCAACTCCAGGTCGTGCGTGATCAGCAGCTGCGCCTGCCCGGCGAGCCGACGGCGGCGCAGTTCGTCGCGCACCACCCCACGCAACTCCGGGTCGAGCGCGGATGTTGGTTCGTCGGCGATGAGCAGCGGCGGGTCGCAGACGATCGCGGTGGCGATGAGAACCCGCTGGCGCTGACCGCCGGAAAGTTGATGCGGGTAGGCGGCAAGCACCCGATCCGGGTCGGGTAGCCCGACGCTCGCGAGCAGTTCCGCGAGGCGCTCCGCCTGGGCCGGCCGGCCGTGCAGGCGCAGCGCCTCGCGCAGTGCCGAATCGACGCGCTGCAACGGGTCAAGCGACTGCAACGCGTCTTGGCTGATGAGGCCGACGGTGTTGCCGCGACGCGTGCGCCACTGCCGTTCGCTGAGGTGCTGCACGTCGATTCCATTGAGGTGGATGCCGTGCGCGGCAACCCGCAACCCCGCCGGTAGCAGCCCGGTCAATGACTTGCTGATCAGGGTTTTTCCTGCGCCGGACGGTCCGATCAGGGCGAGACACTCCCCCGGTCGAATATCGAAACTCACCTCACTGACCAGCGGTTGGGGCTCGCCGGGGGCGGTGATGCACAGACCGCGGAGGCTCGCGACAGCAGCGGGCTGCGGCTCTGGCAACGGCTCTGGCAACGGCTCTGGCAACGCCGTGAACCCCGACTCGGGCAGCACCGCGCGCTGGGTCGTGCGCTGCGGCGGCGTGTCGACCACGGCATCCCGCTGTGGAATCGGGGCACCCACCGCGACCCGTCCGCTGCGGGTGGCGGGCACCGCCCCCACCGCTCGAACGAGCCGCCAACTCGCCGAACCGACCACCCGGCGCGCATCCAGCCTGCCCAACGCCGAGCCAAGCTGCGCCATCGCAAGCACCAGCAGCAGCATCGCCAACCCCGGCGCCCAGGTCAACCACCACGCCTGCTGCAGGGTGGTGCGGCTCGCGGCGAGCATGACACCCCAGTCTGGTTGCGGCTCCTGCGCGCCAAGCCCCAAAAAACTGAGGCCGGCGAGCGCGACCGCACTGGTTCCCACAATGCTGGTGGCGATGACGGCGAGTGGCCGAAGCACCGCCGGCGCAACATGTCGGGCGAGGGTTGTGAGCGGGTGGGAGCCCAATAGGGTGGATGCCCGGGCAAGTTCACCCGTTCGTGCCGCGATGGTCTCGGTGCGGCTCACCCGAACGATTGCGGGCACGTTGCTGAGAGCAACGGCGAGCATGGCGGTTTGCGGGGCAGGACCGAGGAGCGCGAGGATGACGAGGGCGGTGAGGAGTTCAGGAAAAGCCAAGGCAATGGTGAGGATTCGTTGCAGCAGGGCGTCGAGGCGTTTCGGGGCGAAACCCGCGGCAAGTCCGAGCAGCAGGCCGACGCAGAGGGCGGTTGCGGCGGCGAACAGACCACCCAGAAGTGCGGTTCGGGTGCCGAAGATGATTCGGCTCAGTTCGTCCCGCCCCAGTTGATCTGTGCCGAGCGGGTGTGCGCCGCTTGGTGGCTGGAGGGCGCGGTCGAGGGCGACCGCGAGCGGATCTTCAGGGGCGAGCAGGGTTGGCCACAGTGCCGCGAGCAGGGCGATGCCGAGGATGGCGAGCGCGAGCGCGGTTCGCAGCCTCTCGCCGCGGGGTGGGCGGCGCATCAGTCGGCACCGTGCACAGCCGGCTGAACAGTGACCGGGTCGGTGGATCGGAGTGTTGCGGCGGGACGCGGATCGATGGTGCGGGTGAGCGCCTCGGCGATTGCGTTGAGCACAATGAATGCGCACGCGCTCACCAACACGATGCCGAGCACCACGGGGGCATCTCGGGCAAGGAGCGCCTCGAACGCCACCCGGCCGAGCCCCTGCCTGCCGAAAATGTATTCGACGAGCACCGCGCCGCCGATGAGCGAACCGGCGATACTTGCCGAAAGCGAGAGCAGCGCGGGGGCCGCGTGCCGCAGTGCGTGCCTGCACCGCAGCCGCCACCTGCTCGCCCCGCGGGCGCGGATGCTCATGCTGAACGGCGCATTTTCGGCGCGTTCCACCTGTTCGCGGAGCACCCTGGCGAGAAAACCGCTGATTGGTATTGCCAGTGTCAGTGCTGGCAGCACGAGGCTGCGAACGCCGCGGGGTTCGGCAACGGGAAACCAGCCGAGTTGCACGGCGAACCCGCCCAGTAGGAGCAAAGCAACCCAAAAGGTGGGTGCGGCAACCGAAACCAGTTCCAGCCCCACCAGCCAGGGCCGCAGCAACCGTGACAGCCCCAACCACGTGCCAAGCGCCAGCAGGAGCGCGGCGATTCCGAGCGCGAGGGCACTGAGCGCGAGGGTGGGACCGAGGTTCGCTATGATCAACTCCCGCACCGGCCGGTGCTGCTGGTAGCTCATTCCCAGGTCGCCGCGAATCAACCCGCCAAGATAGTGCACGTACTGCACCCAAACGGGTTTATCGAGCAGCAGATCCGCACGAATGAGGGCTCGGGTTGCTTCGCTCACCCGCCCACCCGGGCCAATGATGGTGTCCACCGGGTCACCTGGGAGCAGTCGAATGGTGAAAAAACACACGGTCGCAGCCCCCAGCAGGGTCAGGAGCATGACCGCGACGCTGCGCAGCGCGGCTGCAGTGCGCAGGCGACGAGCACCCTGGCGCGCGGCGCTCAACCATGACGCGGCGGGCGAGCGGCCAGACCCGCCCGGCTCTGGGTTGCCAATCATCTAGTTCCTGCCCGCCCCCCTGGCAACCAGGGCGCGATTGATCTTCGCGTCAACAAACACTGGCCGCCCCGTCTCATCATGCCTAATCCCCGACACTGCGGGCGAAATCGCAACATGCATCATCGGCTGCATCACCGGAATGATCGCACCAAACTCGGCGTTCCAGTCCAGCACCTGCGTGTACAGCTCGAGGCGGGCGGGCTGGTCGGTGGTCGAAACGGCCTGGGTGAGCCACGCATCCACCTGTGGTTTCGGGACGCTCGAAACGTTCTGGTAGCCGCCATCTGCCAGGTGGGCGCGCAACACGTCCGGATCCAGGGCGGCGAACGACCAGTCGGTGAGATCGAACGTGCGCGCGGTGTAGCGCGCCATGTATTGGGCGGGCTCCAGCGTTTCGTGCACCAGCTCAATGCCAACCGCTTTCGCGTCCGCCTGAAACGCGGAGGCGATCAGCTGATGATCCGGCGGGAACGGGGTCCACGACACCCAGTTGAGCGTCAACCGTTTGCCAGCCTTCGTTCGATAGCCCTCAGCGTCCCGCGCGGACCAGCCCGCCCGGTCGAGCAGGGTTGCTGCGGCGGCGGGATCAAAACCGGGCAGTGGGTTTGTTTCCGCCAAACCCGGCAGGGTGCCCGCAAGGAGATGTTGAGCCGCTGGAACGCTGCTGTTGGTGGCGGCGGCAACGGCATCCACCCGATTGAGGCTCAACCGCAACGCGTCTCGCACCGGCTGTTCGGCGAGCGGACCAAAACCGTCATTCACCAGCAACGAATAGGGCAAACCGCTCACCGGGGCACTCCTGAGCGCATGTGGGCGGGTAAGTTCGCGCAGCTGGGCGGACGGGAGTTCCGCGGCCACGAGCGCCTCGCCCGCGTTGAATGCGGCAATGCGCACGCCCGGTTCGGTGAGGAGGCGAATGCGAATGGTCGTGGCGGGTTGCCAGTCGGGCGAGTCCGGTTCGGCAGCGGCGGACCCTTCGGCGGCACTGTCCGATACTCCCCCGGACGCTGGTGCCAGCTGCGGCGCCCACGCGTATTCGGTGAACCGCTCCAGCACAATTTCCTGGCCGGGGGTCACCGAGACGAACCGAAACGGTCCGCTCCCCACGGTCACTGCCGACCCCCCGGCGGTGCGGTCCGCCTGCGGCAGGCTGAGCGTGTTGGGCGCATACATGCCGAGCTGTGGTCCGCTCAGGTTGCGCAGGAGGGGCGCAAACGGTTCGGTGAGCAGAATCGCTACTTGGTGCTCGCCACGCACTTCTGCACGCTGGAAGCGTTCCCCTCCGAGCATGTCGAGCGCCTGGGCGGATGCGGTGTTTGGGTCTGCCACGTGTGCAAGATTTTGCACCACTGCCGCCGGCGTGAGCCGCTCGCCGTTGTGGAACTGGACGTCGTCGCGGAGCGTGAACAGGTATTCGCGGCCGTCGCTGCTCACCGACCATTCGGTGGCCAGCCAGGGAATCAGTTGGCCATCCTCGTTTTGGGCAACGAGCGAGTCGAACACGTTGCGCAGGATTGAGCTGGCGCTGTCAATTTGGGTGCTGTGAATGTCAAGGTGGCCGTCGGTGACGTTCGCCCCCTCAATGACGTAGACGAGTTCGCCGGTGCGAGTTTGTTGTTCGGGCGCGCTGCATCCGGTGATCGGGGCGGCAAGCAGCACCGTTGCGAGTGTTGCGGCGAGCAGCGCTGTGCGGGTGCGTGGGTGCATCAATTGTTCCTTTGGGATGCCGTGGTCGGCTCGGTCGTGTCTGCTCGAGCCCAGCGCCCCGGTGTGCCGTTCGGCGCCACCAGCAAGCGTACCGACATTTTAGACCGAGTACAAATAACCGCACTGCACCGCTGCGGGTAGCCCGGAGTCCCGCCGCACCACCACCTACCCGGTGGCGGCAAGCACCGAGAGCGGATCGTAGGAGCAGGTCCGAATCGCGGCACTTGACTGGTTCCACGGCGGCACCTCCGCCGCAACATCCCGCTCATACTCGGCCACCGTATAGCCAACATCAACCACGCCGAGTTCGATGGCACACGCCACCAACAGCTCCTTCGGGTCAAGGTGGTCTGGGTTGCGCGAAATGCTTTCGTAGAGTGTCAATATCTCACCCTCAACACTCCGCCGACACGCGGTATTGGCCTCAAGATCAGACGAATCATCGCCTCGAATCGGCTTGCCGCCAAGCGCGCTCACCGCCCTGGAACCAAACTCACCCCACTCCACCTGAAATCCCCGCTCCAGCATGCACTGCTCAAACTGTTGACGCACCTCAGCAACTTCCAGCTCGGTAATCACGCCGTCACGAAGCACACTCCGCTGCACGTCGCTCTGCGCACCAACAAACGCCTCGGTAAAATCCTCAGCCCACGGCCCCGCAAACACCGGAACCTGGCCAGTGAACTCCGGCACCGGCTCGAGGTTCACCTGCCCGGTCAGATCGCCCGGCGGTTGCGCAGGATTCACTGCGCTGCAGCCCCACAAAAACGAAACGGTCGCAACAGCGCTGGCTGCGGCGAGCGCGCCACACCACCGCGCGCACCACGCTCGCCGAAGATCACTCCACTCCACCAAATCCCCTTTGTTCGCCAACACGCTGCGACGAAGCGCACACCGCACCAACAGCATTCCCTATGCGCCGGCCCGCGTCAAGCATGCCTGAAATGTGGCATTCTGAAGCACATGACCACCGCACCCGTTCCATCCCGGCGCCCCCAGTCGCAGGGGCCGGCACGCGAAACCACCCCTCGCGGTCGCCCACGCCGATCCAGCCGCGCCATGCTCGAAGAAGCCGCCCAAGAACTCTTCCTCGAACGGGGCTACCAGCACACCACCATCACCCACATCACCACGCGCGCCGGGGTGAGCCGGGCAACGTTTTTCAACTATTTCAGCGCCAAGCCCGATGTGCTCTGGTACCAACTCGACCACAGACTCGCGGGGATCGCGGAGACGCTCAGCCGGGCATCCACCCAATTGCCCATCCTCACGGCAATCGGCGAAACCATCGCAGACCATATCGGGCACCTCGGCCCCGCAGACGTGCCCTGGGTGCTCACCCACTACCACCTGCTCAACGACCCCGGCGATGTGCAAGCGGCGGCGCTCACACGGCTGACAACGTTCGCCGACACGCTCGAACGGTTCATCACCCAGCGCCTCCATCAGCGGGATGCCGCACCGGCTCAGCCCCGCCCGGCCGGGGCCAGCGCGGTCGGGTCGGCGCTGCCCCGTATTGTTGCTTACACCACGGTCGCC
>CAYTSH010000102.1:0-7822 GCA_964440395.1 uncultured Microbacteriaceae bacterium
GCTGAGATTCACCGCACCCGTTGCGGTGACCACAATATCGTCCTCAATGCGCACCCCGATGCCGCGGAACTCACTGGGCACCGTCAGGTCGTCAGGCTGGAAGTACAGACCCGGTTCGATGGTGAACACCATCCCCTCCGTCACCACGCCGTCCAGGTAGAGCTCACGTCGAGCCTGCGCACAGTCGTGCACATCAATGCCAAGGTGGTGGCTGGTGCCGTGCACCATGTAGCGCCGGTGGTATTGCACCTCCGGGTTCAGCGAATCCGCAGCCTCCACCGGAAGCAGCCCCCACCGGGCTGTGTGCCGCGCGATAACCTCCATTGCCTTATCGTGAATATCACGAAACCGGATGCCGGGGCGCACAATCGCGAACGCTTCGTCAGCCGCCTCCCGCACCGCCTCATACACGTCGCGTTGCACCGGCGTGAACACCCCACTAATCGGCAGGGTTCGGGTGATGTCTGCGGTGTAGAGGCTTTCCACCTCCACACCCGCGTCGAGGAGCAGCAGGTCACCTTCCTGCACCGGCCCGTCATTTTTGGTCCAGTGCAAAATGCAGGCGTGCGCGCCACTGGCGGCGATCGTGTCGTAGCCGACGGCGTTGCCATCGAGTCGTGCCCGGGCACCAAACACGCCCTCAACGATGCGCTCGCCACGGGTGTGGGCGGTTGCCGCCTGAAGTTCGCGGATCACGTCCTCAAATCCCGCCGCTGTGGCTTCAACAGCGAGTCGCATCTGTGCCAACTCGTATTCGTCTTTCACTAGGCGCAGCTCAGACACAGCTCGCTCAAGCTCAGCGTCGGCCAGGGTGAGATCGTCCGGGGTGGCCGTGAACGCTTCGAGGCGTGCCGTGCGAATACCAAGATCAGCGGCAACCTGCGCGCACGATGGGCGTGGGCCGATCCAAAACTCACCAATTTCCGCATTCTCGTAGAACTCCACAGTGTCCCGACCCGCACGTTCCCGCATGTACAGTGTGACCGCGTGCCCCGCAGCTTCCGGTTCAAACACAAGGAGCGAACCGGGCTCGCTTTCCGAGCCCCAACCGGTCAAATGGCTGAACGCGGAGTGGGCGCGGAACGGGTAAAACGTGTCGTTGGAGCGTTGCTTGGGCTCGCCAGCTTCGATCACGAGTCGTTTGCCGGCAAACAGCGCGGAGAGTGCCTCGCGACGCTTCGCCGCGAACGGAGCCTGCTCGCGTTGCTCGGGAAGATCCTCCGGAGCAGCTGCCCAGTCTCGCATAATGTAGGCGCGAAACGCCTCAGAGTTTGGCACCGTGGAACGGTTGCTCTGTTCGGCGGCGGGCTGCTGTGCGTCAGAATTTGAAACGGTCATAAACACTATTCTCTCACTGGTTTGGTGCCGCCGGGCTCGAGGTGACGAGGCTGGCACGGAAGGGTCGGTGATCGCTGCCCACGGCATCCCACGCTGTTGAAATGGAACTTTCAAGTGCCAACCAGTCACTGCTGGTGAGCACGTGATCAATGGGGGCGCCAAGCAGCGCTGGTAGGTTCGTCGGCCACGTGCCGAATGCGCTCTTGCCGGTCTGGTCGGCCGCGTCGCGGCAGGCGGCATTGGGTTGGAGATGATCAATCGTAGCGTTGAAATCGCCCAGAAGAATCATGTTCGGCTGCTCGCAGAGCGACTGCAACGCTTGAAGGTCGCTGCGCCAACGCTCCATGTCCCACCGGTTCGGCGAAATTGCATGCACCGCAACAATCGTGGGGAGGCGAGGATCGACGCTCGGGCGGGCGATGACGGAGGGGAGTGCGCCGGTGGGCGAGGTGGACTCTGCGCTCGTGTATTCGCCAAGCGAATCAGCGATCAGCAACCCGGTTGAACGGGCACGGTAGACGGTGTCGAACGCCGTGTGGTGCACACTCATGCGTTTGCCGCCCCCGGCAACGATCAAATCAGCCACCCGCTGCGTCACGGCGGCGGTTGTTTCCGGCAGCGCGAGCACATCGGCGCCACTGGCAAGGGCGTATTCGGCGATGTCACTCGCATCGACCGCATCCCCAAACGTGTTCCAGGTTGCCACAATCAGGGCGGGTTGTTGCGCAATGGTCGCCGTTGGCGCGTGTGCAGCAGGCACGGCGCGCGACACCAACACGGCCACATGCGCCCCAGCGATCAGCAGCAAGAGAATGTTGAGGCTCGCGAGCAGGCCGCGAAGTCGTGACCGGCGCCGCAGCAACAGGCGCAACCCAGCGAGCAGGATCGCCGCCACGATGGCCACTGCGGCGACCGTGCCGCGCAGCGACACAAGTTGCGCAAACGGGAAGGTCTGCTCGACGCCAGCTGCCTGTGGCCACACCGCAAGAACGCCGCCCACAGTGCAGGCGAGGAGGAAAAATGCTGAGAAGAGTCGTGCCATAACGGTTTTAGCCTAGCCAGTCTTTGCTCATCGCTTCGACAGGTGGCCGGCGCGGTGTGGTGAATCACAAGTGCATCGCTGGGGGCATGCCGGTAGCATTGAACCGATGGAAAGGGCGGTACACGTGCACACAGACAGGGTTGATCTTCACACCCATTCGCTCTTTTCTGACGGCACACTGACTCCAACGCAACTGGTCGCTGAGGCCGCCGCGCTGGGGCTGGCGGGGTTGGCGTTGACCGACCACGACACCATGGACGGTGTTGACGAGGCGCGTGCGGCGGCAACCGCGGCGGGGATGCTGCTGGTGCCGGGCATTGAAATTACGACATCATTTCGTGGCTTAAGCGTCCACCTGCTCGGCTATTTTCTCGATCCGGCTCACGAACGCCTGCGCGAGCTTTCCGCCTGGCAGCGTCGTGAACGAGACGTGCGCGCCCGGGAAATGGTGCGGCTGCTGGGGGCAGATTTTTCCATCAGCTGGGATGCCGTGGCTGCGCATATTCCGCCCGGCAGCACCGTGGGTCGGCCGCACATCGCCGATGCGCTGGTTCGTCTTGGCGTTTACCCAGATCGTTCCGCGGCGTTTGCGGGCGCGTTGCAGAGTAACGGCAAATATTATGTGGCGCACGAGGCGCTGGACACGGTGGCCGCGATTGCGCTGATTCGTGCGGCTGGGGGGTTGCCGGTGCTCGCGCATCCGGCCGCGCAGCGCCAGCGCCGCCCGATTCCTCTCGACCGCCTTGCACTGCTTGCCGAGCGGGGACTTTACGGCGTGGAGCTGGATCATCCGGAGCATGTTGCGGCGTGGGTACCGCCGTTGCGCCAGGCAGCACGAACCTTGGGGTTGGTGGTGACGGGGGCGAGCGATTATCACGGTGCCGGTAAGCCGAACCGGCTCGGTGCGTGCACGACGGATCTTGCCGTGGTGCAGCAGATGGCCCGCGACGCGAACACGCCGTTGCCCTGAGTGTTCGCCTGAGTGTTCGCCTGAGTGTTCGCCCGAGTGTTCGCCTGGTTGGCGCACGACGGTGCGCGCTTTCGACGGGAGTGCTGACCGGTGGGCTGCGTGTCAGCGCTTTCTGCGGAAGAGCCGACCGAACAGCCCGCCGGGTTCGGCCGCGTGCTGCGCCGGTTCCGCAGCGGCGTTGGGGGTTGGGGTTTGGGTTTGGGTTTGGCTGGGGTGTGCGGTTTGACCGGGCACCCCGCGCGCGGTGTCGTGCGCGCTACTGTCCGCGGCGTTTCCGGCCGCGTGCTTGGCGGGTTGGCTGGTTGTTGCGGGTGCCGCGTCGGGCGCGAAAGCGGTGTCTGCTTGGCGGCGCGGTTCGCGGTCTTGGCGTTTGGTGGTGCTGGTGACGGATCCGATGCGATTGTGGCCGGTTAGGGTGACGGTGATGGTGCCGTCCGGGAGGGTGAGGGTTGCTTCTCGTTGTTTGAACCAGCGCAGGCGCACTTTTCGTTGTGCACAGTACGCGGCGATGCTTCGGCGAGCATTCGTGATGGTACCTTGTGCGAGCGCCTGGCTCAGTGCGAGTTTGACGGCTGCGACACTTGGCTTGGGCAGCGGGTGTTGTGCGCTGTCGATGAGCAGCCAGAGCACCGTGTCGCCTTCGCCGGGGATGGTCACGTGCAGCCACTGGTTGCCGAGCGTTTTTGCCGCAAGTACCCTGCTGGTGACGTCGCGCGCGCTGCCGAGCGCTTCGCTCGGCAGGGTGAGTTCGGGGATCGCGTGCAGGCGCCCCTGCGTCGCGAGTTGTGCGGCGAATGCCCGTGCCGCGGCGGGGAGGTGTACGGATCGGTGCCACGCCCACGTCCAGCGGCGGGTCTGGGGCGCCCACACGCCGAGTACGTGCGCCGGGTAGCGCAGCGGCGGCTGCGTGTCGACGGTGAAGGTTGCTGTGACCGCGTCGAAGTGCCAGCTTGCCGCCCCCCACAACTCATGGGCGTGTTGTTGCGTTTCTGCGGAGATGAGTGCTGCGTCGTCGGCTAGTTTCGTGATGGCTGCGGCTGTGGTCACTGCGGTACCTTTGGCTGTTCGGTTACGATCGTGTGGGTTTCCTGGGCGGCGGGGGAGTGGTGCCCCTCATCAATAATGGGTGGATGCCCCGGGTTACGTCAATTCGTTTGATTCGTTCCGGGGGTGCCGGTTGCGACGCCGCTGGCGGACGCGGCGGTTGACAGGTGCGGCTGCATCTGCACCCAATTCGCTGGGGCCTTGCTGTTGGTCTTCTCGCTGTTGCGGCGCTGATTGGCGAGTGGCTCCGGTTCGATTGCGCCGCCGGCTTGTGCTGCTTGCGCCGCGCTGGTCACCGTCGTGTTCCTGCCGGGTGCGTGGTGCTGTGCCCCGAGTTCCACCGCTTTGGGTTGACGATCTGGGGGTGTGTTCTTTAATTGGTGTCGGTTTGAGTCTGCCTTTTGCGCCGGCGGGAATGTTCAGGTCGCTGTAGAGGTGGGGTGAGGATGAGTAGGTTTCAATGGGTTCGGGCTGACCGAACTCGAGTGCGGTGTTGATGAGCGCCCACTTGTGGAGGTCTTCCCAGTCGACAAACGTCACGGCGATGCCGGTTCGTCCGGCACGTCCCGTGCGACCGACTCGGTGGAGGTAGGTTTTTTCGTCTTCCGGGATGGTGTGGTTGATGACGTGGGTGACGTCATCAACGTCGATGCCGCGCGCGGCAACGTCAGTCGCAATGAGGACATCTTTTTTGCCGGCTTTGAATGCCGCCATGGCGCGTTCGCGCTGATCCTGGTTGAGGTCGCCGTGCACGGCTGCCGCGTTGAACCCCCGGTCGTTGAGTTCTTCAACAAGTTTCGCGGCAGCCCGTTTCGTTCTCGTGAACACGACGGTTTTTCCGCGCCCCTCGGCCATGAGGATTCGTGCAATGACCTCGTCTTTGTCGAGCTGATGGGCGCGATAGATGAGGTGTTCGATGTTCGCCTGGGTGAGTCCCTCGTCGGGGTCGGTTGCGCGAATATGAATTGGTTTTGACATGAACCGACGCGCGAGCGCGATGATTGGCCCCGGCATGGTGGCGGAAAAGAGCATGGTGTGTCGACCCTCGGGGGTGCGGGCGAACAATTTTTCAATGTCCGAAAGGAAGCCGAGGTCGAGCATTTTATCGGCTTCGTCAAGCACCATTTCGCGCACGTTGGCCAGGTTCAGCAACCGCTGCCCCGCAAGGTCGAGGAGCCTGCCGGGGGTGCCGACCACAATTTGCGCTCCGGCTTTCAGCTGTTCAATCTGCCCCTCATACGCTTTTCCACCATAAATTGACACCACAGTGGTGGGGCGGCCAGCAGTGGCCAGGACTAAATCTTCGGTCACCTGCACCGCAAGTTCCCGGGTGGGCACCACGACGAGTGCCTGCACGCCCGGTTCGGGGGCTTTGCCGAGTCGTTGAATCAGCGGCAGGCCGAAGCCGAATGTTTTGCCGGTGCCAGTCTTCGCCTGGCCAATAATGTCCTGACCGGTGAGTGCGAGGGGGATGGTCTGTTCTTGAATGGGAAATGCGGTGACAATGCCGGTCGCTGCCAGGGCAGCAACCAGGTCGTCGTCGATTCCGAGATCTGAAAAAGTGTTCACGTATGCCTATTTCGGTTGATTCATGGGCACGCCCTCAATCCTGCAGGCGCGGCGTGGATGCTCCAGCGGCTTTCCACGTACTGTGATTGAGTTTAGTTGTTGGAATACGTTTCTCGCTAAACTGGCACGGTGTTTTCATGGATTCGACGGAAGCGGAGCGCGCCAACCCTCGCGCATCGTCTGGGCGCGCGCGACGCCAATTTCAGCGCGGCGAGGGTGCATTTGGCGGATCTCGCTCCTGATGTGCGGGACTTTTTGGGTCTGGTCGCATACGTGCAACTCGAGATTTACGAGTCTGCCTCTCGGGCGGTGCGTGAAGCACCCTCGCTGCAGTCGAAAGAGGTACTCAGCCATGCGGCCGGAATTGCGTTGGGAAGGTATCAGGAGTTTGCCGCAGAGTTGCGCCGTCGCCATCTCGACCCCGCCGAGGTGATGGCTCCGTACCGTTCCGGCATTGATCGGTTCGTGGCTCGCATTACCCCCGGAAACTGGTCAGAGCACGTTCTGCTGGTTTATCTCGTTGGCGGCTTGTTCGACGAGTTTTTTGCGCAACTTGCCCTGGGCGTCACCGACAAGTACGGCAACTACGCTGCAACACTGCTGCGGGAAGACGCGGGACGCGGGCAAATCGCCGAGCTGCTCGCCACACAGATTCGTGAACACCCGCAACTGGGTGACAGTCTTGCGCTCTGGGGCCGGCGCCTGGTGGGTGATTCCCTGCTGGTCGCTCGATCAGCGCTCATTCCGAGCGACAACGCCAGTCGCGATGCGGAGCAGATTGAGCCTGTGTTCACCGAGCTCATCGCAACGCACATTCGCCGGATGGACGCGCTCGGGCTCACCGCGTAGTTCCGTCACCGGTGCCGCCGCGGACGCACCGTTCGGACCTGCCGCACACGGCATCCAACAATCGAAGACGGGCAGAGCAGACCCGGTGCGCCTCAGGGCTGACAGGATCGCCCCCAAGCAGACGCACCGGGTCGAGGTTAGAACGTTTTGAGCAGTTCCGCGAAACGGCGCTCGTTTTGGCGGCTGCGCTGAATTCGCAGCGCACGCGCAGTCAGCACGCAGCAGGCGATGGTGAGCGCGGTAACAACCACCCAGATGAGCGGCCGCTTGGGATCCAACCCCGCCGCGGCGAGCGCCACCCACGAGAGCGATGCGACACCCGCACCGAGAGAAAACTGCAGCACAACCCCGTAACTGTCGCGACCGGGCATGCCGTAACGGGCAAACAGGCCAACCACCAGGCCAATCAGAATGACGAAAATGAGCTCCATGAGTTACCCAACAAACCCAACCCGGCGGGATTGTTCGCTGCCGATCTCAACGTAGGCGATTGATGCGCTCGGAATCAAGAACTGCTTGCCCTTCACATCCTGCAGCGTGACGAGCGCATGACCGCTCTCCAGCGCGGTGCGAACCGTTGCCTCAATGTCGGCGGCGGTTGCTGCGGACTCAAAGCTCAGCTCGCGGGGCGCATGCAACATGCCAATTCGAATTTCCATAGAAATGCCTTTCATCACGGGTACACGTTTAGGGTACGCGAGTTTCGGGTGCGACACGAACCGAATGTCGGTGGTTGTCGCTAACGTTGATTCTATGATCAAGCAGCACAGTGCCACCCGCGAAGGCAACGCGGCACCTGAACGCCAGTGGCGGCATCACCTCACCGAGGCGCAGCGGCGACTGCACGAATTCGCGCCGCACGAACACGCGGTGCTGGTTGGCGCACCCGGCAGCGGCAAAACCGAGGCGCTGCTGCGTGTGTATGAGGCGCGAATTGCGAGCGGCGAGTGCACGAGCGCGGAGATGATCGTGCTTTCCCCCACTCGACTGAGTGCCGCAGCGCTGCGCGA
>CAYTSH010000103.1:0-7796 GCA_964440395.1 uncultured Microbacteriaceae bacterium
TCATGACGCATCCCCGCCGCCACAGACAACGCAACCGTGCAGTTTTTCGCCCCCGGGTCGTGCACCACCACAACGCGTGCGCCATTCGGCAGTGTTCGTGAAGTCAAGCTTCGTTGCCCGACTACAGTTGAAGTGTCACACATGGCTCGGTTATCCATTCCTGCTTACACAGTTCGGCTTCCCCCAACATTCGGCACCTGACACCATGAGTTGCGGGTGAGACGACGCTGTCGTACACCAAACATTGCTCGCCGCAGAAACGATTTCACAGTTGCATGTTCACCAAGAACAAGCATCCGCACCGAAAAACTGCAGACGTGTTTGCTTTCACAGTAAACATACCCACAGCCACACCAACGCCACCTATACGCAAGTTCACAATCACTGCCGGCCGCAGTCGGGGTGCTCGGGCCGGCTATTGGGGCGCTGGGGTCCGCAGTCGGGGCGCTCGGGTCCGCCGTCAGCAGCCCGCAGCCCGCAGCCCGCAGCCCGCAGTCGATCCTACTCCTGGTCGGCGGAAGGGGCGTTGGGCCGGTGAAACAGCCCAAGCACGAGAAGCACCAGGAAGGTGACCACGGCGCTGCCGGCTGCGGCGATCAGGGCAAGCCGGGCATCCTGAATGGCCATTGCACAAACCCCACCGGCAAACAGGCCAACCACCAGCGCAAAGACGAGGCGCTCAGTGCGATTCAACATGGGATGCTGTGGTTGCGTCATGATCACTGAGCCTTCGATGTGTTGTGCTGAAGTTTGGGGGCGCTCATTGAGGCCACTGCAATCGCGAGATACACGCCCGACATTGCACAATACCCGCCGAACAGTCCGAGCACCTCAACCGGGGTTGCGTTCATCACAACAACGGCGACAGTGGTTACCACACCCAAACCGCCCACAACAAACGTGTCGGTGGGTGACCATTGGAAGCGGGTTGCCGCGCCCCACCCCACATCGGCGAGCGCAATGGCAAGCAACCAGATGAGGAACATTGAGATAAGCGCCTGATTTGTTGCGGCGAGCGGCGACAGCAGCAGCAACAGTGCGAGCAGGCTTTCCGCCGCCTGCACAAACAGCAACACCCGCAGTGAACGCACCTTGGTGCTCAGTGCAGAGATGATGAGCAGCAGCGCAAACGTGGGTAAGAACACGGTGAAAAACAGTCGCATGAACTGGTAGTCGTGCAGGTGCGAGGTGAGCGCAAGGGTGACTGCGGCAGATGCCGCGAGGAGGGATCTGAGCCCGAAAATCATTCTGGTTGGCGGGTGCGCGTGTTGCGCAGCCTCTTGAGACGAAGTTGTCACGCGCTACTTTCCTCCATCGTTCGCGAACGCCTTAATAGTATGCATGCCAAACTGGGTAAACACTGTGCTTTTTGCATTTTTTTCACCTGAAAGCCACAGCCACCCTAGGCTGAGTCCCGCCAGATGATGGGCGTGGGCAGCAAAATACCCGAGTTGGGCGTGGCTGCGCCGGCAAGCTGCGCCAGCACCAGCTCGGCTGCCTGCTCGCCAAGCGCACCGGCGGGTTGACGCACGGTGGAAAGGTGCGGGTTGGTCCGACTCGCCCAGGAGCTGTCGTCAAACCCAACCACCCCCACGTCGTTGGGCACGTGCCTGCCGGAGCGCTGCAACGCGTCCATAACCCCGGCAGCCACCGCATCAGACGCGGCAAAAATGCCATCCACCGTTGCGTCTCGCGAGAGCAACTCCAACGCCCCATCAACGCCGGCCGAGTAAGCGTAGTGCTCAACGTCCACCACGAGCGTGGGGTCAAACTCCTCGCCGAGGGCGTCTTGAAAGCCAGCCAGCCGGTCTGCACCCGAGTCGCGATCAAGCGCCGCGGCGATCATGCCGATGCGGGTGCGTCCCGTGCCGCGCAGCTTGCGCGTGATTGCGGCGGCGGCGGCACGATTGTTGATCCCCACGAAGGGGCTGCGATTCAATGCGGGTGGATGCCCGACAAAGGCCGCGGGAATGCCAAGTTGTTCTATGGTTTCGATGACCGGATCGCTGCTGCGTGCGGAAACCATAATGACGCCGTCAACAAATCCACCACCAAGGTATCGTTCCACCCGATCAAGATCACGGTCTGAATCAATTACGACGCACACCATTTGGTAGTCGGCACGCGACAGTGCCGTGTTGGCGCCGAGGAGTATTGCACCAATGTTGGGGTCTTCCATGAACAGCGCGTGCGGTTCGTGCACCAAAAACGCGACAGCTTGGGAGCGTTGCTTGACCAGGTTGCGCGCAGCCGCATTCGGCACGTATCCCACGCGAAGAATGGCTTCCTCTACGGCAATTTTTGCTTCCGGTGAGACATACCGCCCGGCGTTCAGCACCCTGCTCACGGTTCCGCGCGACACCCCGGCAGCCGCGGCAACGTCGTGTATTGTCGCTCTGCGGTGACGATCATGTGGGCGCATGGGCATAACTCTATACCGGCTTGTTGGGTTGTGAGCCGCCCCCACGCGCACTGAGGGAGCGGACGAGGTAATTGCGGCGCTTGACAACCCGAGAAGTGTTCCGTATTCTGTGAACGTGCACAGGGCATCCCGCAATTGAGGCATAAGCCAACCTGGGAGCGTGCACAAACGAGCGTCAACAAAACTTCACCCAACGAAGCCTGAAGGAACCCCATGACCAGCACCACCCGGGCATTCAGCCACACCGGCATCGCGTTCGGCTGCGACTACAACCCGGAGCAGTGGGATCGAAACACCTGGGCAGAAGACATGCTCCTCATGCAAGAAGCAGGCGTCGACCTCGTCGCAATCAACATCTTTGGCTGGTCCAACCTCGAACCACGCCCCGGCGAATACCACTTCGACGACCTCGACACAATCATCAACATGCTGCACGAACACGGCATCAAGGTAAACCTCGGCACCGCCACCTCATCGCCACCACCATGGCTCAGCAGCCAACACCCAGAAATCCAACCCGTCACCGCAGACGGCACCCAACGCTACCAAGGCGGCCGGCAACACTGGTGCCCAAGCTCCCCCATCTTCCGCACACACGCCCTGCAACTCGTCACACAAGTCGCGGACCGCTACGGCAACCACCCGGCAGTAGCCCTCTGGCACGTCTCCAACGAACTCGGCTGCCACAACGCACACTGCTACTGCGACATCACCGCGGCGGCGTTCCGGACGTGGCTGCAAGAAAAATACGGGACCCTCGAAGCGCTCAACACGGCGTGGGGCACCACATTCTGGAGCCAACGCTACGGCGCCTGGGAACACATCAACACCCCCAAACTCACCCTCTCCACCGGCAACCCCGGGCAAGCGCTCGACTTTCGACGGTTCAGCTCCGACACGCTCCTCGAACACTACCGGGCAGAACGAGACATCATCACGGCACGCAGCAACGTCCCAGTCACCACCAACTTTATGGTCACCGACCACATCACCGGCCTCGACTACTGGCGCTGGGCACCAGAGATGGACATCATCGCAAACGACCACTACCTCGACCACCGGCTCGAAGACCCCACCGCCGAACTCGCATTCGCAGCCGACCTCACCCGGGGGCTTGCCCGCGGCGGCCCATGGCTCCTCATGGAACAAGCAACCAGCGCAGTCAACTGGCAGCCGCTCAACAAGGCAAAAGCGCCCGGCGAAATGCTCAGAAACTCACTCAGCCACGTGGCTCGCGGCGCAGAATCCGTCTGCTTCTTCCAGTGGCGCGCATCACTCCAAGGATCCGAAAAGTTCCACTCAGCCCTCGTGCCGCACGCCGGAACCAACACCGACCATTGGCGTTCCATCCTCGAACACAGCCGCATCCTCGACACCCTCGACGAAGTGCAAGGCACCCGCGTCATCGCCGACGCAGCCCTCCTCTTCAGCTGGGAATCCAACTGGGCGGCAGAAGGCGTCAACCGCCCCAGCCAACACGTTCGCCCGCTGCGCCAGGCCCACGCCGCCTATGAGGCAGCGCGCACACTCGGCATCACCGTGGACGTCATCGGCCCCGACAGCGACCTGAGCGGCTACCCCCTCATCATCATCCCCGGCCTACACCTGGTCACCGCCACCCAGCAGGCTGCAATCAGTGCGGCAACCGCCGCCGGCGCGCAGGTCGTCGTCACCTACAACAGCGGCATCGTCGACGAAGACGACCGAGTCTATGCGGGCGGCTACCCGGGCGCGTTCCGAACACTACTCGGCATCACCAGCGAAGCCTTCCTGCCACAAGACCCAGACGAAACACTCACACTCAGCTGGGATCCGAAAGGCGCACCCTGGGCTGCCAGCGCAGAAACAGCCCAAACCCCGCCCACGGGCACGCTTTGGGCGGAGCACCTCCACCTCGCCGGCGCACAAGCCGTGGCGCACTACCAAAGCGGTCCACAAATCGGGATGCCCGCGATCACCCGAAATGCGTTCGGGGCGGGCCACGCCTGGTACGTCGCCACAGAACTCGCCCAACCCCACCTCAGCGCCATATTCCGACACATCCTGCACGAACAGGGCAACCCCGCCCCCAACGTGAGCACCCGGTTTGGTTCGGCCGGGGTTGAAATGGTGCGCCGGGCATCCACCAATCGAAGCTACCTCTTCGTCATCAACCACGGCCACGACGACGCAACAGTCACCGCGCACGGCCACGAACTCATCACGGCACAGCCCGTCACCGGCAGCATCACCGTGCCCGGCGGAAACGTTCGAGTAATCAGAGAGGATCACGAGTGAGCACCACAATCACCGCGGCGAGCGCCGCGCCCCCACACCCACAACGACAGCGACGGCAATTCACCCGACCGCTGCTCGTCTTTCTCCTGCCGTTTGCCACCCTCTTCATTCTCTTCTACCTGCTGCCAATCGGTTACGCCGTGTACCAGTCGCTGCTCGTGGTGAAACGTGAAGGCACTTTCGGAAAAGCAACCGAAGTGTTCGGCGGGTTCAGCCAATACGCGCTCGTGTTCCAAGACGGGCCGTTCTGGGAATCAGTCGGGCGCGTGTTGCTCTTCGGCGTCGTGCAGGTGCCGGTCATGCTCGGTATCGCGCTGCTCCTCGCACTCCTCCTCGACTCCCCCCTCGTGCGCGGCAAAGCCTTCTTCCGGCTCGCATTCTTCGCGCCCTACGCGGTGCCAGGCGTGGTTGCGGCAATCATGTGGGGATTCTTGTTCTCCCCCAACCTCTCACCGTTCAAAGAAGTCACCCAACAGGTTCCCTTCCTCGGCCCAGACCTGGTGCTCTGGTCCATCGCAAACGTGGTCACCTGGGTATTCGTGGGGTACAACATGATCATCATCTACTCCGCGCTCCTCTCAATTCCAGAAGAAATCTATGAAGCAGCCAAACTGGACGGCGCAGGGCAGATTCGCACCGCAATTGCCATCAAAATCCCCCTCGCCATGCCCGCAATCATCATGACCGCAATCTTCTCCATCATCGGCACACTGCAACTCCTCGCCGAGCCCCAAGTGTTCCGCAGCTTCACACAAACCGTCACCAGCACCTTCACGCCGAACCTCACCATCTACTCCACCTCGGCAATACCCAACTTCAACCTGGCAGCAGCCTTCTCGGTCGTGCTGGCACTCGCCACATTCGTGCTGTCATTCACCGTTTTGAAAATCACCCAACGGAGGGCAAACCCGTGAACACAAACAGCCCGACTCGACCGGTAGCACACCCGCCAAGCGCCACCGCAGCAGCGCAACCCGCAGCCGTCTCAGCAAAACGATCGCGCGGCCCCAAAGATCGCCTCCTCAGCCGCGGTGCCGCAATGCTCATCATGGCAGTGTTTACCCTGTACTTCCTCACCCCCATCTGGTGGCTGATTGTGTCAGCAACCAAAACCCGCGGTGAACTCACCACCACCAACCCGCTGTGGTTTGCCAACTTCTCACTCGGTGAAAACCTCACCGGACTCATCGGATACAGCAACGGCGTGTTCCTCAAATGGATGGTCAACAGCCTCACCTACGCGGGAGCCGGCGCTCTGTTCGCAACCATACTCGCAGGCATGTGCGGGTATGCACTCGCCAAATACGAGTTCAAAGGCCGAGAGTTCTTCTTCAACATTGTGCTCGGCGGCGTGCTCGTACCCGCGACCGCGCTCGCGCTACCCCTATTCCTCATTTTCAGTCAACTCAACGCCACAAACACGTTCTGGTCCGTATTCCTGCCCAGCATCGTGAGCCCATTCGGAGTGTACCTGTCACGAATCTACGCCTCCGCAAGCGTGCCCGATGCCCTCATCGAAGCAGCCAGGCTTGACGGGTCAGGTGAAGTACGAACATTCTTCACCATGTCCGTGAAACTCATGTTCCCCGCACTCGTCACCGTGTTCCTCTTCCAATTCGTTTCCATCTGGAACAACTTCTTCCTCCCCCTCATCATGCTGCGAGACGAAGCCCTCTTCCCGGTCACGCTCGGCATCTACTCCTGGAACTCCAAAATCGGGCAATCACCAGAACTGCAAAACTACGTGCTCATCGGCGCCCTCCTCTCCGTCGTGCCACTCATCATCGGCTTCCTACTCCTGCAACGATTCTGGCAAAACGGTCTCGGAGCCGGGTCGGTGAAATAGCAACGAAACGCTGGCAGCCGTCACGGCATCCACCATCGAACCACACCACACCACACCAACAGTAAGGAACATCATGCGAACACTACGAACCATCGGCGCACTCGCCGTCGTCGGTGCCCTCACGCTCAGCGGCTGCAGCAACCAGTCCGGCGAAAACGGCGGCGAAGCTGCGGCGTGCACCCCAAGCGACGGCAAAGTGGAACTCACCTTCACATCCTGGGTGCCAAACATCGAAACCGTTGTGCAGACCTGGAACGACGCCAACCCAAACATTCACGTCACCGTGCAAACCGGGCCGAGCGGCAACGCGGGCACCTACAAAAACTTCTTCAACCAGCTCAAAGCCGGCAACGCGCCCGACATTGGGCAAATTGAATACGACACACTCGCCAACTTCCGCGTGCAAGACGGGCTCGTCAACATTGCCGACTGCGCCGGCGTCACCGAAGCCGGCAACGACTTTGTGAGCTGGACGTGGGACCAGGTGACATTCGGCGAATCAGACGCCGTCTTCGGCATTCCGCAAGATGCCGGCCCAATGGGGCTGTTCTACCGCAAAGACCTGTTCGAGAAAAACAACATCCCCGTGCCCACCACCTGGGCTGAATACGCAAGTGCCGCCGAAAAGATTCGCGCACTCGGCGGGTACATCACCAACTTCTCAGACAGTGACATCAACCAGTTCGCCGGGTTTGTGTGGCAGGCCGGGGCCGAATGGTTCAGCAACGACGGCACCGCCTGGGACGTAAACCTCACCAGTGCAGAATCAACCAAAGTAGCTGACTACTGGCAAGATCTGCTCGACCGCGACCTCGTCGCAACCTACCCCGCCTGGACCACCGAATGGAACAACGCCTACAACTCCTCCGAAGTGTGGACGTGGAACTCGGCAGTGTGGGGTGCCAACACCATTAAAGACGGCGCGCCAGACACCGCCGGAAGTTGGGCCGTGGCGCAGGCACCGCAGTGGAACGCCGGCGACAAAACAGCCGGCAACTGGGGCGGATCAGCAAACGTCGTGTTCACCGGTTCAAAGCACCCCTACGAAGCAAGCAAGTTCCTGCTCTGGCTCAACACCAGCGAAGAAGCCCTCACCCAGCTGAACGAGGCTGCTGATCTCTACCCGGCAGCAAAACTGAGCGCAACGCTGCCCGCACTCAGCAAGGGTTCCGAATTCTACGGCGGCCAACCCATCTTCAAAGAGTTCGCGATAGCTTCAGAGAACGTGCCCACCGGTTTCGTGTGGGGCCC
>CAYTSH010000104.1:0-7759 GCA_964440395.1 uncultured Microbacteriaceae bacterium
TCACCTCTGTGGGGGCGGCTCAATCTCCCTTCTCAACCATTGAACCTAATGTAGGCTATGGGTTATTTCGCCGCAAACACATTGTTGCGGCGAACTATCCCTTCGCAACCATTGAACCGAATGTCGGCGTCGTGAACCTCCCCGACGCACGGTTACAGGTGCTCGCCGGTATTTTCGGCAGCGAACGCATCCTGCCCGCCCCGGTCTCGTTTGTTGACATCGCTGGCATTGTGAAAGGTGCCAGCGAGGGGGAGGGGCTGGGCAACAAGTTCCTGGCCAACATTCGCGAAGCTGACGCCATTGCCCAGGTGGTTCGCGGGTTCAGTGACCCTGACGTGGTGCACGTCGACGGTTCGATCAACCCCGCGAGCGACATGGAGACGATCAACACGGAGCTCATCCTCGCCGATCTGCAGACGCTCGAGAAGGCAATGGTGCGCTTCGAGAAAGAAGTGAAAGCCAAAAAGCTTGACCCCGCAGTGCTGGCCACGGCGACCGCGGCACAAGCGGTGCTGAACGCTGGGACGCCACTGTCGGCATCCACCATTGATGTTGCGCCGATACGCGAATTGGGGCTGCTCACCAGCAAACCGTTCATGTACGTGTTCAACGTTGATGAGGCGGTGCTTGGCGACGCGGCCCGCCTCGCCGAACTCGCGGCGCTGGTGGCACCCGCAAAGGCAATTTTTCTTGACGCGAAACTCGAAAGCGAACTCATCGAACTCGACGAGGCGGATGCGCAAGAAATGCTCGCCTCCACGGGGCAAACCGAGAGCGGGCTCGATCAGCTCGCCCGGGTTGGGTTTGACACGCTGGGGCTGCAAACCTACCTCACCGCCGGGCCAAAAGAAACCCGCGCCTGGACAATCCCCAAGGGGGCCAAAGCGCCGCAGGCGGCCGGGGTGATTCACACCGACTTTGAAAAGGGATTCATTAAGGCCGAGGTCATCTCGTTCGCCGACCTGGTTGCCGCCGGATCCGTCGCCGAAGCCCGCGCGCAGGGCAAAGCCCGCATGGAGGGCAAAGACTACATCATGCAAGACGGCGACGTGGTGGAGTTCCGCTTCAACGTGTAGCTCGCGCCGATGTCGCTGAGCCCAAGCACTTGTCCTGCGCTGGTCCCGGGCACAGGCAGGGGTCACGCCCCCGTGCCCGGTTCGGCGACTGGCCTACAATGAGTATCTGCCTATCTACCGCATTCTGAAGGAGTTTGGTCGTGAATCCCGCTCAGCAGCGCATGCTGCCCTGGATTGTTGTTGCCGCAGCAGCCGTCGTTGTGTTGATTGTTTCGAGTTTCATTATCAACATGAGCCGGAGTGTCACCAACGATGCTGTCGTGCCGAATGATGCCACCTCGCAATCCGCGCCCTCTGCCACGTCAAGTCCCAAGCCGAACTCGGCAAAGCCGCAGGCCACCCCGGAACGCTCGCAGTCGGGTGCACTGGCGAGCGCACAGCCTTCCGCTTCCCCGTCCGCTTCCGCATCCGCCGTGGCGCCGACCGTTGACCCGGGTCCAACGAACCCGCTCGGGTTTGACGGCTGGAATGTGACCGGCGACCTTTCCGCGAAACTTGGGCAAACCTCGTTCACGGTGAACGGCGAAAGCATGCTGCTGGACAGTGCATTGCCCAAAACGCTGCCCGCGAGTTGCGCAGCCGCCCAGCAGGGGTGGGGCATTTCGCGGTCGCAGACTGCAGATGCGGCACATCCCAAAACGGTTGGCGCCGATCATTACGGGCTCATTCGCCCGGCAGAGAGCTGCGCGGCTGATCCAGGTCTCTACAATACGGTGTGGGGATTATACGAAGCCTATCTAAAATCTTTGAAATCAATGTAGTGTTTCTGCGAACCCCTTCGTTACACTGTTGATACTCCACGTGCCGGGAATCGCCCCGGCTCGGGAAGGAATGCCCATCGACTGCATCGGCGATCCGCATCCCAGGTACAACTGAAGCGTTCGAAGGAGAACCGCGGTGTCGCACCAGCAATTCAGTCCACTGCATGCCCGACACGTGATGGCTGGGGCTGTGTTCACTGAACTTGCCGGGTGGCAGGTTCCCGAGCGTTTCGGCGCAGAACCGGCGGGGCGCGACGAACACCTGGCGGTGCGACGCAGCGCCGGCCTCTTCGATCTTGCTCACATGGCGGTGTTCTCGGTGCGTGGCATTGCTTCGGGGGAGATGCTCGACGTGGCGTTCGCCAGTGCGCTCTCGGAACTCGCGATTGGCGAGGGCGCTTACACGTTGATGCTCTCGGAGATTGGCACGGTTCTGGACGATGTGGTGGTGTTTCGTCGGAGCGCCCAGCGGTATTCCATTATCGCCAACGCGGTGAATCAGGCGCTGATTTGGCGGGAGTTGCAGTTGCGCTCAGCCAGGTTTGCTGGCGTGACACTGCGCGATCTGCGCAACAGCGTCACATTGGTGGCACTGCAGGGACCGGCGGCGGAACGGGTGCTGAGCGACGTGGATGCGCTTGAAGTGCCGGCTCCATTGCGCACCCTCGGCAACTACCGCTGCTGGGAAGCACGCTTCCTGGGCCACCCGGTGTTTCTTGCCCGGGCAAGTTTCACGGGCGAAGATGGCTTTGAACTGGGCATCAACCCTGTCGTTGCGGCCGCGCTGTGGGATGCACTGTTTGAGGCGGGCGCGCCGCACGGGCTTGTGCGCGTTGGCCTGGCCGCTCGTGATTCGCTTCGATTGGAGGCGGGGATGCCGCGGTCGGGTCGCGAGCTAAGCAATCGGCTCTTGCCGGTGCAGTCTGGTCTCGCGTGGGTGCTCAACAAGGCGCCGCAGGCACCGTTTATTGGCGCGGGTTTCGCTGATGCGATTTTGCCGCCGCAGGAGCCGGTGCTGGTTGGGTTGGTGGGCGATTCGGCCGCTGTTGCTCCCGCAGACGCAACAGTTTTTGCTGGGGAGTGTTCCGGGGTGCGGCTCGGGCACGTGACCAGCAGTTGTTTTTCGCCGATGCTGCAACGCCCCATTGCGTTTGCGTTGCTCAGTCCCGATCAGTTTGGTCGCCGCGTGATCCCTGGCGACGCGGTATGGGTGGACGTGCGGGACGCCCGGGTAGTGCGGCGGAAGTTTACGGTCGCACGGTACCCATTTTATCGCCGCCACAACGCAGCCCCCTAAACCCTTGGTTCGGCCCTACCTCGCACTGGTTTTCTGCGAGAAGAGCGCAGCGCACAGACCTTTTCGGCGGTTGACGCTATATTTCGCAACGATTTCAATGTGTTTTGCGAGAGGACTGTGCGAAATGCGTCGATTCCCTCTACAATGAGGGGGTTGCGCTTTGTGAAGCGCCCGCGTTTCAGAGTCGAACACAGCCCCAGGCTGAGAGAGTGGAAGGTACACCATGTTGCACTACATAGTCGGGTACACGGCGGATGACCGGGGGCATAATGCCGTCGATCTCGCCGTGTCGTTCGCACGCGGGCAGGATGCGAGGCTCACGCTCGTGCTCGTGCTGCCGTCGAGCGAGCCGTTTGAGGCCGTGTATCCACCGACCACCGATTTTGACCAGATTCTTACCGAGCAGGCACACACCTGGTTGGCCAAGGGCATCGCGCTGGTTCCGGAGGGGATCCCGGTTGCGGGGGAAATTCGGCGGGCGGAATCGTTGGCTGAGGGTCTGATTGCCGCCGCGGAGGAACATGAGGCGGCCATGATTGTCATCGGCACCGCGAAGGGCGGTTTGCTGGGGCGTGCCACGCTGGGCAGCGTTGCCTCGGTGTTGTTGCACGCGTCAACCGTGCCGGTCGCGGTCGCGCCGCTCGGTTACACGTCACACACCCCACTCAGCCGTATCACCTGCGCCATCGGCAATCGGGCGGGCGCGGACGATGCGTTTGAGGTTGCACTCACTTCCGCGGTGATGCGGCAGGTGCCGTTGCGGGTGCTGTCGCTGCTGGCTCTCGATCACGTTGGCAATGATGCCTACGCGCAAGCACAAGCACACGCCGAGGCGATGAAGGACCAGGCTTTGGAGCGGCTAGATAACGCGGGGGATATTTCCGCGTTGGCTGCGCACGCAAAAACGATTGAGGATGCCGTTGAAACGGTCCCCTGGGATCCTGCGGAGGTCGTCATTGTGGGTTCCAGCCGCCTCGCGGAGCGCAGCAAACTGTTCATTGGCAGCACCGCGAATAAAATGCTTCGCACGCTGCCGGTGCCGATGGTTGTGGTGCCACGAAACTACGACATCCCACCGGCTCTTGATCCGTTCCGGGTCGCCCCATCGCAGAACCACGTCCAAAACCCAACGGAGGGATAGAACAAGTGACATCAGTTTCGACACCAATTCGCGAGGTGAATGACAGCGGCATGTCCCGCAAAGGCCTCGAGCAGGGCACCGTCGGTGTGCTTGGCGCCGTGGTTATCGGCCTTTCGTGCTGCGCCCCGGCTTACACGCTGACCGCCTCGGTCGGCCCGGCTGTGAGTGAGGTTGGGTTGCAAACCCCGGCGATTTTCATCGTTGGCTTTCTGCCCATGTTTCTTGTTGCGCTCGGATATCGTGCGCTGAACGACAGCATGCCGGATTCTGGCACCTCATTCACCTGGGCCACGCGTGCGTTTGGCCCCTGGATCGGCTGGATGGGCGGGTGGGGGCTCATTGCCGCCACCGTGCTGGTGCTTTCAAACTTGGCCGGCATTGCCGTTGATTTTCTGTACCTGGCACTCTCGATCATGTTTAAGGATCCGGGCATCGCGGATCTTGCTGACGTGGTGTGGGTCAATGTGGTCACCTGTCTGGCGTTTATGCTCATGGCGACGATCATTTCGTATCGCGGCATGACCTCGACCAAGGTGTTCCAGTACCTCACGGTTATTTTTCAAATGGGGGTGCTCATCTGGTTCATTGCCGCGTTGTTCATTGGGGCAAACGATCCGTCTAACGCTGAGGCGCTGCCGGTTGATATCTCCTGGTTCAACCCGTTCGCGGTCGATAGCTTTGCCGCGTTTTCTGCCGGTGTTGCGGTCTCCATTTTTGTCTATTGGGGGTGGGATACCGTGCTCACCATGAACGAGGAGACCAAGGCTTCCAGGGGCAAGATGTCCACGGCAAGCAAAGCCTCAACCATTTTGATCATCATTCTTCTGGTGTTGTACGTGACTTTGCCGACCGCCACGATCGCCTTTGCGGGGGTTGGTACCGGTCCGACGGGTCTTGGGAATACGGAAATTTCGGAGAACGTCTTTGCGGCGCTGGCGAACCCGGTTATGGGGGGTGCAGCGATTTTCCTGGCGTTTGCCGTGCTCTTGAGTTCGGTGGCGTCGATCCAGTCAACGGCAATTTCGCCCGCTCGCACGCTGCTCGCGATGGCGCATTACAAGGCGCTGCCGCCGTCGCTCGCTCGGATTCATCCGAAATACAAGTCACCGCACGTGGCGCTGATCACCTCGTCAGTCGTCGCTTCGGTGTTTTATGCGATCATGCGGGTCATCAGTGAGGATGCGCTGTGGGATACCATCCTTTCACTCGGCATGATGGTGTGTTTCTATTACGGGGTGACCGCACTGGCTAGTGTGGCGTATTTCCGCAAGACCGCCTTCAGTAATTTCAAGGATGCGATGTTCAAAATTATCCTGCCCGGCATCGGGGGCGTGTTGTTGTTTGTGATCTTCTTTCAGACATCAATCGACAGCATGGATCCGTCGTTTGGTTCCGGCGCAAAACTGGGCAGTGTCGGACTAGTCTTCGTGCTCGGCGTTGCGGTGATCGCGACCGGAATTCTGGTGATGATTTGGCAGTCTATTGCGCGCCCGGCTTTCTTCCGGGGCGAGATCATTAAGGTTGGCACGCACCAGCACGGCGAAGATTAGCCGAACGGCTAGCACAGGCTCAACGGCGGGCGCTGCCCTGATTGAGCGGATGCGCTGGTGGGGTGAATGCAAGGATTTGCGTTTAGCCCACCAGCGCATTGCCGTAGAATCGCTCAGCCGAAGAATCGATCAGCCGAAGACGCGCTCAGCCGACGACGCGCTCAGCCGAAAAACTGTGGAAACAGTTCCAACGCGGTGCGGTATCCCAGAAAACTCACCGCATCGAGCAGAAAATGCGCCACAATCAGCGGCAACAGTCGACCGGTGCGACGGTAAACCAGTGCAAAGATCACGCCCATCAGCACATTGCCGAACCAACCGCCAAAACCCTGGTACAGGTGGTAACTGCCGCGAAGCAGGGCGGAACCAACGATGATCCAGACGGGAGCCCACCGCAGCATCCCGAGACGGTTATTGAGGTAGGCCACCACAATTACCTCCTCGAGAAGTGCCGCGCGGGCCGCGGCGAGGAGCAGCACAATGCCGAGCCACGGGTCATCGCTAAGGCCGTTTGGGTTCACCGTGGCGTTGAAGCCGAAGTGTCGCGCCACCACAGAGAGCACAACGCCGGGCAGGCCGATCAGGGCGGCCAGTCCGATCCCCTCCAGCACGCTGCGCAGTGGCCGAAGCGGCCTGCCAAGACCGATGGTGGCGAGGTGCGGGCGCGCGGGTTGCCACACCAACCAACACACGAGCGCCACCGGGGCGAGCCCGAAGCACACGTGGGCGACCTGCGAGAGCACGTCTACCCAGGCGACCGTGGCGATGGGGGTATTGATGGTCACGTCACGGTCGGCAAGATTGTCGGTGGTGAGGAGCGTTTCGAGCAGCGACAGTATCGAATAAACCGCTGAGGCGCCGAGCGAGAGTGCCAACACGATGCACACTTCCGCAACAATGCGTGGGTGGCGCTGTACCGGGGGAACCTGGACCGTCATGGGACAAGTTTAGGTGAATGCGCTGGCCGGCTGGGCCTGACGCCGGCGCGCCATTCGAGTCGGTGTGCGCGGGTTGCCTGGCGTCAACTTCGCCCGCGTCCGCAACGGCGTGCGCAATGGCGTTCGCACCCGCGTCCGCAACGAAGCAGTGCCCGGAAGCGCAGAATCGCGTAAGATAGCTAAGTTGGCAATCGCCACACTTTTTCCGCACAACACAGCACTGAGGATACACTTATGGCTTTGGCCACCCGCGATGACCTACGAAACGTTGCGATCGTTGCCCACGTAGATCATGGCAAAACGACTCTCGTTGACGCCATGCTCAAGCAGACCAACTCGTTCGACGCCCACGTTGAGACTGACGAACGAATGATGGATTCGAACGATTTGGAGCGCGAGAAGGGCATCACCATTCTCGCCAAGAACACCGCGATTCTGTACGAAGGCGCACACGCTACGTCGGGGCCGGTCACGATTAACGTGGTCGATACGCCGGGTCACGCCGATTTCGGTGGCGAGGTTGAGCGCGCGCTGAGCATGGTGGATGGCGTGGTGTTGCTGGTTGATGCGAGTGAGGGGCCGCTGCCGCAGACCCGGTTCGTGCTGCGCAAAGCGCTCGAAAGCAACCTGCCCGTCATCCTGTTGGTGAACAAGACGGATCGCCCGGATGCCCGGATCGATGAGGTGGTGTCGGAGAGTCAGGATCTGCTGATCGGTCTGGCCTCTGATATGGCTGATGAGCACCCGGATCTTGATCTGGATGCCATTCTCGATGTTCCGGTGGTCTACGCGTCTGGCCGCGCGGGTGCTGCGAGCCACAACAAACCTCAGGATGGCACGCTGCCAGACAATGACACCCTTGAGCCACTGTTTGAGGCTATTTTGCAGCATGTTCCCGCGCCCAGTTACGACGACGAACACCCGTTGCAGGCGCACGTTACGAACCTGGACTCGTCGCCGTTCCTGGGTCGCCTCGCACTGCTGCGGGTGCACCAT
>CAYTSH010000105.1:0-7732 GCA_964440395.1 uncultured Microbacteriaceae bacterium
CGCGGATTTTGCGGATCAGCTCACCGGTCAGTTGCTCAGCACCGCGGTGCGCCGGGGCAAGTTTCTGTGGTTGCCGCTCGCAAATCGCCAGGCGCTGCTTGTGCACCTCGGCATGAGCGGTCAGGTGCTGCTGAGCAGCCTGGAGCGCACCCCGCCCAGGCACGCCCGCATTCGCATGCTCCTCGCACACGCCACCCGTCCGGATGTGTGGCTTGACTTTGTGGATCAGCGGCTGTTTGGCTCCATGGCGGTGGATGCCGTGGTCCCAACCCGGGACGGACGTGCGGGAGGTTTGGGGTCGCCTGGGTGCGGCATCCCGAATCAAGCGAGTCACATCGCCAGGGACCCGCTCGATCCCGCGTTCGATGACGACGCGTTTGTGGGGGCGGTGCGGGCGAAACGTTCGGCGATTAAGCGGGTGCTGCTCGACCAGCGCGTGGTGAGTGGGATTGGCAACATTTATGCCGACGAATCACTCTGGGCGGTCGGGTTGCACGGTGAAACGCCCGCAAATTCGCTGGATGCCGCTGCGGTGTTGGCGCTGTTGGCCGCGCTTCGCGAGGTGTTGGGTCGTGCGCTGGTTGAGGGTGGCACGAGTTTTGATGCGCAGTATGTGAATGTGAACGGTCAGGCGGGGTATTTTGCGCACTCGCTGAACGTGTATGGGCGGCAGGGGAAGCCTTGCCCCGCCTGTGGTGAGCTGATTGTGCGGCAGACGTTCATGAACCGGGGGTCGCACTTTTGCCCTGCCTGCCAGGTGATGGGGTCTCGGCGCAATTCGCGGTAATTTGACCGATTCGCGGTATTTCAGCGCCTAAGCAACCGCGAATTGGTCAAATTACCGCGGATTGATGCGACGCCTGCGTGCCAGGGTTGGCGCCAGACTTGGTGCCAGCGCATTAGTGCACAGACAACTTTCACCCGACTTATCCTCAGGTGTGGCGATTTGGAACAATCCGCATCCGGCTGAGTGCACACTGAACTTATGCACACATACGGAGGGTTACTGAGCCTGATTGGGCAGCGGGGTGGACTGGTTCGCACGCGTGACATTCTCGCTCACGGAATCACGAACTATTCAATTGCCAAGGCTGTGGATGCCGGGGTTGTGTTGCGCCCAATGCAAGGCTGGGTCTCGGTGCCGCACGCCGACCCGGGGTTGCTGTTGGCTGCGAAACACAATGTTGTGCTCACCTGCGTCACGCAGGCGAAGCGGCTTGGGCTGTGGATTCCGCAAGATCCGGAGCAGTGTCACGTTGCGGTCCGCGGGAACGGGTCGAACGTGCAAAATCGGGCTCTCGTCGTGCATTGGATGCGGCCGCTATTGCAGCGGCATCCCGACGTGCTTGAAGACCGAGTACCCAACGTGCTGGCTTGTGTTGCCGATTGCCAGCCGTTCGAGGTGGCGCTGGTGATCTGGGAATCGGCGGCGCGGCTTGGGTTAGTCACGCTGCACCAACTGCATCGCCTCGCACTCCGGCCTGCGGCACGACGAGTGCTCGAAGCGTGTCTACCGTTCTCGGATTCCGGGCTTGAAACGATCATGCGCGCCAAACTGCAATGGTTGCGGGTTCCTCTCCGACAGCAAATTCATCTTGAGGGTCACCGGGTAGATTTGCTGATCGGCAGCAGGCTCGTTGTGCAGATCGACGGGGCGCATCATGTTGGTTCCCAGCGTTCCGAGGATATTGCGCACGATCGAATGCTTGTCACGATGGGCTATACAGTTGCGCGTTTTTGATACCGGCAGGTGATGTTCGAGTGGGAGGAGGTGCAGGACACGCTGCAACTCATGATCGCTCAGGGGGCGCACTTGCGGCAGGGGTAGTGTTGCAGTGCGCTCCGGATCATGGGCGGCTCGGGGCTCCAAGCCTTGACGTGTTCGGTGTGTGCCACGGGGCTGGGTGCGCGCCAAACACGCTTCTTGCAAGTGCGTTTGTGACGATGTGCTGTTGGTGCTATCTGTGGTTCTGTCTCGGCGGCAACTACTCGGTTGGCGCAAACACGCATTCATTGATGACTTCCCAGGGTATGACGGTGCCATTTGGGAGAGTTGGTGGAGGTTGCCCCCCTACGTTATAAGTTCGGTGCTCTGCGCCGTCTTCACCGATGGTGACCGTTCCAGGGTTTTCAGCGAGGTTTCGGTCATACATTTCTAGTAGGTCTTCGCGGGTGAAGCCTTTGGGTGCGGCGCCTTTGCGAACCAGGCAGGTGGCTTCAAGCTCTAACAGGTCTGCGTTGTCAGGATTGATCCGCATGTGATAGTAGAGCTGGTTGAGCGGCCCGATCCATTTTGCTTCGCAATCATCGAGCACGCGTCGGTTGGCCTCAAACGCACCATCAGGCATCATGAGGCCATCCGCGCCTGTGTTCTCGCGAATATACTCTGCAGGTATGCCGGCATCTCGAACGCACGCGAGGTGCTGATCCTGTGCGTTTCGTAATTCTGCTTCGGTAATCTCGCCGTCTGCAAGGATTTCCTTCACCGTGGATGATGACGATTCCGCTATTGCGGCGCGAATATCTGCCGCATAGGGTGAATCAGTCTCGCCCGGTTGGTTCGTACACCCGGCAAGGAGGGCTGCACAAGTCAGTAGTGCAGCACAGGTGAGTAATTCAACATGCGCTCGAGGTGTTGCGGCGTGTCTCAATTCGAGTGCTCCTTGCAGATTGGAAGATTCCGAACGAACATCCTAGTAAGGCGTACAGACCGCATCGCATCCCGTAGATCGCGCCTTGTCTTCTCTGACATTAGCCAATATTGTGATTACTCTATGTGCTCGCATTGCGTGTGTCAAGAACTTGGATGTGCTGTCTAGATGATCGTGGGTTGATCTATTCGACTGGCCGTGGGTAGAGCTACTCGACTGGCCGCGGGTTGAGCTACTTGACTGGCCGCGGGTTGAGCTACTTGACTGGCCGCGGGTTGAGCTGAACGCGTCCTGAAGGTTCGGATGCGCCCAGAACACCGGGCAGCACTGTGAACGTAGTGCCGCCAGCGCGAATGATCTTTTGCTGCACCGTGCAAACGATGCGTGCGTCACTGTCGATCCAGCCACCGTTTGCAGCACCGGAGCAAACGGTGCGTGCGGCATTGTTAACCCACCCCAAAACATCGCATTCCGCCGCCGTGACCATAGAATTGACAAGTGTCGCGCCGCGCGAACATCGCAGGTGAAGGTGCTGCCGCTCACTGCAACCTGCGCGCTGCAACACTGCAACATTGCAGCACTGCAGCACTGCAGCACTGCAGCACTGCAACATTGCAGCACTGCAGCACTGCAGCACTGCAGCACTGCAGCACTGCAGCACTGCAGCACTGCAGCACTGCAACACAGCGCGCTGCAACACAGCAACACAGCAACACAGCAACACAGCGCGCTGCAAAACAGCAACACAGCAACACTGCAGCACAGCAACCTGTAACCTGCAACCCGTGCACCGCGCCCCCGCGCACTACACCCACAAGAACCCCGAGCAAGGAGAGACAACATTGCACCTGAAGCGTCTCACCCTGCGCGGGTTTAAGTCCTTCGCCAACGCCACCACGTTTGAGTTTGAACCGGGCGTGACGGCGGTGGTAGGCCCGAACGGCTCCGGCAAGAGCAATGTGGTGGATGCCCTGGCCTGGGTGATGGGGGAGCAGGGCGCGAAAACCTTGCGCGGCGGCAAAATGGAAGACGTGATTTTCGCCGGCACGAGCACCCGTGGGCCGCTCGGCCGCGCCGAGGTGAGCCTCACCATTGACAACAGTGACGGCCAGCTCCCCATTGAATACGCCGAAGTTACCATCAGTCGCACCCTGTTTCGCAACGGCGGCAGCGAATACGCCATCAACGGTGACACCTGCCGGTTGCTTGACGTCCAAGAGCTCCTCTCCGACTCCGGCCTTGGGCGCGAAATGCACGTCATTGTCGGTCAGGGTCGCCTCGACACGGTGCTGCGCGCCACGCCGGAAGAGCGCCGCGGATTCATTGAAGAAGCCGCCGGCATTCTGAAGCACCGCCGCCGCAAAGAAAAAACGCTCCGCAAACTCGATGCAATGGAAGGCAACCTCACCCGCCTCTCCGACCTGGCAGCCGAGGTGCGCCGGCAACTGAAACCACTCGGCCGCCAGGCTGAGGTTGCGCGCCGGGCCCAAACGATCGCCGCAGACGTGCGCGACGCGCACGCCCGCCTCCTCGCCGACGAACTTGCCACACTCCGCGGCACACTCGCCCAACTCACCGAGCCGGAACACCAGCTCAGCAGCGAACGCACCGT
This sequence comes from uncultured Microbacteriaceae bacterium, assembly GCA_964440395.1. GTDB lineage: Bacteria > Actinomycetota > Actinomycetes > Actinomycetales > Microbacteriaceae > CAYTSH01. The sequence goes on from CAYTSH010000105.1 coordinate 4,264, forward strand.
GCTCACCGAACAACTTGAACACACCCAACTCCGCAGCGCCCGCCTCGAACAGCATCAGATGCAAACCGGTGCAGCCGAGGAGCGGGCCACAGCAAACGCGCTCGAAATGGTGCAAGAACGGGCACGCGGCCTGTACACCCTGGCCAACCAGCGACTTGCGCTGCTGACCAGCCAAACCGGGCATCCACTCATGGCGGCAAATCTGAGCGCAGATGACGTCGCCGAAGCGCGCGAAGTGATGTACGACCTGGCAGACGCGGTGCCCACCGCAGAAGAGCAGTACGAACGCGCAGCAGAGCAAACCGCCGCCGCAGCACGGGCACTCAACGCCATTGACGAGGAATTGCGTGCACACAACGAACTCGTTGCGCGCATCGAACTGGAACGTTCCGGGCTTGCCGGGCAATACGAATCCGCGCTGAGCCGCCAGCACGCCGTCGAGGAACAGCTCGCCCGCCTCACCGAACTCCACCAAGCCGCCGAAGCCCGCGCCGCAACCGCCGCGCAGGCACTCAGCGCGTTCGAAACGGCGCACACTGAACACCCCGGTGACGAAACCGGTCTTGACCGGGACTACCAGGAACAGCAACGACTCCTCAGCGAGGCGGAACGTGCCCGCGACGACGTGCGCGAACACCTGCACGCGCTGGAACAGCGCCGGGCATCGCTCGCCGCCACCGCAACCGCGCTCGGCAGTGCCCTGGACGTGCAAGACGCCGGCAGTGAACTGCTGCACAGCCAAACAGCCGGTCTGGAAGGCAGGGTGCTTGATCACGTGCAGGTCGCGCCCGGTTACGAACGGGCCATCGCCGCCGCGCTTGGGGCGCTCGGCGACGCCCTGCTGACCCGCGACCAGGCGGCCGCAATCGCCGCACTCACCCACGCCAGCGCGCGGGAACTCGGCATCGTGTCGCTTGTGACCGCCGAGCCGCCAGTCGAGCCGCCAGCCGAGCCGGCTGGGGCAGTGGCAACCGATGATGCGTGTCGGGCATCCACACAATTGGTGGATGCCGTGGCCGCCACCATGCACCGCCTCGCCCAAGCCCACCGCATCGCGGTCACCCCCGCGGGGCAGGTGGTCACCGCGCCGCTCGGCGTTACCGCGCAACTTGCGGGCGTGTTTCTTGTGGAAACACTCGACGACGCGCAAACACTGCAGCGAGAACTGGGCGCAGCGGGATCAACCGTCACCCTCATCACCCGCGACGGGGTGCTGCTGCGTGGCTCCCTGCTGCGCGGCGGCAGCGGGGAAGGGCCGAGCCGCATTGAACTCACCCGCGACCGCGATCAGGCTGCCGCGGAACTTGCCGAAACCGTAACCCAGATCGCGCTGGCGCGGGCACAACTTGACGCACACAACGAACAGGCGACCAGCTCGAAGAGGCGTGCTCAGGAAGCTCTCACCGTGTTGCGCGAGCACGACGCCCAGACCGCGCTCACCGCGCAGCAACGAAACCGGCTGCGCGTGCAAGCTGAAGCCTCAGCGGGTGAAGCGGAACGGCTCAGTGCGCAACGTGCCGAAGCCACCCGCCAGCTCGACGCGGCGCGTGCGGCGACCGACACCGCCGAACGTGCCCTCGCCGCCGCAGCCGCGGTGCCCGCCACCATGCGAGACGTGAGTGAACGAGACCAGCTCAGCAACCACCTGGACCGTGCGCGTGCCGCGGAACTTGATGCGCGCCTCACTGTTGAAACGGTAAAACAGCGCCTCGCCGCTGCCACCACCCACGCGCAAACGCTCGCCACCCAGTATGCCGCCGAACAGCAGGCGCTCGCCGAAGCCGCCCGAGCAGCCGCCCTGCGCGACGAACACATTGCTCGCGCGCAGGCCGTTGTTGATGCGCTGCCCGCCCTGCTCGATTCGATCGCCCGGTCGGTGGATGAAGCCCACGAGGCGCGCCGGGCGGCAGAGGCGAGACACGCCGCATACCGGCAGGAACTGACGGAACTGCGCGAGACGGAGGCGGGGCTGCGGGAGCGCCTGCGACTGATCACCGACGAACTGCACGGCATTGAACTCGCCATGTATGAGCAGAAACTTGGCGTTTCCGTGGCTTTGGAGCGAGCCGGCAGCGAACTTGGCTTCGATGAGCACGTGCTCATGGCCGAGTACGGACCAGACGTTGCCGTTGCGCTGGCAGACGGCACCAGCATCCCGTTCAATCGAAGCGAACAGCAGTCGCGGCTGAAACGAGCGCAGCGCGCCCTCGCCGAACTGGGCAAAGTGAACCCGCTCGCGTTGGAAGAGTTTGCGGCGTTGGAGCAGCGGCACCAGTTCCTCACCGATCAGCTGCGCGATCTCACCAAAACGCGCGCCGATTTGCTCACCATCATTGGGGAGCTGGACGAAAAAATGGAATACATTTTCAGTTCGGCATTCGCAGACACCCGCGCGGCGTTTGCCGACGTGTTTCCGGTGCTGTTTCCCGGCGGAACGGGTGATATTTTCTTGACCGACCCGCAGGATCTGCTGCGCACCGGCATTGAGGTGCGGGTGCGGCCGATGGGTAAAAAAATTGAGCGCCTGTCGCTGCTTTCCGGCGGGGAACGCTCGCTCGCTGCAGTGGCGCTGCTCATCGCGATTTTTCGGGCGCGCCCCAGCCCGTTCTACATCATGGATGAGGTGGAAGCTGCGCTTGACGACGCCAACCTGGGGCGGCTGCTGACCATTTTTGAAACACTGCGGGAGCGGTCCCAACTGATCGTCATCACCCACCAGAAACGCACCATGGAGATTGCCGACGCGCTCTACGGGGTTTCGATGCGGCAAGACGGGGTTTCTGCGGTGCTGGGTCAGCGCATTCGGGAGCGCGGCGGCGCAGCCTAGGCTCAATGGGGTGGATGCCGTGGCAGGCTAGGCTAGTCTCATGGCAGTTTCAGCATGGTCCCTTTCCCGCGCCCTCAAGGGCATGTTTCAGCGTGAAACCATCACCGATGAAACGTGGGAGGAGCTGGAGTCTGCCCTGATTTTGGCTGATTTTGGCGCTGATTTGACCGAAACACTGATCGAGGCGTTACGTGCGGATGTTGCGCGGTTCCGCACCACTGATCCCACCGATTTGCGTCGCATGCTGCGGGAGCGCATTGAGGAGCAGCTTTCGAAGCTTGACCCCACACTGACGTTGAGCGCCCGGCCTGCGGTTGTGCTGGTGGTTGGGGTGAACGGTGTGGGCAAAACCACCACCATTGGCAAGTTTGCAAACTATTTGCGCGGGTTTCAGCGCAGCGTGGTGGTGGGCGCTGCTGACACGTTCCGCGCCGCCGCTGTTGAACAGCTTGCCACGTGGGCAGAGCGCGCCCAGGTGGCGATTGTGCGACCGCAGCATGAACGGCAAGATCCGGCGTCGGTTGCGTTTCAAACCGTTGACTACGCGCTCACGAACGGCACCGAGATGGTGATTATTGATACTGCCGGGCGGTTGCACACCAAGACGGGTCTCATGGATGAGCTGGGCAAGATTCGGCGGGT
>CAYTSH010000106.1:0-7729 GCA_964440395.1 uncultured Microbacteriaceae bacterium
GCGAGGAAGCTGCCGATGACGGGCATCATCGGCAGCTTCCTCGCCTCACCGCCGGACCGTTTCGCTACCGTTCGTTTGCTGCCGAGAACGTTGTGAAAGCCCGGCCGCACACAGACCGCGCGCTCAAGCAGGCGGTGGTTGCCCCTTCGCTGCTCTCGCTGCTCTACCCGCTGGATGGCCACCTCGCGGAGTATGACCGTGAAACGTTCCTCGCGGACCTGGTGGACGAGTGTGAACGCGATATTCGGCAGTGCTTCGCGGCGGGGGCCGCGCGAGTCTCGATGGATTTCACCGAGGGCAGGTTGGCGTTGCGCAACGATGTTCGCAATCCTTGGACGGGTCGCAAACTGCTGCATGATTTTATTGAACTGAATAATCGCGTGTTTGATCGGTTTAGCGCTGAGGATCGCACCCGCATCGGGGTGCATACGTGCCCGGGGAGTGATTTTGATTCGGCGCACAGCGCCGATGTGGATTACACCGCACTGATTCCAGAACTGTTGCAGTTGAACGCGGGGTATTTTCTTGTGCAATTGTCGAGTGAAGCGGATCGTGAGCGCGCGTTGCTTTCGATGGGTTCCTGCCTGCGTTCGGAGGCTGCCGGGGTGGAGCAACAGATTTTGGTCGGCGTGACCGACCCCAAGAATCCGGCGGTGGAAACCGCCGAGTACGTCTGTGAGCAGTTACTTGCGGCGGCTGAGCATATTCCTGCTGAGCGCCTTGGCTCAACTGATGACTGCGGTTTTTCGCCGTTCAGCATCGATGACAAACCGCGCCACGGTTCGCCGGACGCGGCTCGGGATGTGGCGTTTGCGAAAATCGCTGCGCGAATTGAGGGCACGGAGCGCGCGGCGGCTGCGCTTGGCGACCGGGTGGATTGGCAGGGCGGATTGTGACAAGTTTCTTCGCCGGCTCCGGTTCGCTGCCGTTCTCGTTTGAGGTGTTTCCTGCGCGCAGTAGCGCGGCGGCGCTTGCGTTGGGTCACACGGTGCAGCATTTGGCTGCGTCTGGGCCGGCGTTCATTTCGGTAACCTACGGTGCGAATGGTTCGAGCCGCGACGCATCTCTGGACCTGTTGGCATACATTTGTTCGCACACTGACAGCCCCGCGTTGGCGCATCTGACGTCGATTGGGTCGTCGCTTGCCGAGATTTACGAGCTGGTTGAGGCGTGTTGGCGGGTGGGGGTGCGTGATTTTCTTGCGCTTCGTGGCGATCCTCCTCGCGGGGTGGCGGAGGCAGACGTTGATTTGGGGGAGGTGCCGAACACGGTCGACCTGGTTGCGCGGCTGCGGGAGCGCTTGAGTGTGTTGGAAGGTGAGTCGGCTGCTTCGGCAGGTGCGCGTTCACGTTCACTGCTGCGCGGTGCGCTGTCTTCGGTTTGCGCCGCAACCTACCCGAATGGTCATCCGCGTTCAGCTTCGATCGCCGACGACATTGCGGTGCTGCTTGCGAAGCAGGCGGCCGGGGCCAGCTTTGCGTTGACCCAGCTGTTTTTTCATGCCGAGGATTACATTCGATTTGTGGATGCTGCGAGGGCTTCCGGCGTGACCATTCCGATCATCCCTGGCCTGCTCCCGGTTTCCACCTCAGCTCAGTTGCGCAAAGTTGCCGAGCTGGCTCAGGAGGAGGCGCCGGCTGATCTGCTCGCTGATTTGGAACGGGCTGGCGGGTTTGCACCAGAGCGCGGTGTTGCTCACACGGTGGCGCTGGCACGCGAGTTGATTGACGCTGGTGCCCCGGGCATCCACCTGTATACGTTCAATCGACACCAGGCAGTGCTTGCGGTGCTTGCGGAGCTTGGACTTGTTAGCCCGCGCGAGGTGTGAGCAACGATTCGGTGCAGCTGGGTGTGTTGTTCAGAGCGAGCGCATGACTGCGACAACTTTGCCGAGAACCGTTGCATGGTCGCCGAGGATTGGCTCATAGGCGCTGTTCCGCGGGAGTAGCCAGGTGTGGCCATCGCGTTGTTTGAATACTTTCACCGTTGCTTCGTCGTTCAGAAGTGCAGCGACAATATCGCCATTTTCTGCGGTTTGCTGTTGCCGCACCACGACAAAGTCGCCGTCGCAAATTGCCGCATCCACCATTGAATCCCCAACGACGGTGAGCATGAACAGTTCACCTTTTCCTACCAGTTGGCGAGGAACCGGCATAAGCTCTTCGACCATTTGATCGGCAGTAATTGGGATTCCGGCAGCGATGCGACCTACGAGCGGTATCATAGCTGCGTCGCTGACCGGGTTCGCCCCCACATGCGCTGGCTGAACCGGCCTCAGGGTGCGCACGCTTGATTGTTCAGCATCGTGTGCCGCGGAGACTGTGTCGGAGTTAGAAAATGAACCTGGTTGGTTGGTGGTTGTGCTGGGTGCCTGGGGGTCCTCAGGAAGTTGGATGAGGATTTCGATCGCGCGTGGTTTGTTAGGGTCTCGGCGGATGTAACCGCTGAGTTCAAGTTGCTGCAACTGGTGTGTGACGCTCGAAAGCGATTTGAGTCCCACCGCGTCGCCGATCTCACGCATGCTTGGCGGATAGCCTTGCGCGCGGATGGCCTCTCGAATCACCCGCAAAATGGCGAGCTGTTTCGTGCTGAGACTGGTGCGGCGACGGCGAGGTGGCTTGATTGGTGCCGCGGTGGTTGTGGCGGCTCCCCGCGAGATTGCATCGGGCGTATCTGGTTCAGACTGTGCTGCGGTGGAAGCTGTCATGATTCATCCTTTGCGTCGTGGAGCGGGCTGGTGTGGAAGATCGGCATCGGTGGCTACAGGTCGCAGGGTTGCTGCGTGTGCGGAAAATGTCGGTGGGTGCTGATTGAGTGGGTCTCAGTCGCTTCGAGGAGTGCTTGCCTGCTTCAAGCCTACTCGCTGGCGGCGGTCGATACAAACAAATATTCGAAGAATTGTGGCGGTATCGGCAGATTATTCGAAAACATGCTTGCATTCCTCTCTGTTCGAATATATATTCGATACACACGTTCCCTACTGCCAACTTGGAGGTCCCCATGAGCGCCGTGCAACAGCTCCCCACGGTTTCGAAGCCTGTCGGCTCGACCCGGTCCCGGGGTGTGCAGTTTGAACCCTTTTTGTCCGCGCCGTACCGGTATGAACAACTTCCGCAACCTGCCCGGTCTGTTCGGCCTGCTCGGCCCGACCAGCGCGCGCCGCAGCCCACCGCGAAGCTGCGGCTTACCCGTAGGGGGCGACTGGTCTTCAGCACACTTGGGCTGTTGCTTGGAGTGCTCACGTGTTTCATGATTCTGTTTCAGCCCGCATCGGCGCGGGCGACCGTTGACAGTGACACCGCTTCGTTGCAAACGTATAGCGTGCACGCCGGTGACAACCTCTGGTCTATCGCTCAGCTCATCGCCCCTGACTACGACCCGCGGGATGTCATCTACGATCTCACTGCTCTTAACCAACTCGAGCAGACCACTCTGCAGCCGGGCCAGCTGCTCTACCTGCCCGCGAAATACGACCTGCCCTAGTCCACACTCGTGGACGGCTGCACCGTGGCAGCTGTCACTTTCGGCCTCTGCTTGTGCGTGAGCCCTACGCTGATAACCCTCGACACCCGTGTTCGTGCCCGAATCTGAAAACGGAGTGATCATGTTGTTCTCTACTTGTTCGGATCGGTACCCTGATCCCTGCCCCTGCGCACAGTGCGCCACCACGGGGGTAATCGAGTTACCTCGCTCTCGTGGCGTGGGACCTGTTGTGTTTCCGCAGCAGGATGTTCGTTGTCCGGCGTGGTGCGTGGGCGGTACCCATAGTGAGGGTGCAGAGGACGAGCTTCTGCACTTTTCTAGCTCGCGCATTTTTCCACTCGACATTCTGGTGTCTTGGCCGCTCCTGCGGCACGTCGAATGCGTTGTGACGAAGTGGTCCAGTGTGCTGCAACCGGGTAGCGTCTGGGTTGCGCTGTCACTCGTGCAGCACGGTACAGAGTGTGCCCGTATTGACATCGCTGCGCAGCAGATTGAACCTCTGCTTGCCGCGGTCGAATCGATCGGTAAACTCTACACCCCGTTCGGGGTGAGCACGGAATGATTTGCTCGAAACGCCAGCTGTGCTGCTTGTGCAGCGTGTCTCGCAGCTCCTGTTCGCGGCGCTCGGCTTCGCGCTCTTCGAGTTCGAGCTGTTCGTCGATCGCAGCTTCGATGTCTTCGCCGTCGTCGACGAACCTGTAGAGGGGGTGAACGTACATGGTTTCTCCTGTTCAGTAGCTGCGGAACACGTAGACGCCGCTGTCTGCGTCGCACGTGGTGTAGTCGTAGGCCAGCTCGCTCGTCCACGATGTCCAGTCGATGTGGCGCTGGATCTCCTCGGGGATGCCGTTGAGTATCCCCGTGTCATCCGCATGGTTGCTGGCGTAGTCGTCAAACGAATCCCAGTGGCCGCAATAGCGGTCCTGAAAGTCAGAAGTGCTGGGCAGGTCGCCGGTGCCCTCTGCGACGTAGTCGCCTGACGCTACCCAGGCGTAGAGGGCGGCTCGCTGGTGCTCGTCGACCTCGTCGAAGACTCTGCCCCACTCAGCGGCTTCGCTGGGGCTCATCTCGCGGCGCACGGGGATGTTTTCGATGTCGAAGCACCAGAGCTCGTCATGCGAGCTTGCGCGGCCGTGCACGTCGGCTGTGGTGACGTCGTCGGCGTCGCTGGCGTCGTGCCAGTCGCCAACAAGCCTGCCCGCGTTGTAGCAGGCGAGGCATCCGACCCACACGCGGGGCGTGGTGTCGGTGGTGGTAGTAGTCATGGTGGTCATTGTGTCCTCCTCGGCGATGGGTGAGTGAGGGCTGCTCCCACGGCTGGCAGCCGTGCTCTGGTGAATGTGGCGCGCTTACGCCGGTGGTGCAGCCCTCGGAATCCCTCCCGGCTGCGCGGTAGCGCGGCCACGACACGGCGGCGTGTTCGTGGTGTGTTGTCGATGCGCTCGTGTAAAGTATCTGATACGTACTTCCGTATCCGAGCCCCGAGAGAGAGCATGCCGAGCACACCAGAACCGAGCCGCGAGCCGCGCAGGACCAGCGCCTCATTCGCGGACTCGGGCGCAGAGCAGCTGATCAAGTCACGTCAGCGGGTGAAAGCGCATGGTGAGGTTTTCACGCCCCGCCGCATGGTGAACCAAATGCTCGACCTGGTGAGCGCCGAACTTGAGACGGGGCCGCAGTTCGTCGACAAGACATTCTTCGAGCCGAGCGCGGGCGACGGCAACTTCCTGATCGCGATTCTGCAGCGCAAGCTGCACGCGATCGAGAAGCGCTACCAGCGCGAGTTCTGGCCGACGGAGTCGCTCTTCGCGCTCGCGTCGATCTACGGCATCGAGCTACTGGACGACAACCTCGAAGCCGCACGGGCAAGCCTGCTCGCGGAGTTCGTCGCCTTCCACGAGGACGCCGGGGTCCGCTGCAACCACCGCACGAATCTCAGACGCTCCGCAGAGCACCTGCTCGTGAGTAACGTGCAACAAGGAAACACGCTCACCGGCCTCGATGACTCCGGTTCTGAGATCGAGTTCTCCTGGTGGCACCGCGTGCTGAACGTCCCCGGGACGGTGCAGCGCGAGCCGTTCACCTTCGTCTCGCTCCGAGGCGCGAGCACCGGTGCCTTCGACTTCACCGTCTACGAGACCTACAAGCGATGCCGAATCGACCATGTCCACAAGGAAGTGAGAGCCGATGCCTAGCCCGAAGATCAGCACCTATCGAGAGATCACGCCGCTGATCTACTCGTGGTCGACCCCTGACATTCCCAAATACGAGGGATGGGAGAAGATTGGCTACACCGAGCAGGGCAGCGCCGAGAAACGGATCTCTCAGCAAGCCTCGCAGCTCTCGGTCGAGAAGAAGATCGAGTGGGAGCGCCGTGCGTTCTTCATGTCGGCCGCGGGCGGCAGCTTCAGGGACAGCGACTTCCACGCTTACTTGAAGCAGCAGGGCATTCAGCGCGAGCTGAAGCCGGAGCGCACCGAGTGGCACTGTTTCGCCGGCGCGCCGAAGAGTTCACTGGACTATTTCTATGCGTTCGCAGGCCAGGACTACTCAGCGCTGCAGACAAGCGGCACCGATGACTACAGGCTCCGTCCTGAACAGGAGGCGGCCGTCGCTCAGGCGCTGGACGCGTTTACCTCCGGGCACGAAGAGGTGCTGTGGAACGCGAAGCCGCGCTTCGGCAAGACGCTGACGACCTATGACCTCATGCGTGAGCTGGGCGCCCGAAAGGTGCTCATCGTGACGAACCGCCCTGCGATCGCGAACTCATGGCTTGATGACTTCGAACGCTTCATCGGGCACCAGACGACGTACAAGTTCGTCTCCGAGTCGCCATCGCTCGCGTCGCGGTCGCCGATGACCCGTGACCAATGGCGTAAGTTCCTCACGAACGACACGGGCGACGACCCCCGCATCGTCGAGTTCGTCTCGCTCCAGGACCTCAAGGGCTCGCGGTACTTCGGCGGCGTGCACAAGAAGCTCAAGCACATCGCCGATTACGAGTGGGACCTGCTCGTCATCGACGAGGCTCACGAGGGCGTGGACACGCTCAAGACTGACGTGGCGTTTGATCAGATCAAGCGCACGTGGACCCTGCACTTGTCGGGCACGCCGTTCAAGGCGCTCGCCTCGGGACGGTTCAGCGAGGAGCAGATCTTCAACTGGACATACGAGGATGAGCAGACTGCTCGCCGAGATTGGGACTACGACGCCCAGGAGAACCCATACCAAGCGCTGCCCACGCTGAACATGCTGACCTACCAGGTCTCACGCATGATCACCGACCAGCTGGCCGTGGGCATGGCGCTCGACGAGGACGAGGCGAACATCGACTTCGCCTTCGACCTAAACGAGTTCTTCAGCACGAAGGAGAATGGTTTCTTCGAGCATGAGCCGGAGGTCGTGAAGTTCCTCGACACGCTCGTAACCAGCGAGAAGTACCCATTCTCGACGCCAGAGCTGCGTGACGAGATCCGCCACTCGTTCTGGCTACTGAACAGGGTCGCGTCGGCGAAGGCGTTGCAGCGACTCCTGAAGAAGCACGACGTGTTCAAGGACTACGAGGTAATCCTCGCTGCCGGCGACGGTCGCGAAGCCGACGCATTGGACGCAGAGGCAGTGGGCAAGTCGTTCGACCGCGTGAAGGCCGCGATCGACGCGGCCGAGAAAGTTGGCGGCAAGACGATCACACTCTCCGTCGGGCAGCTGACGACGGGCGTCACCGTGCCTGAGTGGACCGCGGTGATGATGCTGTCAAACCTCTCCTCGCCGTCACTGTATATGCAGGCGGCGTTCCGCGCCCAGAACCCGTGCACCTTCATGCGAGGGAACAGCCTCCTTCAGAAGGAGAACGCCTACATTTTCGATTTCGCCCCCGAGCGGACCCTGCGGATCTTCGACGACTTCGCGAACAACCTGAAGTCGAGCACCTCGAATGACCAGGCCGTGCGGCAGGAGAACATCCGCACGTTGCTGAACTTCTTCCCCGTCATCGGCGAGGACTCCGAAGGCCGGATGGTGGAGCTCGACGCCGCGCAAGTGCTCACGTTCCCGCAGACGTTCGCGGCGCGAGAGGTGGTGCGACGAGGCTTCCTGTCGAACCTGCTGTTCGCAAACGTGGCTGGCATCTTCCGGTACTCCGAGCATGTCAAGGACATCCTTGAGAAGCTGCCGCAGGCGAAGCAGGGCAAGATGAAGCAGGGGCAGACCATCGAGCTGCCTGACCAGATGCCGAATGTCGATGACG
>CAYTSH010000107.1:0-7515 GCA_964440395.1 uncultured Microbacteriaceae bacterium
CCTCACCTCACCTCACCTCACCTCCTACCGCCTCCACCCGCCTCCTCCCGCCTCATCTCGCCTCATCTCGCCTCGCCTCACCGCACCCCACCCCATCCAACCCCACCCGCCGTGCCCTTTCCCACCTCATCCAACCTCTAATCCGCGCCCATTCGGCAGAAACGAACGCCTATCACCGAATGACCGCGCATTTTCTGCCGAATCGGTGCGGAGGTGCGGCGTGGATGGTGGTGTGCGGTGTGGTGTCGATTCTGCAGAAAGTGAGGTGCCGTGAGGGGTGTGAGGTGTTTTATTGCCGAATGGGTGCGGTTTGTGGGGGTGCGTGGGCGGGATGCGGAAGTGCTGAGGCGGAGGTGTGACGGGGTGTGGAGCGTAGTAGTGCGGGAGTGTGGTGGCGCGGTGTGCGGTGCCCGGGCGGTTCGTGGTGTGGTGGTTCGGCGCGGTGTGCGGTCGATTCGGCAGAAAGTGGGGTGTGGTGTGGTGTGGGGTGGAGGGTGCATTTTTGCCGAATGGGTGTGGTGGTGTGGTGGTTCGGCGCGGTGTGCCGTGTGGTGCCGATTCGGCAGAAAGTGGGGTGTGATGTGGGGGTAGGGGGTGCATTTTTGCCGAATGGGTGCGGTTTGTGGGGGTGCGTGGGCGGGATACGGAAGCACGGGAGTGCGGAGGTGTGACGGGGCGTGGCGCGGATGCTGGTGTGAGGTGCGACGGGCGCGAGCGCGGGAGTGTGGTGGCGCGGTGTGCGGTCGAATCGGCAGAAAGTGGGGTGCCGTCAGGGGTGTGGGGTGTTTTATTGCCGAATGGGTGTGGTGGTGTGGTGGTGTGGTGGTGTGGTGGTTCGGCGCGGTGTGCGGTCGATTCGGCAGAAAGTGGGGTGCCGTCAGGGGTGTGGGGTGTTTTATTGCCGAATGGGTGTGGGATGTGGAGGTACGTGGGCGCGGGAGTGTGGTGGCGCGGTGTGCGGTGCCCGGGCGGTTCGTGGTGCTGCGGTGGGGTGCGCTCGATGGTGGATGCCGTGCAACCGTCCCAGCCCGTCCCAACCCAGCCCAACCCAGCCCAACCCAACCCAACCCAACCTTCGCACCGGGTACACTTATTGGGTGACCCCTGAAGATCTCTCCCAGCACTTGCACACCATTGTGAACGGGATTATTGCGTCCGATCATGATTCCGCGGTTTCCGTGACCTTGGCTGATGTTGTGTTGGAGCGCCCGCGCAACCGGGATCATGGCGATTGGGCGTCGAATGTGGCGATGAAGTTCGCGAAACGGTTGGGCGCGAATCCGCGCGAGTTTGCGCAGCGTATTGTGGATGCGTTGGCGCAGGTTGCGGGTGTCGCAGCCGCTGACGTTGCGGGTCCGGGGTTTATTAATATTCGCCTTGATGCGGCTGCGGCGGGTCAGATTGTTGGTGTGATTACGCAGCAGGGCGCGGCGTATGGGACGAATGATGCGCTTGCTGGTCGTCGGATTAATGTGGAGTTTGTGTCGGCGAACCCGACGGGCCCGCTGCATATTGGCCATACTCGCTGGGCGGCGCTTGGTGATTCGATTGTTCGCGTGTTGCGGGCGAGCGGTGCCGAGGTGGTTGCGGAGTATTACATTAACGATGCTGGCGCGCAGATGGATAAGTTTGGGGCGTCGGTGCTTGCTGCGGTGCGCGGTGAGGAAACCCCCGAGGGGGGGTACCCGGGGGCGTACATTGCGCAGCTTGCGGAGGCGACTCGGGCACGGCATCCACACATTGATGAACTTGCGGTGCATGCCGAGGCGGACGCGTTGGCGTTGGCGCGCGAGACTGGGTATGAGGTGCAGCTTGCGGAGATTCGCGATTCGCTTGCGGCGTTCCGGGTGCATTTTGATGTGTGGTTTTCGGAGCGCACGTTGCACGCGGTGGATCCGGTGTCGGGGGTGAGCCTGATTTCTGCTTCGGTGGATCGGTTGCGGGAGCAGGGGCACGTGTATGACGAGGATGGCGCCGTTTGGGTGCGCACCACCGATTTCACTGATGATAAGGATCGGGTGATTACCCGCGGCAACGGGGTGTACACGTATTTCGCTGCCGATGCGGCCTATTATCTCAGCAAGAAGGATCGCGGTTTTTCGGAGAAGATTTATTTGTTGGGGGCGGATCATCACGGGTATGTGAACCGGTTGAAAGCGCTGTGCGGGGCGGCGGGGGACGACCCGGAGCAGAACATTCAGGTGCTGATTGGGCAGTTGGTGAATTTGAATGGGGCGAAACTGTCGAAGCGTGCGGGCAACATTATTGAGTTGGATGACCTGTTGCAGTGGCTTGGCACTGACGCGTTGCGTTTCTGGTTGGCGCGTTACCCGGCGGATTCGCCAATTTCGTTGGATGGCGAGCAGTTGCGCACGCGCAGTAACGACAACCCGGTGTTTTATGTGCAGTACGCCCATGCGCGCACCTGTCAGGTGGCGAAGAATGCGGCGGCAGCCGGCGTGCACACCGGGGTGTTTGCCCCCGAATTGTTGACCCACGCAACCGAGACGGAGGTGCTTGGCGCGTTGTTGGAGTTCCCTCGTGTGGTTGCGCACGCAGCGGCGAGTCGTGAACCGCACCGGGTGGCGCGGTATTTGGAGTCGTTGGCGGGCACGTTTCACCGTTGGTACGATGCGTGTCGCGTGACCCCGCTGGGTGATGAGCCGGTGTCGGAGTTGCATCACACCCGGTTGCAGTTGAATGATGCGGTTGGTCAGGTGCTTCGCAACGGGCTTGATTTGCTTGGCGTGTCCGCGCCTGAGCGAATGTGACGCCGCGCTCGCCGTTGCATTCCCGTTTTGGAAAGGTTGTTATGTCTGTGAGTGTTTCACGCGGTGTGCATCCCGCTTTATACCCGGCGAGTGCCGCCCGTGACGTTTCGGGCGAGTTGCGGGTTGGCGGGGTTGCTGTTGGTGAGCTTGCTGCGCGCTTTGGCACGCCGCTGTTTGTGGTTGATGAGCAGCATGTGCGCGATCAGGCTGCCGAGATTGCGTTGGCGTTTCGTGAGGCGTTTGCCGCGGTGGGCACTGCTGCGCACGTGTATTACGCTGGGAAAGCGTTTTTGTGTGCTGACCTGGCTCGATGGGTGGTGGATGCCGGGCTCGGCATTGACGTGTGCAGCGCCGGTGAGCTTGCGGTTGCGTTGGCTGCGGGCGTGGATGCGGGTCGTATCGGGTTGCATGGCAACAATAAGTCGGTTGCTGAGATTGCGATGGCGGTGCAGGCTGGTGTTGGCACGATTGTGTTGGATAGCCTGATTGAGATTGAGCGGGTTGCGGCTGAGGCTGCCCGGCTTGGCCGGGTGCAGCGGGTGCGTTTGCGGGTGAACAGCGGGGTGCACGCGAGTACGCACAGTTTTTTGGCGACGGCGCATGAGGATCAAAAGTTTGGGTTGCCGCTTTCTGCCGGTGTTGATGCGGTTGCCAGGATTCGGGCGCACGGTTCGCTGGAGTTTGTGGGGTTGCATTGTCATATTGGTTCGCAGATTTTTGCGACGCAGGGGTTTCGGGAGTCGGCGAAGCGCCTGTTGGGTTTGCATCGCGAGTTGCTTGCCGGTGGCCCGGTGCCGGAGTTGAATTTGGGTGGTGGTTTCGGGGTTGCGTATGTGCCTGATGATGAGCCGCCGCGCATTGCCGAGTTTGCGCAGCAGGTTGCGGCGATTGTTCGTGAGACGTGTGACGAGTTGGGTGTGCCGTTGCCGTTGGTTGCGTTTGAGCCGGGGCGCGCCGTGGTGGCACAGTCGACGTTGACGTTGTATTCGGTGGGCACGGTGAAGCCGGTTCCGCTTGCGGATGGTCGCACGCGAACCTATGTGAGTGTTGACGGCGGTATGAGCGATAATGCCCGCCCAGCCCTGTATGAGGCGCACTATTCGGCGGATGTGGTGGGTCGGGCATCCACTGTTGATGGAGTGTTGAGCCGGGTGGTGGGGAAGCATTGCGAGAGTGGCGATATTGTGGTGTATGAGTGTGCGCTGCCGGGCGATACGCGGCCGGGCGATTTGCTTGCGGTGCCGGTGACTGGCGCGTATTGTTGGGCGCTGTCGAGTAATTACAACCTGGTTGGTCGCCCACCGGTGGTTGCGGTGCGTGACGGTGTGGCTCGATTGCTGCTTCGTGGCGAGGGGATGCCGGAACTGCTTGGCCGCGATTGTGGCATTCCAGCGGATGCGGTTGCGCGGGTGAGCGCATTGGCGAGTGGTACTGAACGACCCCCGGGCGGGTTGGCCCGGAGCGATGCATCCGCTCGCGTTGATACGAAAGGAACAGCATCATGAGTGTTGGTGTGTTGAATGTGGCGTTGCTTGGGGCGGGTTCGGTTGGTGCCCAGACTGCTCGGTTGCTGCTGGAGAATGCCGATGAGTTGCAGCAACGGTGCGGGGTGCGACTGAACCTGATTGGTATTGGGGTGCGGGATGTGCATGCGCAACGCGATGTGGTGTTGCCGGAGTCGTTGTTGACGACGGATCTTGCGGGGCTGGTTGCTCGGGCTGATGTGCTGATCGAGCTGATCGGCGGGGTTTCTGTGGCGAGGGAGTGTATTTCGCAGGCGTTGCGTGCCGGCGTGGATGTGGTGACGGCGAATAAGGCGCTGCTGGCTGAGCATGGCGAGGAGTTGTTTGCGCTTGCCGCGCAGAGCGGCGCGCAGTTGTCGTATGAGGCTGCGGTTGCGGCGGCGATTCCGATTGTGCGCCCGTTGCGGGAGAGTTTTGCGGGGGATCGTATTCATCGGGTGATGGGTATTGTGAATGGCAGCACGAATTACATTCTGGATCGGATGGATCGGTTTGGTGATTCGGCTGAGGAGGCTTGCGCGGTTGCGGCGAAGCTGGGGTATCTTGAGGCGGATCCGACGCTGGATGTTGAGGGGTTTGATGCCGCGCAGAAGATTACGATTTTGGCGAGTTTGGCGTTTCACACGTCTGTGCCGGCTCATGCGGTGCACCGGGAGGGCATCACGGGGGTGAGTCTTGATCAGGTGCAGGCGGCGAAGGCGGCCGGGTATGTGATTAAGCTGTTGGCTATTGCTGAGCGGGTGCGGGATGCGGTGACGGGGCAGGAGATGGTTTCGGCTCGCGTGCATCCTGCGCTGATTTCTCGGGAGCACCCGCTTGCCGCCGTGCACGGCGGTAAGAACGCCGTGTTTGTTGAGGCGGAGGCGGCGGGTAGTTTGATGTTTTATGGTGCGGGTGCGGGTGGCGCGGAGACGGCGTCGGCTGTGTTGGGTGATTTGGTGTCTACGGCACGTTTGCGTGCGGCTGGTGTGCGTCCGGGGGCGTTGTTGAGCTCACGGCAGCTGCCGGTTGCCCCAATTGGTGTGATTGCGACCCGCTATCAGTTCACGCTGACGGTGCATGACGAACCCGGCGTGTTGGCGGCCGTTTCGAGCCTGTTGGCGACGCACGGCGTGTCGATTGAAACGGTCATTCAGCATGGCCGCACCGCTGCGGTCGCAACGCTTCCCGAGTCGGCGATTGCACCAGCCGAGGCGGGCACCGCTACGCTTGTTATCGGAACCCACACCGCCAGTGAGGCGGCACTTTCGGCGACCGTTTCGGAACTTGCCTCGCTTGAGGCGGTTCTTGCGGTGCCGAGCGTGCTCAGAATCGAAGGAAACTAATGGCACACCAATGGCGCGGACTGATCCGCGAATACGCCGACCGTCTTGACGTCACCGACGCCACCCCGATTATTAGCCTGGGTGAGGGCGGTACGCCGCTGATCGCCGCACCTGCGCTGTCTCGGCGCACCGGGGCGAATGTGTTTATCAAGTATGAGGGCATGAATCCTACCGGGTCGTTTAAGGATCGCGGCATGACGATGGCCATTTCGAAGGCGGTGGAGCACGGCGCGAAGGCCGTGATTTGTGCGTCTACGGGCAACACGTCGGCGTCTGCCGCCGCGTATGCCACGCACGCGGGTATTACTTCTGCGGTGTTGGTGCCGGAGGGCAATATTGCGATGGGTAAGCTCAGCCAGGCGGTGGCGCATAACGCGAGCCTGATTCAGATTGAGGGCAACTTTGATGATTGCCTTGATATGGCTCGCGAGTTGGCGGAGCATTACCCGGTGCATTTGGTGAACTCGGTGAACCCGGATCGCATTGAGGGGCAGAAGACTGCGGCGTTTGAGATTATTGAGCAGCTGGGTCACGCGCCCGATGTGCACATTGTTCCGGTGGGCAATGCGGGCAATTACACGGCGTATCACAGGGGGTTCCGGGAGTATGCTGATGCGGGTTTGGCTGATCGTATGCCGCGCATGTTTGGGTTTCAGGCTGAGGGGAGCGCGCCGATTGTGCTCGGTCACCCTGTGAAGCATCCGGAGACGATTGCGACGGCGATTCGGATTGGTAACCCGGCTTCGTGGGAGCTGGCTTTGGCTGCCCGTGATGACAGTAACGGAACGTTTGGTGCGATCAGTGACGCGAACATTTTGCGCGCCCACCGCATCCTTTCTGCGGAGGTGGGTATTTTTGTTGAGCCTGCTTCGGCGATTGGTGTTGCCGGTCTGCTGGAGCGGGCCGAGTCGGGTGAAATTCCGGCTGGCGCGACGGTGACGATTACGGTTACCGGGCATGGCTTGAAGGATCCGCAGTGGGCGCTGCGCACCGAGTCGGGTGAGACGGTGACGCCCACGGTTGTGCCGGTGGATCCTGCGGCCGTTGCCCAGGTGTTGGGGCTGTCGAAAGCTTCCGTGTGAGTGTGATCGGTTCCGCTGTCACTGTCAGCACCCCGGCGACGAGCGCAAACTTGGGGCCGGGGTTCGATACGCTCGGGTTGGCGCTGGAGTTTCGGGACGAGCTCACCGTTGAGGTGGTGGCGGGGGCTGGGGTTGCGATTTCGGTAACGGGCGAGGGTGCCGATTCGGTGCCTCGTGACGACACGCACCTGGTGGTTCGCGCGATCGCGCACGTGTTTGCCGCGCTTGGTGAACCACTGCCCGGGCTGCGTCTGAGCGCGCACAATCGTATCCCGCACGGGCGGGGTTTTGGCTCGTCTGCGGCGGCGATTGTGTCGGGTGTGCGCGCCGCTGCAGCCTTGCTTGCGAGTCGGCACACGGTGAGTGACGATCAACTGTTGGTGTGGGCGACTGAGCTTGAGGGGCATCCGGATAATGTGGCTCCGGCCTTGTTTGGTGGCTGCACGATTGCGTGGATGTCGGACGGTGTGCCCGCGGTGCAGCAGCTTCCGGTGGATTCGCGGGTGTGCGCGACCCTGTTGGCGCCGAGCGCGACGCTTTCGACGAAGGTGGCGCGTGGCTTGCAGCCGAATGAGGTTTCGATGGTGGATGCCGTGTTCAACGTGTCCCGTACCGCCCTGTTGGTGGCCGCGTTGACGCTCAACCCCGACCGCGTGTTTGCGGCAACCGAGGATCGTTTGCACCAGCCGTATCGTGGGGTGGCGATGCCTGAAACGGCGGCGCTGATTGCGGAGTTGCGTGCGCAGGGGCACGCGGCGATGGTGTCCGGGGCGGGGCCGTCGGTGTTGGTGTTGAGCGTTGGTGAGCAGGCGAG
>CAYTSH010000108.1:0-7331 GCA_964440395.1 uncultured Microbacteriaceae bacterium
CAGGGCGGGGCGGGCGGCCGGCCGGGGCAGGGCGGGGCGGGCGGCCGGCCGGGGCGCGCCCGCTCCGGGCGGGCCGGGGTCTCAGTTGATGTTGTATGCTGACGCGAACGAGGGTTGCGGGCACACCGTGTTGAGTCTGCCTTCTTCGGCTAGCGTCGGTCGATTTTTGCCGAGATCGATCACGGCAAAGTAGGGCGTCCACAGCCCGCGGTCGACGTTTTCTTGTTGGCGCCAAGTGGCGTAGGAGGGCGGGTTGGGGATGTCGTATCCTTCGTGGATGAGGCATTCTCGAAGGTCGAGTATTTGCTGGTATTCAGCTTGCCCCACGGGCGGCAGGGTGTCGGCAAATAGTTGGCGGCGACATGGCTCATATTTGGTTTCGAGCATCATTGAGTATGCTTCTTGTTCTGCGTCTGTGAGGGTTTGCGGAATGGTGATGGTGATGGTGCGATTGGGCGCAATTTCGATGAGATCGCCGAGCCCTTGTTGTTGCAGACACTGCACCATGCTGGCATGTCTCACTTCGCGCTCTTGACGGACTTCGGCCATCCAACCGGGCTCCACGTAGGCTTCTGCCGTGGGTTCTTGGCTGGACGTACACGCCCCCACCGGGACAGCGATGAGGGCGGTGGCGAGCAGCCAGGCAGCACCGCGCCAGCACCGCGCCAGCACCGCGTCAGCACCGCGTCAGCACCGCGGAGAGTACCGCGTCAGCACCGCGTCAAGCCGTGGCGAGCACCGCGCGCAGGCCCTGACGCAACCAGCGAGCGCGCCGCAGCCGAAGCAGGGTGGCGAGGGCACGCATCCCGAAAAATCCAATTGAAAGTGCCAGGGTGAGCCAGGCTACGGGCGCCACCGCCGCCCACGGAAGAAATTGGAGAAGCAGCAGCATCAGGGCGTAGCTGCACAGGTTGGCCACGCTGACTATGCCCAAGAATCGCACATCGCCAGCCCCCATCAGCAGGCCGTCACCAACCCAGGCGACAGCGCCGAAGAGCACGGCGAGGCACAGCGCAGCGAAGCCGAGCGGCAGCTGTTGCAGCACCGCAGTGTCGGCGGTGAATGCTCGGCCAATCCAGGGCGCGCTGAGCAGCAGGATTGCTGAGACGATCAACGCCCCGAGCAGCCCGGCGCGGATGCAGCGCCTGGCGAGCAGGTTCAGTGGCGCGAACGCGTCGGGTGGCAGGTGCCGACCCGGGGCTGCTTCGTCATGCAGGGCGCCGTCATGCAGGGTGCGTGTCAGCAGGCCCAGCTCACGGCCGACAAGCGTTTGTGCCGCGATTGCGATCGAATCGAGACCGTAGGCGATGAAGCACATCAGGACGTAGAGAATCTGATACGAGGCGAGGACCGTGGCACCGTAGAGTCCGGCTGCAAACACCGCAAGCATGTACACGCCGCGTTGCGTGAGTGAGCGCAGCAGCAGCCAGCCGCCCAGGTGTAGCGATTGCCGCATTTCGGCAACATCGGGCCACCAACTCGCCGCGGCCGCCCGAATGGGTGAACGCAGCAGGAGCACAGCGGCACTGGCCATCCCCCACTGCACCACGACGGTACCCAACGCGCTGCCGGCAACCCCCATACCCAGCCCGTAAATACACAGTGCGTTCAGTGCAGCGTTCGCCACAGCCGCAAGAACCGTGAGATACAGTGGCACGAGCGTATTTCGCATGCCGCGAAACACGCCGAACGCCGCGTAGGTGAGAAGCATCGCGGGGATGCCGAAGAGCGAAATTTCAAGGTAGCGCTGTGCGAGTACCGCCACGTCGGGCGTTGCGCCGAACAGGCCAATGAGGGCGGGCACGCTCGGGATAAGCGCCCCCACCAGCAGCACCCCAACGCCCAACGCCAGCCACAGGTTAGAGACACCCACCCGGAACGCCTGCCCGGCCTCACCTGCAGCGAGGAGCCGCGCGACCCGCGGGGTGGTGGAGTACGCCAAAAAGATCATCAACATCACGATGCTTTGCAACCACACACTGGCAACGCTCACACCGGCGAGCGCGTCTGCCCCTAAATGCCCCACCATGGCGGAATCGACGAGCACAAACAGTGGTTCGGCCAGCAGCGCACCGAGGGTGGGCAGGGCGAGCCGCCGGATCTCAGCATCAAGCATGCGCACTTCGCGCGCAGAACCCTCACGCGAGGCTGTGCTCAAGCGGCACCGTCAAACATTGAGGTTACTGAGCCGTCCTCGAATACTTCATGGATGGCTCGGGCAATGAGTGGGGCGATCGGCAGCACGGTCAGTTTTTCGAACCGTTTCTCCGGCGGAATCGGCAGGGTGTCGGTGACCACGACAGAGTCGATGAAGTCAGAACTGAGAATATCAACCGCGGGGTCAGAGAAAATTGCGTGCGTCGCCGCAATGGTCACACCGGTGGCACCGTTGTTTTTCAACGCCTCCGCAGCTTTGGCAATGGTTCGCCCCGTGTCAATCATGTCGTCCACGAGCAGACACCACCTGCCGCGCACATCGCCGACAATATCGTGCACGCTCACCTGGTTGGGCACCATCGGGTCGCGGCGCTTGTGGATGATGGCCAGCGGCGCACCTAAACGATCACTCCAGATGTCTGCCACGCGAGCCCGACCCATGTCGGGTGACACGACCGTGAGCGTGGCGGGGTCAAGTTTTTCGCGGAAATGGTTCAGCAGCACCGGCATGGCGAAGAGGTGATCCACCGGCCCGTCAAAAAACCCTTGAATCTGCGCGGCGTGCAAGTCGACCGACATGATGCGGTCGGCACCGGCAACTTTGAACAGGTCAGCGACAAGCCGGGCAGAAATGGGTTCCCGCCCGCGACCCTTCTTATCTTGACGCGAATACGGATAGAACGGTGCCACGACGGTGATGCGCTTCGCTGAGGCACGTTTCAACGCATCAACCATGATGAGCTGCTCCATGAGCCACTCATTAATCGGGTTGGTGTGTGACTGAATCACAAACGCATCACAGCCGCGCACGCTCTCATCAAACCGCGCGTACAGTTCGCCGTTCGCAAACGTGCGGGCATCGGTCGGGACGAGCTCCGCGCCGAGTTCATCGGCAATCTGCTCCGCAAGCTCGGGGTGTGCCCGGCCAGAGACTAAAACGAGTTTCTTCTGGCCGTTCACCAAAATTCCCGACATGATTATTCACCGTGTTTCTCGGCAGCGTGTGCCGTCTCAGTTCCTGGGCGGTTTGTGGCCACCCAGCCAGCTAGGTTGCGTTGCGGAGCCACCGAAATAGCCAACGAGCCGGCCGGCACGTCTCTCCGAACAATGGTTCCAGCACCCGTGTAGCAACCGTCTTCGATGGTGACGGGTGCAACGAGAACATTTTTTGAACCAATTCGCACATGCTTGCCGATGACGGTGCGGTGCTTGTGCACCCCATCATAGTTCGCAACAATCGTGCCAGCACCAACGTTGGTGCCCTCACCAATTTGCGCATCGCCTACATAACTCAGGTGCGGCACTTTCGCGTCCGCACCGATGAGCGCATTTTTGGTCTCCACAAACGCGCCGATTTTCCCCGCGGCACCCAGCACGGTGCCGGGACGAAGAAACGAGAACGGACCCACGGTGGCACCCGCGCCGACGACTGCGTGCGTTGCGTCGCTGCGCCGCACCACGGCATCCACCCCCACTTCGCAATCGAGCAGCGTCGAATCTGGGCCGATCACCGCACCGGTCGCAACACTGGTGGCGCCAAGCAGCTGCGTGCCGGGAAGAATGGTCACGTCAGGCTCGATGCTCACCCGGGCGTCAATCCAGGTGCTGTCGGGGTCTTGCACGCTCACCCCGGCGCGCTGCCAGTGGCGAATGATGCGGGCGTTGAGTTCTTTTGCCGCCTGCGAAAGCTGCACGCGGTCGTTGATGCCCGCCACCAGCCAGGGGTCCCGCACCGGCACCGCGGCGATCGCAGCGCCGTCGCGGTGCAAGAGTTCAGCGGCGTCGGTGAGGTATTTTTCCTGCTGCGCGTTTAGCGACTCGATCCGCCCGAGCGATTCGCGCAACGCCGCGGCCTCAAAAATGTACACGCCAGCGTTAGTTTCGGTGATGCGAAGCTGCTCAGCGTTCGCGTCCCGGTGCTCGACAATGCCGGCAAACCCGCCCGAAGCATCCCGAACGATGCGCCCCAACCCGGTCGGGTCGGCAACCTCGCTGCTGAGCAGGGTGAGCTGGTTCCCGTCCGCGAGATGCGCCGCCAGCAGTTCGCGAACCGTTGCGGCGTCTAACAGCGGAACATCGCCGCTGAGCACCGCAACCTGACCGGTGAACGTGGCCGGCAGTTGCGCCACCGCAAGTTCAACCGCCCGACCGGTTCCGGCAATCGCATCCTGATCAACCAGGATCGCTTCCGGGGAATGTTCGGCAACAGCAGCCGCAACCTGCTGGCGTTCGTGCCGCACCACCACGAGGGTGTGGGCGGGGTTGAGTTGCGCAGCGGTGCCCAGCACGTGGGCAATCAGCGGCAAACCGGCGAGCGGGTGCAGCACCTTGGGGAGGCTGGATCGCATCCTGGTGCCCTGACCGGCTGCGAGAATGACCACCGCAAGATCGCTGTGCGACATCCAAAACCTCCGCGCATTGTTGTGTGGATTCACTTCGCGCTCCGCCCCTAGGATTCGAACCTAGACCGAACACCTCCAAAGGGTGCCGTGCTGCCGTTACACTAAGGCGGATCGTGCGCGCTCGCGCACGCACATATTCAATTCTGCCAGAAAAATCGTCACCCCGTGCACACCGATCGGCAACAGTGCCGGGTTGGTGCCGAGCGCGACCCAAAAATTTTTGAAAAACAGCCCGCTCAATGGTGGATGCCGTGGGCCGGCAGCACCGGAGCGGCTGCGTCCAGCCGGGTCGGGTAGCCTTAGTGCGTGGCACATCTTTTAGGCGCGGAGCGCCTCCATCTGCAATTCCCCACCCGCACCATTTTTGACTCGGTGACTGTCGGCGTGAACGAGGGCGACCGGATCGGCATTGTTGGTCGAAACGGGGACGGCAAGTCCACACTGCTCTCGCTGCTTTCCGGCAGGCTGCAACCCGATTCGGGGCGGGTGACGGTGCGCGGGGGTGTGCGCATCGGCATGCTTGACCAGTCTGACGTGCTGGATGCCAGCCTGACGGTTGGGCAGACGGTTGTGGGCGACACGCCGGAGTATGAGTGGGCAGGCAACCCCCTGGTGCGGGACGTCATTAACGGCCTGATCAGGGATATTCCGTGGGACGCGGGCATCGCGGCACTGTCGGGTGGACAACGCCGCCGGGTTGCCCTCGCCGCGCTGCTTGTGGGCGACTGGGATTGCGTTTTTCTCGACGAACCGACCAACCACCTCGACGTGGAGGGGATCGCGTGGCTCGCTGCGCACCTGAATGCTCGGTGGGCTCCCGGCGCGGGTGGCCTGCTCGTTGTCACCCACGATCGCTGGTTCCTTGACGAGGTGTGCAACGCCACCTGGGAGGTGCACGATCAGATCATTGAACCGTTCGAGGGCGGGTACGCCGCATACATTTTGCAGCGGGTGGAACGCGACAGGATGGCGAGCGCGAGCGAAGCGAAACGACAAAACCTGATGCGCAAGGAACTTGCCTGGCTGCGCCGGGGCGCACCGGCGCGCACCGCGAAACCAAAGTTCCGGATTGACGCCGCCAACCAGCTCATCGCCAACGAACCGCCGGTGCGGGATCGGGTGCAGCTCAGCCACATGGCAACGCAACGTCTCGGCAAAGATGTGGTGGACATCCTGAATGTGGATGTGCATTATGGCGAACGGCGGGTGCTGCACGACATTGAGTGGCGCATCGCACCCGGCGAACGAACCGGGATTCTCGGCGTGAACGGTGCCGGAAAGTCAACCCTGCTCGGCCTCATCACCGGCACGGTCGCCCCAACCGCCGGGCGGGTGAAGCGCGGCAAAACGATTAACGTCGCCACGCTCAGTCAGGAGTTGAACGAGCTTGCCGAGGTGGCGAACGACCGGGTGAGCGATGTGATCGGGCGCAAACGCAGCAGTTACGTTGCCGGCGGCAAGGAGGTGAGCCCCAGCCAGTTGCTGGAACGCCTCGGGTTTACCAGCGCGCAACTTGCCACACCGGTGAAAGACCTTTCCGGGGGTCAGAAACGGCGCCTGCAGTTGCTGCTCATTCTGCTCGATGAACCCAACGTGCTGGTGCTCGATGAACCGTCGAACGACCTGGACACCGACATGCTGGCCGCCATGGAAGATTTGCTGGATTCGTGGCCGGGCTGCCTCATTGTTGTCTCGCACGACCGTTACCTGATGGAGCGGGTGACGGATCAGCAGTACGCGATTCTTGACGGGCGACTGCGGCACCTGCCGGGTGGCGTTGACGAGTATCTTCGCCTGCGCAGCGCGCAGGACGCAGCTGCGACCGGAAGGCAGTCAGCCACGCAGCGGGCCACCCGCGCGGCTGGCAGCGGTGATTCGGCTGGCGGTTCCGGCGCGTCGGCGGTGGCCGCAGCTGGCGGGTCTCGCGCCACGGATCAGCCCGGCGCCCCCGCTCTGGGCGGCGCTGAGCGGCGGGCGGCTGAGAAGGAACTGGCCGCAATCGAACGCAAACTTGCGAAAGCTGGTGAGGCGATTCGGGAGACCCACGACAAGATGGCTGTGCACGATCAGAGCGATTTTGCCGGCCTCGCCCAGCTCATGGCGCAGGTGAACGATCAACAAACCATGGTGGATGCTTTGGAAGAGCGCTGGCTGGAGCTTTCGGAACTCCTCGGCTGAGTTCGCGCACCCGCCACCGCCGTGCAGGCGTGGCGCACCCTATTCTCGATGGTTCGCGAGTATTTCGTCGAGCAGTTGCCGGTTTTCCGCAACAAAATCGCTGTAGTAGTCGCGCAGGATGTTCGCCCGCTGCGACTCGTACCCTAACGATGTCCGGCAGCTGAGGTCGGCTGTTGCGAGCAGTACCTCTTCTTGCAATGTCGTTTCGAAGTCAGCGTTGCCGTCGGGTTGCGTCGCCCCCGTGTACTGCTCGTAGACCAGTTGGTGTGCGTCTGCGGGAACATTGAGCTCGGTAAATCCTTGTTCCGCCATGCAGTCAGACCACTGCGCGTAGAGTCGTCGAAGTGAGCGATCGTCTTGCACCGCACGGAGCGTCGGTATGACGGCTTCTCTAAGTTGCTGCTTTTCGCGTGCGGTGAGTGTGCCGGGATCGGTGTACGTTGCTTGAGCTTGTGCAAGACAGCCGTCGGGTTGCCATTCGTTTGCTCGCGGATCATCAAGAGGATAGGGATTCATTCCGCCGTAGAGTGCGGCGGAGAACGCCTGTCGCTCTGCTTCACTGAGCGTTGCAAGGAGGGCATCGTTTGGGTTGAC
>CAYTSH010000109.1:0-7323 GCA_964440395.1 uncultured Microbacteriaceae bacterium
CCCAACCGCTGATGGGAGTCGGCATATCACAGTGACCAAATTTGGTTGCCAAGACGACTTCGTCCCGCACCCCACGCAGCGCCTCACCGAGGAAGGTTTCGCTTCTGCCAAACTCGTAGCCATACACATCTGCCGTGTCGAACAGGGTCACGCCCGCTTCAATCGCTGCGTGCACCACCGCCGTAGTTCCCGACGCCGTTTGCGTGAACGTGCCCGGGCGACCAAAATTGTTGCAACCCAGGCCGATTTCTGAAACCCGCAGGCCGCTTTTACCGACTGAACGAAAACGCATGACTTGAGTGTATTCGATTGCGGCTTGTTCGTGTGCGCCGCGCGCGGGCCGCACCCTGTTCGGTGGCAGAATCCCGCGATTTCACACAAAACATCGTAGGCTAGTCTGAGCCGTGTCGTTGGGTACCGGCTCGAATCCCCCCGAACGCGCCGAAGGAGTTTCTGCTCATGTCTCAAGAGAACCTAACCCGGATCGAAGCGCAAGAACGTGCCGCGCTGCTGCGTGTGGAACGCTACGATATTGCGCTCGACCTCACCACCGGCGCTGAAACCTTCAGGAGCGAAACGCGCGTGCGCTTCAGCGCCAGCGCCGGTGCGGCCACCTGGATTGATGCAATCACGCACACCGTGCACAGCGTGACACTGAACGGCACCCAGCTGGATCCGGCAACGGTGAGCGATGGCACCCGCATTCAGCTGGCAAACCTGGCGGAAGAAAACGAACTCACCATCGTCGCCGATTTTGCGTACACGAACAGTGGTGAAGGGCTGCACCGCTTCGTTGATCCCGCGGACGGCGAAGTGTATCTCTACAGCCAGTTTGAGGTACCCGACTCTCGGCGGGTATTCGCGGTGTTTGAACAGCCCGACCTGAAAGCCGTGTTTGGCTTCACCGTGGTTGCCCCCAGCGAATGGAAAGTAATCAGTAACTCGCTGACCCCACAGCCCGAGCCAATCGACGCCAACCGCAACCGGTGGAGCTTCCCCGACACACCCATCATGTCAAGCTACATCACCGCAATCATCGCCGGCCCCTACGACGAGGTGCGAAGCGAACTGACAAGCACCGATGGTCGGGTTATCCCGCTCGGCGTGTTTGCACGCAAGTCCCTCGCCCCGTTTGTTGATGCCGATTACGTGTTCGAAACGACGCGCCGCGGGTTCGCGTTCTTCGAAACCCAATTCGGCGTGCCCTACCCGTTCACGAAATACGACCAGCTATTTGTTCCCGAATTTAACGCCGGCGCGATGGAGAACGTCGGCGCGGTCACCTTCACCGAGGCGTACGTGTTCCGCTCGCAAGTCACCGACGCACTGCGCGAACGACGCGTCGTAACCATCCTGCACGAACTCGCCCACATGTGGTTCGGCGACCTGGTGACCATGCGCTGGTGGAACGACCTGTGGCTAAACGAGTCGTTCGCCGAATACATGTCCACCCTCGCAACCGTGGAAGCCAGCGAATGGGTGCACGGCTGGACCACCTTCGCCACCATCGAAAAATCCTGGGCGTATCGACAAGACCAACTCCCCTCAACGCACCCAATTGTCGCCGAAATTCGCGACCTGCAAGACGTGCAAGTGAACTTCGACGGCATCACCTACGCCAAAGGTGCCTCGGTGCTCAAACAACTCGTCGCCTGGGTTGGTCAGGAAGCATTCATGGCAGGCGTGCACGAATATTTCACGAAACACGCCTACGGCAACACGGAACTCACCGACCTGCTGAGCGAACTGGAAGCCACCAGCGGCCGCGACCTCGGCGAATGGTCCGCCGCCTGGCTGGAAACCGCGGGGGTAAACACGCTGCGACTCGTGCTGGAACCCGCCACGGCATCCAACGAGGTGATTGAGCGGGCACACATCGAACAGACCTACCACCCCGACTACCCCACCCTGCGCCCCCACCGCATCGCGATCGGCCTCTACGAGCTCCAAGACGGCGCGCTCGTGCGCACCAAACAAATCGAACTCGATGTCCACGGCGCAACCACGCCGGTGCCGGAACTCGCCGGCTGCAACCGACCCGCGTTGCTCCTGCTCAACGACGACGATCTCGCCTACGCCAAGATTCGACTCGACGCACACTCCGCCAGCACCGCTGCAAACCACCTCAACACCCTGCGCGACCCGCTCCCCCGCGCCCTCATCCTCGGCTCACTCTGGGATGAAACCCGCGACGGGGAACGCTCCGCGCGCAGCTTCATCAGCGCGGCACTCAGCGCACTCGGCAGCGAAACCGAATCCGGCACAATCCGCAACGTCCTCGGCCAACTCATCACCGCCGCGGAACTCTACGTTGCGCCCGAACACCGTGAAAGCACCCTCGCAGTGGTGGGCGACGCGCTGTGGCGGTTGACCATTACCGCGGCGGCCGGATCGGATCAACAATTCCAGTTCCTGCGCGCATTCGCGAGCATCGCCAAAACACCCGCACAGCTCGGCATCGTGCAGAGCGTGTTCGACGGCGGCACCGTGCTCGACGGCCTCAGCGTCGATACCGATCTGCGCTGGGAACTCGCCGTGGCGCTCGCCGCCGGTGGGCTCATCACAACCGACACCATCGCCGAACTGCTCGCCGCGGATAACACCGCGAGCGGTGCCCAATTTGCGGCACAGGCTCGCGCCGCGCTGCCCACCGCCGAAGCGAAACGTGCGGCGTGGGACAGCATCGTCGGTAATCCTGGCGCGTCAAACCTGCTCATTCGCTACACCAGCGCCGGGTTCCTGCGGGCAAATGATCCGGAGCTGTTGGCACCATACCTCAGCGCATACTTCGCCCAGCTGGACACCATCTGGCAGGAACGCAGTTTTGCGCTCAGCGAGGGACTCATCACCGGGTTGTTCCCGCTCCCACTCGCCGGTTACGCGGAACATGCCGAACAGCTGCGGCAAGCCGCGCACGACTGGCTGGCGACCCATCCCGAGCCCGCCGCACTGCGCCGACTCATCATTGAGGAACTCGCTGACGTGGAGCGAGCGCTCGCCGGCCAGGTGATCGACCGGGCGCACGATGCCAGCGTTGCCCAGCATCCATCACCGGTGGATGCCGAGAGCGCTTCCAGCCAGCAGGCACAACCCAGCGCCGAATAGCAGCAGACGCAATGCCGGAGTTCCTCGAAACCTACCTGGTGCCGTTGACCATTGTGGGCATCCTGTTGGGTGCGGTGTTACTGCGCATCGTGCTGATCCACGCGGTGCGAAAACTGGTGAACAACATTGTCTCGGGCGCGAAACGCAGCCAGAACGTCACGGACACCCAGGCGCTCACCACCTCACCGCTCATGACCGCCCGCGTGGTGCAGCGCACCCGCACGCTTGGTACCGCGGCGAACAACCTCATTTCCATCACCATTGGCGTGTTGGCGCTGGTGCTCGTGATGGGACAGTTGGGGTTCAACCCGGGTGCGCTCGTTGCGTGGGCCGGCGTGCTTGGCGCGGGTCTTGCCTTTGGCGCGCAGAACATCGTGAAAGACGTGCTGCAGGGGCTCTTCATGATTGCCGAAGACCAGTTGGGCGTTGGCGACGACATTGAAATCGGCGACGTGAGCGGTCGGGTGGAAGCGGTCGGGATTCGAATTACGCAGGTGCGCGACGTGCACGGCACCCTGTGGTTCATTCGCAACGGTGAAATTGTGAAGGTTGGCAACCGTTCGCATGCCTGGGCGCGCAGCATCCTTGATCTGACGTTTGCGGCTGACACCGACCTGGATGCCGCCCGCGAGGTTGTTGAACGCAGTGCACACGACGCCTGCCAGGAGCCAGCGATAGCCGTGACCCTCATCGACGAACCCACCGTGTGGGGCGTTGAACGCCTGACCGATGGTGCGGCAACCCTCCGGCTGGTCACCACCACGCGCAGCGGCGGGCAGTGGGAACTCAACCGGTTGCTGCGCCGCAAGCTCATTGCGGACTGTGCCACAGCGGGCATCGCACTCAACGCCATTACCGCCGCGCAGGCACCATTCAGCGGCATGGATGCGCCCCGGAAAGGAAGCAACGCGTGAACGAATCGGTGAGCGTGTACGAACAGGTTGGCGGCGAAGCGACATTCGCAACCATTGCACGCGTGTTCTATGCGGGGGTCCGTGAGGACAGCATCCTGGAATCGATGTATCCGGCGCACGACTGGGCCGGGGCAGAAGAGCGGCTCAAACTCTTTCTCATGCAGTACTGGGGCGGCCCCGGCACCTACAGCGAGCAGCGCGGACACCCCCGGCTTCGCATGCGGCACCAGCCGTTTCACATCAACCACGCGGCCCGGGAGCGCTGGCTGCAGCACATGCGGCGGGCCCTCGACGCTGCGAACCTGGCGCCACTCCATGACGAGCTCATGTGGGACTACTTCGAACGAGCCGCCTTGGCAATGGTGAACACGTACGAACCGGCCATGCCCGGCTCGACCGCATGAGCGGGGCGCGGCGCAGGCGGACGCGGCGCTGACGAGCCACAGCGCAGGCGCGGCACAGCGCAGGCGCGGCACGTGACCGAATCGCCCTCCTGCAGAGCCGAATCACACCGCGGTCCAGAGGTTATGCTTGGTAGCATCTGCGCTGCGCTGCGGCCGACCGGTTATGAAAGGTTCTCATGAGTACACGCGTTCCCTCACCGTTTCGTTCCTGGACTGACAGCTACGGCATGATGGCCACCAGGTCGCTGCAGACGATTCTCATCGTGATCTTGGGCGCGGGGATCGTGTTCGCCAGCATCAAACTCAGCGTCATCGTCATTCCGGCGGTGCTTGCCATCATCATCGCCAGCGCGTTCGCGCCCATGCTGCACTGGTTGCGCAAGATTGGGCTGTCACGCAGCCTCGCCGCGGTGATTTGCCTGCTCACCGGGCTGGTCGTGCTGGGCAACGTTGCGTGGCTGATTGTGACGCAGGTGCAGAGCGACTGGCCTGAACTGGCTGAGCAGGCGAAGGCTGGGTTTAACCAGGCGGTTGCCTGGGTGCAGAGTTTTGATTTCGCCGTGGATGTGAAGCAATTTGAGGAGCTGCAGGCGCAGGCGGTGAAGTTCCTGACGAGTGCAAACTTCGCCAGCGGCGCGGTTTCTGGGGTGTTGAAGGTTGGTCAGATACTCACCTCGCTGGTGCTCATGATCATTATGTTGTTTTTCTTCCTGAAAGATGGCGATCTGATCTGGGGTTTCTTCACCCGCGGCGCGCAGGGTGCTTTGAAACAGAAAACGCAGCGGGTGGGTCAGCAGTCGGTGCGCGTGCTCGGGGCGTATGTGCGCGGCACGGCAACGGTTGCCCTGGTTGACGCGACGGGTATTGGGATTGCCCTGGTGCTGCTGCAGATTCCGCTCGCCCTCCCCCTCGCGATCATCGTGTTCCTGGGCAGTTTCATCCCGATCATTGGGGCAACCATCGCCGGCGTGCTCGCGGCCCTGGTTGCGTTGGTGACGAGCGGCTGGGTTGGTGCGCTCATCGTGATTCTGGTCGTGATTGTCATCCAGCAGCTCGAAGGCAACTTCTTGCAGCCCTACGTGATGGGCAGCGCCCTCAAATTGCATCCGCTCGTGATCATTCTTTCGCTCATGGCCGGTTCGGTGCTGATGGGCATCACGGGCGCCCTGCTTGCGGTGCCGTTCACCGCGGTAGCCTGGGGCATCTATCAGGCCTGGTTTGGTGCCGAACCGGAACCCTCCCCGGACGAGCCGGTTGCGTCTCCAGAGTTGGATGCTGCACCCGCTGCAGCCGAATCGTCTGACCCAGCGGGGGGCTGAACAAAATCGGGGAACTTCGCTAACCGACCATCGCCCGACGACGTCTTGGTGAGCCTGCGCCGAATCCAGGGCAGCACGAAGCGCGTCGTGTAGACAAACTCAGCTCGCAGCTTGGCCAACCCCCGTGGCGTGTGCGTTTCGGGCGGCGAGACATCGAGCCAGTGGGTTGGCACACTCCCGCCAAGTGCCTCGAGCACCCTGGCTGCCACGCGGTGGTGCCCAAACGTGTTCATGTGCAGCCGATCCTCAGACCAAAACCGCGCCGCACGCAGAGTGTCGTCGGACCAGTTGTCGATGAATAGCACGCCGCGCTGCTCAGCCAAGGCCCGAACCCGATCGTTCAGATGCGTGCCGAGCGCGGTCAGGCGAGCGCCGAACGGCAGACCCGCTGCGGGATTTGCGCCACTGAGCAGCACCAGGGTGACCCCGGCATCCCGAGCGTCATCGATGATGCCCGAGTAGGTGTTTAGCAACACTTCGGCGCTGGCACCCGGCCGCAACATGTCATTTCCGCCGCCGTTCATCAGCAGCACATCCGGGCGCATCGCAAGCGCCCGGTGAAACTGTTCACGAACGATCGCGTCGAGCAGTTTGCCCCGAATGGCCAGGTTCGCGTAGCGCACCCCCTCGCCGAACTCGGCGCGAAGCGCGCCGGCGACCAGGTCGGCCCAGCCACGCACCCGGCCGTCAGTCAGCTCATCGCCAACGCCCTCAGTGAAACTATCGCCGACCGCAACCAGTCGAACCGTGCGAAGTGAACCGTCTATGCGACCCGGCATCGATTAGGCTTCGCCAACCACTCCCGAGAGCGCGGCGTGCAGTTCCCGAGCCTCGGCGTCATTCACCGAAACCACGAGGCGACCGCCGCCCTCAAGCGGAACCCGAACAATAATAACCCTGCCCTCTTTGACCGCCTCCATTGGCCCGTCACCCGTGCGTGGCTTCATAGCCGCCATCTGGCGCCCCTTTCATCAAAACTGAAGTCTAAACTACAGTTTATCGGTTACGCACAGCTATCTGATAATCGTGTGGTGGTTTCTTGAGTGCCAACTGATGTTACGACGTGAGCCAGCCACGCAGCACCCGCTCGCACTCCGCAATTTGCCACACTGGCACTCGCTCATCGTCGGCGTGCGCGAGCAGCGGATCGCCCGGGCCGTAGTTGACCGCCGGGATGCCGAGCGCGCTAAAACGAGCCACATCCGTCCAGCCATACTTTGGTGCGGGGGGCGCACCAACCGCCGCAATGAACTCCTGGGCGAGCTGGGAGGTGAGTCCCGGGCGGGCGCCGGCTGCGGCATCCACCACCTCAAGCGAGAAACCGGCAAACAGGTCGCGCAAGTGATCAACAGCGTCATCTGGGGTTTTGTTCGGCGCGAAGCGGTAGTTCACCTCGATGCTGCAGGCGTCCGGAATGACATTACCCGCAACTCCCCCGCTGATTCGCACGGCGTTCAAACCCTCGCGATACTCCAGCCCATCAACCACCACTCGCTCAGGCTCGTACGACTCGAGCCTGGTCAGCAGAGGCGCCATACGATGGATTGCGTTTTGCCCCATCCAACTCCGCGCCGAGTGGGC
>CAYTSH010000110.1:0-7213 GCA_964440395.1 uncultured Microbacteriaceae bacterium
CCTTTTTTATTTCGAGCTGCCGGTGCTGGTCCATGCCGCGCCGGATGCCGCCCCCAGTCCCCCACCGGGCACCGGTTCCAGCACCCCCAACCGCAGCAACTCCTCCAGCGGCACACCGACCAACGCGCGTCTGAGCTGGCCCGCAACCATCGGCATCCCCAGTTGAAACACACCCACCAGGGTGTCGAGCGGTTCGGCCTCGCCGCAGCGCTCCCGTTCGGCCAGCAAGCGAATGCTCGGCGTGGCAAACCCCTCGCGGGCGTCGTCCGCGGTGGCACCCAGGCGCTCCGCGACCCGGTCAGCGCGATACTCTGCCTGGGTGAGGGCGCCGGCAAGCTGCTCTAACAGGGCAACCGCTGCGGGTCCCAGAAGTGCTGTCGGGTGCAACCCTCCGGCTGCGCCGGGAGTACTCAAGGCAACGCGCTGCTCATCGGTGATGGAAAACACTGGGGAAAAACCTCCTACTGTGGCGTTCGCCGCGCGGCGAAACTCATTGCAGCAGCCGCGAGCAGTACCAGCCCGGTGCACACAAAACCGGCAGGATAACCATACACCGCCACAACAACGCCAATAGCGATGGGGCCAATGACCGCGCCGGCGTCCGAAATCATTTGCACCGCCGCGAGCACACTTCCCGCACGAACACGCTGACCGACCACATCGGCGACTATAGCCTGCTGCGAAGGCGACAACAACCCGCTTCCCACACCGGCAAGAGCAGTGCAGAGCAGCACCGCCGGCATGTTCGTACAAAAACCCAACAGCATCGTGCTGACGCCGGCAAGGATCGCACCAGCGACCAAAAACACGATGCGACCGTACCGGTCCGACCACCGGCCGGCGGCAAGAATAATCACCGCGTTGCCCGCTGCATAAGCGGTGAGGGCGAAACCCGCTGCGCCCGGATCATTCGGCACGATGGTTGTCACAAAAATTGGCACAATTGCCATGCGCACACCAAACGACACCCAACCGTTAGCAAAGGCGGTTGCCAACGCCGCACGGTAGCGAGCCTGGCGCAGCGCCTGCCGCAGGGTCAGCACCGGCACCGAACGCCCCGTCGATTCTCGCGGCGTCTCACCCAACCCGGATGGCACGATTGCTGGGGTGGGGCGGATCCCCACCGAAATTGCACAGGCCGCAAGGAGCAGGCTCGCCGCATAAATCAAAAAAGCGGCACGCATGCCAAGCATCACGAGCGCGGCGCCGACGAGCGGCCCCGCGATGCCGCCGAGCAGAAAGCTGGCACTGTTATAACTGGACACTCGCGCCCTGCGCTCCGGTGGGCTCAGCTGAATGAGCAGCCCCATGGCCGCAATGGTGAACATTGTCGAACCCGTGCCGGCGAATGCGCGCAGCACGATCAACTGCCACACGCTGGTTGCGAAGGCGCACGCGCCAGTCGCTACAGCCACAATGAGGATGCCGGCGAGATAAATCCGTCGCTCACCGAAGCGCTGCACAAGTTTTCCGCTCAACGGCGCAAAACACAAACGCATCAACGCAAACACGCTGATCACGGCACTTGCCAACACCGGTGTGAGTGCCAGCGATTGTGCAAAAAGTGGCAGCACCGGCGCAACAATTCCAAAGCCGAGCGCAATGATCGTGCTGGCGCCGAGGAGCACCCATATTTCGGTGCTGTAGCCTGGCGTGCCGGGGCGGTTGCGGGTGCTGTTCATATGCTTTCGTTGTCCTGTCGCCCGCTGCTGTCGCGGCGCGCGGCGGTTGTGTTGTGCGGTTAACGCCGCTCGGGGCCGCGCCGTAGTGAATTACGAGCGCGACCCCGAGCGAGGGTGAGGCTGGAACGGTTAGTTCTTGTCCTCGAGTGCTGACTTGAGTGCAGCGAGTGATTCGTCGCCAGCGAGTGCACCGGCAACGGTGTTGTCGCTCGTGAACGAGCTTTCGCCAGCAGCCTCTGCGGCAGCGGCTTCTTCGGCGGCAAGGGCAGCAACCTGCTTCTTGTGCGCTTCCCAGCGCTCCTGGGCAGCTGCGTAGGCCTGCTCCCAAGTTTCGCGCTCGGCTTCGAAGCCTTCTTTCCACTCGTTGGTCTCGGGATCGAAGCCCTCCGGGTACTTGTAGTTACCCTCTTCGTCGTACTCGGTGAGCATGCCGTAGAGTGCCGGGTCGAATTCGGTGCTGTCCGCGTCAACACCCTCGTTTGCCTGCTTGAGGCTGAGGGAGATGCGGCGACGCTCAAGGTCAATGTCGATAACTTTCACAAAGACCTCGTCGTTCACCGAGACAACCTGCTCGGCGAGCTCGACGTGCTTGCCGGAGAGTTCGGAGATGTGCACCAGACCCTCGATGCCGTCAGCGACGCGGACGAACGCACCGAACGGCACCAGCTTGGTGACCTTACCTGGAGCGACCTGACCGATTGCGTGCGTGCGAGCAAATACCTGCCACGGGTCTTCCTGCGTTGCTTTGAGTGAAAGCGAAACCCGCTCACGATCGAGCTCGACGGAGAGCACCTCAACGGTCACGTCTTGGCCAACCTCAACAACTTCGGAGGCATGCTCGATGTGCTTCCAGCTGAGCTCAGAAACGTGCACGAGGCCGTCTACGCCGCCAAGATCGACGAATGCACCAAAGTTGACGATCGAGGAGATAACACCCTTGCGAACCTGGCCGGGCTGGAGGTTTGCGAGGAAGGTCGAACGGCTTTCCGACTGGGTCTGTTCGAGCAGTGCACGCCGGGAAAGAACAACGTTGTTGCGGTTCTTGTCGAGCTCGAGAATCTTCGCTTCGATCTCCTGACCAAGGTACGGCGAAAGATCGCGGACGCGACGCAGCTCGATGAGCGAGGCGGGCAGGAAGCCGCGCAGACCGATGTCGACGATGAGACCGCCCTTGACAACCTCAATTACCGTACCGGTAACCACGCCATCTTCGTCACGAATCTTTTCAACATCGCCCCACGCACGCTCGTACTGTGCGCGCTTCTTGCTGAGGATCAGTCGACCTTCTTTGTCTTCTTTCTGCAAGACGAGCGCTTCAACCGAATCGCCAACATTGACAACCTCTGAAGGATCAACATCGTGCTTGATGGAAAGCTCACGCGAGGGAATAACACCCTCGGTCTTGTAGCCGACGTCGAGGAGAACCTCGTCGCGGTCGATCTTCACAACGGTGCCCTCGATGAGGTCACCATCGTTGAAGAATTTCAGTGTTTTTTCGACTGCAGCAAGAAAATCATCAGCAGAACCGATGTCGTTGATGGCTACTTGCTTCGGCGTTTTGCCGGTCGTTACGGTTGTCATGTAGGTAGTACTCCAGTACGGACGGATATCAGGTGGGGGCTACCACATACGCTTCGCACCCACAGTGGACAAAATTGCCGCGTGTGCGACATTCCATCTTAGCTGTTTGCCGGCTGATTCTTCAAGTTTCGGCGCAAACACAGGCGCCCGGACACGGGACTGGGATCCGCGTTATCCGGGCGTGTGCTCGCAAGCCGTGCGGGCATCCTGGTTATTGCTGGTCGGCATCCTCTGCCGTGACGACCGCCTCTGCGCCGTCCGAACGCACACCCGCCTGCAGCATGCTGGTACTCACCCGCCGCCGCCGGGCTTTGCTCTGTCCCGGCGCGGGGGCTTCGGGAAGCGCATCCAGCACCGAGCCAAGAAGTTCCTGCGCGTCGAGCACGCTCACCTTGGGGCGTTCCGTGGCGACCCTGGCTGTGGGCAGCGGCAGGTCGGCGAGATCAAGAACGGGGATGCTGCGCTCACCTGGCGCGCTGACCTCGGGCTCGTCGGTGCTCACCTTCGCGGCGCGTTCGGGTGCAACTACCGCGTGCTCGGCTGGTGCGTCAGGGTTTGCGGGCGAAAGATCCTCCTGCACAGCGGGGGCTGCGGCGCTCAGCGGCGTTGTGCTCACCCGCCGCGACCCGCGCCCTCGCCCGCGGGTCGCCGCCGTTGACGCTGCCGCTGTCGTGGCGCTGCGGGGTTCGACGGCATGAGCCGATTCCGCACCGGCGGTCTCGTTTTGCCCATCGGCGCCGGCTCCGGTCGCAGCGGATTGCGCCGGGGCGTCCTCGTGAGCCAAGGCTGCGGCACGTTCAGGCTGTTCCTGGGCGTCCTTTTCATTGGTTGCGATGGTGCTGGCAGCAATCTGCGCCAGGGCGTGTTTTGCGTGATCGGTGAGCGCGTGTGGTTGCGGCAATGAAGGCTGCGCCTGCTGCTGCGCTTGTTGGTTCTGATTTTTCCGACGGCGCGAATGTTGGTCTTGGACACCGCTGCGGTGTTTTTCAACTGGTTGTTGCTGCACCACCACGCCACGACCAGCGCAGTGATCGCATGCGTCACTGAATGATTCCAACAAACCGAGACCCAGTTTTTTGCGCGTCATTTGAACCAGACCCAGCGAAGTTACTTCAGCAACCTGGTGCTTCGTCCGGTCACGACTGAGGCATTCAACCAGGCGACGCAACACCAGATCTCGATTGCTTTCAAGCACCATATCGATAAAGTCCACCACGATAATGCCGCCAATGTCGCGAAGGCGCAGTTGCCGAACGATTTCTTCAGCGGCTTCGAGGTTATTTTTGGTCACGGTTTCTTCAAGATTGCCACCTGAGCCGACAAATTTGCCGGTGTTCACATCGATCACCGTCATCGCCTCAGTGCGGTCGATCACGAGTGAACCACCAGAAGGCAACCAGACTTTTCGCTCCAGGGCCTTGGAAATCTGCTCCGTGATGCGGTAACGATCGAAAATATCCCGATCCTCCGCGTACGCACTCACCCGGTCGACAAGGTCCGGTGCGACCTGTTCAAGATATTTTGTGATGGTCTGTTGCGCCTCATCGCCGGAGATCACCATACTGCTGAAGTCTTCGTTGAACACGTCACGGACAATCTTAATTAACATGTCGGGTTCGCTGTGCAACAACTGCGGCGCATGCCCGTTGGCCACCTGATCGTGGATGGTCTCCCACTGCTTCTGCAAACGGGTGATATCGAGGGTCAGTTGCTCTTCACTGGCACCCTCAGCAGCGGTGCGCACAATCACGCCGGCGTTATCCGGCAGCGCCTCTTTGAGGATTTTTTTGAGCCGAGTGCGCTCCGTGTCGGGCAGCTTGCGCGAAATGCCGTTCATCGATCCGCCGGGAACAAACACGAGATAGCGGCCTGGCAGGGAGATTTGACTGGTCAGCCTGGCCCCCTTGTGCCCCACTGGGTCTTTGGTGACCTGCACGAGCACCTGGTCACCCGGCTTGAGTGCATTTTCGATTTTGCGCGGCTGATTGCTAACTTGCGCGAGCTCCCAATCGACTTCGCCGGAGTAGAGCACGGCATTTCGTCCGCGCCCGATGTCCACAAAAGCAGCCTCCATGCTCGGCAGCACGTTTTGCACGCGGCCAAGATAAACGTTGCCGATCAACGAGCCTTCCTGCGATCGCGCCACATAGTGTTCCGCGAGCACGCCGTCTTCGAGCACCCCAATCTGAATGCGCTCCTGGAGTGCTCGCACGACCATGACTCGATCGACTGATTCGCGCCTGGCCAAAAATTCGGATTCGGTCACCACACTTCTGCGACGGCCAGCTTCACGGCCGTCACGCCGACGCTGCTTCTTCGCCTCGAGACGGGTTGATCCCTTTACTCGCTGCGGTTCACTGATCAGCGCTAAGCGTTCGCGCGATCGACGCAGAGGAACCTCCGCAGACTCGGCAACGTCATCAATGATGAGCCGCGCGGGTTCGTCGCGCCGACGCGAACGACGGCGAACCGTGTTCTCAACATCGTCAAGGTCAAGCCCAAAAGCTGAGCGCTCATCGCGCCGCCCCGGAGCCGCAAAAGCCACCGGGGGCAGATCTGGTGCCAGGAACGAGAGGACACGAGTGCGTTGAAATTTTTCGATCGGACTCAACGATCCGGGATCGATCGCTTCACCCGATTTGGCAGCCGACGCTTCGGGTTGCGCTCGTTCGGGCAGGGCAGTCCCGTGCTGCGCCGCGAGTTGCTCCGGCGCCGCCAGCAGCGCGTCAACGTCGGCAGCGGTCACAGGAGTCACGCTCAGATCACGGTCGTCAGCTGAACCGGAAAGCGCAGTGGCAGACACGGTGACTGTCAGCGGCTCGAGCGGTTCATCTGATGAGGATTGGTTGTGGTCTTGGGTTGGTTGTTGTTCCACCATGAGTGGTGTTCTCCTTCACCGAGAAACATGAAATGCATGTTTCCCGAAAAACTTGTGTTTGGTTGGCGGTTGCGACAGTCACAATCCGCTCATGTTGTTCGCGCGTTCACAGTCCGTACGGTACATTTCACGCGTGTTTGGCCAAGTGGCCCTGGTGTGCACATCGGTGCACAAAAGCTTGCGGTCAGTGTGATCTGAACGACGTGTCCACATCACAGCATCTCCTATTATGTCATGCTGCTCCGTGGATCTTAATGATTGCGATCGCCTAGACTGAAAGACATGGCTTTCTCCCCCTCGACAATGATTCCAGCGCCGAGTCGATTTTTTGCCCTTGGAACGATACTCGCAGGGCTCATCGGATGGTTTGCGTCGTTTGAGTTGCTGACAGAACGTATCACGCTGCTCACAAACCCGCAGTATCAGCCAAACTGCAATATCTCCGTGCTCATTTCATGCAGCAAAAACATGAACTCACCAGAAGGCTCGGTGTTTGGGTTTTCCAATCCCATCATTGGGGTTGCGTGTTACGTTGCCCCCATTGCGGTAGGGGTGGCGATTCTGGCAGGTGCACGCTTTGCGGCCTGGTTTTGGTGGCTTTATCTTGCGGGGCTCACGTTTGCCATTGGCTTCGTCGCTTGGCTCATTACGCAGAGCGTCTTCGCGCTGTTCACGCTCTGCCCCTGGTGCATGGTCTGCTGGCTGGTAACAATTCCGCTGTTCCTCCTGACCCTGTTCACGGCGCTGAAGCTGGGCGTGTTTGGCAGCTCTTCGACGGCGACCTCGCTTGGCGCGCAGCTGCTCTCCTGGGGCTGGCTGATTGTGTGCTGCTGCTACCTTACTGTTGCTATCCTCGCGCAGGTTCGGCTCGATTGGTTCACAGAGGTGCGCAGAGCATTCATGTAAATCAACTCGGCCCAAGATGGTGTCCCTTCACGCAACCAGAGCCGGCGGCTCATAGCGGGCGGTGGCACGATCGAAGAATGGGAAGCAGCTCGGGTTCGGTTGAGCGAAACGGGGGAACGCTCCGCCAGAACAGCCAACGCTTGCACTCGTCTCCGGGTCGGCGCAC
>CAYTSH010000111.1:0-7203 GCA_964440395.1 uncultured Microbacteriaceae bacterium
CAGAGAATCAACCACAGCAGCACGGCACTCCCAAGCGCCCCAAGAACGGCATAGAATGCAACGACCCGTCCGATGCGTTTTCCTTTCAAACCGCTGCGAGGTGACTTTTTGCTCATTGTGAAAGCATATCGAATGTCCACAGGCGCGGAATCGAGCGCTCGCTTTGGCGGGGATGAGTTCAGAGTTTACTTACTGGTTTCCGTTTCGCGGCGAACCGTCGTTCGAGCACTCCATGGCTTTCGGAATCGGTGAGAAAGAGGCGAAGTGAAGATACCAGACCGTCGAGTTGTGCGTGTGAGAATTGTGTGAGTGCGTTTGCATTGATCGCGTGGTCAAGTTTCACGAGTGCAGGGACCAGGGCGCGGCCGGCTGCGTTCAGCTCGAGCGAGACCGCACGACGGTCATGGCTGTTTGGCACGCGGACAATGAGCTCGCGCTTTACGAGAGTGTCGACGATCCTGCTGGGGCTGCCCGCTTCGCAGACAATGAGTTCACCGAGTTCTTTGAGAGTGATGGGGCCGAACTCGTGGAGCACGAGGATGATCTCTGCCTGTGAGGTGGTGAGTTCCAGGTCGGCGAGATGGCGGGCGAGTTGTCTATTGCCTTCACGTTGCGCGGCGAGCACTAGGTAGCGTAGTTCTGAGGGTGCCAGCAGCGACTCCCCGTTTGGAGGCAACGGCTCAGGCATGGTTTGCTCCTCTGCGTGCTGTGTTTAATGTAGGTGCAGCGCAATTATACGACGTGCGAGGTCAGGGAGTACCGCGCTCTCTGACCTCGCGTCATCGCTTCTTGTGGGTGAGGCGTGTCAGGCGTTCACAAGCTCACGGGCACTCTCTGTGTGCTGTTTGGGTGCCCGCGGTGTCGTCTGAAGTTTTCCGAAGGCACGCGGCCCGATCAGGGCGAGCAGTGTAGGCATGACGAGCATCCTGATGACCAGCGCATCAAGTGCGACAGCGATGGCCAGGCCGATGCCGATCTCGCGCACGATGCTGATCTCTCCGGTCATGAATCCTAGAAAAACGGTGATCATGATGATGGCTGCGCTGTTGATCATGTTGCGTGTTCGAACCATCCCGGTACGAACGGCTGCTTCGTAGGGCATTCCGGTTTGGTAAGCCTCGACCATGCGCGCGATGATGATGACCATGTAGTCCATGCTGAGGCCGAACATCACTGCGAACAGGAGTATCGGCGTGACGGAATTGAGTGGCAGTTCGCTCGTCGCTGCCTGGATGAGCGTCAGTAAGCCCAGGCTTGCCCCCACGACGAGCGCGTTAAAGAGCAGCGCCAGCAGGGGAAGCAATACCGAGCGGAACGCGATCAGCAGCATGAGGAATGTCAGCGCGAAAACAAGCGCGGCGATCAGGGGGATGGCCTGGGTGATCGTCTCGTCGAAGTCGAGACCTTGCGCTGTGGCACCAGCCACCGCGACACTCGCGGTTTTGTCGAGGAACGCGGGAAGGTCTGCTCGAATCTCACGCACAAGCGTGTGAGCCAGGACCGAATCCGGGCCATCATGTGTTTTCACCGGCAACCTGGTCATGATGACTTGGCCGTCCCTGCTCCAGACACTCGCAAGTTGCTTGGGGGTGTGCTCGGCTGAAAGCATGGCTTCGATTTGCGCATCTGACATGCCCGCAGACTTGACGGATGTCACCGATGCGACCGCACTCTTGTTCTCCAGGAAGGTGTGAGCCCGTGATGCGGTGGCGATTGCGTCTGCAGGAGAGGTGTCGCCGGGGAGCGTGAGTACCACCTGAACGGGAAAATGCTGGCCGTTGCCTATCTTGGCGTCGAGGATCTCAAGTCCAATGCGTGCAGGATCATCTGAAGGGAGGATCGATGCGCTTGCCACCGGGGATTGTGCGGTCAGGCCGAGCGTCGGGACGGTGGCAAGAAGCATTGCCGCCATTGCTGTCACGCCAGCAGTCTTGTATCGACTGCTGAATGTCGTCGCGATTGGCTTCGACGTCCACGGGGTGAATCGTTTCGGAAGGGGGATTGTCCATCGGTTGATCCGGTGTCCCAGCAGCAAGAGTGCGGCAGGTAACACAGTCATGGTGAGTACAAGGGCAGCCAGTGTGACGATAATGCCGCCGAGCGCGATGCTGGTGAAAGCCATGACGTTTGGTATAAACAGTGAGGCGAGGGCGAGGATCACGGCGATACCACTGAAGACGACTGAGTGTCCGGCGGTGGACATGGCTGTACGAACGGCTTGTGTGCGCTCCACACCGTTCGCCAGTTCTTCCCGGAATCTCGTGATGATGAACAGGGAGTAGTCAACAGCGACGGCAAGGCCGATCATCGAGACGATGTTCGAGTACAGATTTGAGATTTCAGTTAATTGGGTCGCCAGGTATCCGACACCACTTGCAATCGCGAGAGCTGAGCCCGCCATCAGTAACGGCAGCAGGGTTGCGACTACCGATCTGAACACGAATAAGAGCACGACGAGCAGGAGGGGAAAGACGATCAGCTCCGCTCTGGTCGCATCCTCTTTCGAGTGCGCGTTGAGTTGATAGTCAAGAGCGGCTTGTCCCGTGACATATGCCGATGCAGCCTTGCCGACTAGATGTTCAAGATCTGCTTGAAGAACTGGCGCGAGGTTCTGCGCGGCGGTGTTGCTCCCGTCGAACCCTGCGACGATTAACGCGGCGGTGCCGTCCTGTGAAGCCCAATCAGGGTTCTCGTTCGGTGTCGTGACCGACGCGGCGCCGGCAGTGCGGAGGTGATCCGAGGTCTTGGCAATCGTCTCTTTCGTCACCCCGGCGTCCGCGGAGAGGACGATGGCGAACTGATTCGGTTCGTCGCCGAAGTGCTGTTCGATACTCGCTTGCGTGGTGATGGCTTCGGCGCGTGGATTCGTGAACCCGCCGCCCGAAAGCGCATCATCGAGGTGGATCGCCAATGCGGCGGCACCGATAACGAGCACCAGCCAGAGCCCGACAACCACGCGAGGTGCTCGGAATGCGAGCGAGACCAATCTGTTCATTTTTTTGGGTTTCTTACTCATGTTCATATTTACATGCTACATCATTTATTGATACAACATTAAGGTGGTTGGGTTTTGACGTGCTGGCTCGAGCCCGAGAGTAAGCTTCCGCAAGGATGAGCGGATGAGCGGATGAGCGGATGGCTGATCGCTCAGCGCCACTGCCACCTGGCCTTAGGTGACAAGGCTTTGCTGAATGTGCGGTGCGGCACTGCGGGGTCGGTGCTCATGCTGCCACAGTTCACACTGCTGCCCATCTGGTTCGCACTGCTGTCACAAACGCGGTAGTGTAACGACATGGTGGTCAATGCAGCAATCAACGCGGCAAACATTCGAGTGCGGCGAGGGAAACAAACCCTTTTCAACGGTCTCAACTTCACCATCCCACGCGGGC
Organism: uncultured Microbacteriaceae bacterium; assembly: GCA_964440395.1. Taxonomy (GTDB): domain Bacteria; phylum Actinomycetota; class Actinomycetes; order Actinomycetales; family Microbacteriaceae; genus CAYTSH01. The sequence goes on from CAYTSH010000111.1 coordinate 3,390, forward strand.
AAGTCGTCGGACTCCTCGGCCCCTCCGGCTGCGGCAAAACAACACTTCTTCGCGCCATCGTCGGCATACAGCACGGCGTCAGCGGTCAACTCACCGTCCTTGGCCAACCAGCAGGAGCCCGCGGGCTTCGCTCCCGAGTGTCTTACGCCACCCAAACAGCCGCGGTTTACGACGACCTCACCGTGCGGCAAAACCTCAACTTCTTCGCAAAAACCCTTGAACAGCCAAACAGCGAAATCGACCGGGTGCTGCACCAAGTCAACCTCAACGCCCAAGCGAACCAAACCGTCGCCGCACTCAGCGGGGGTCAACGCAACCGGGTATCACTCGCAGTCGCCCTCCTCGGCGCGCCCGAACTCGTCGTCCTTGACGAACCAACAGTTGGCCTAGACCCACTCCTGCGGGCCGAACTTTGGGACTTGTTCACCAGCCTTGCGAAACGAGGCACCACGCTCATTGTAAGTAGCCACGTCATGGATGAAGCGCTCCGCTGCGACCGTCTTCTCCTCCTCCGCAACGGTCAGCTCATCGCCGACACCACACCAACCCAACTCCTCGCCAGCACTGGTCAAACCGACCCAGAATCCGCATTCCTCACCATCATCAAAACACAACACACACCATGAAACTTAAACGACTATTCGCCGTAACCCGTCGAGTTCTTCAACAACTTGCACACGACCCGCGATCCATCGCCATGCTCCTCCTGCTCCCGAGCCTGCTCGTCGGGCTGTTCGCGTGGCTGTTCGACGAAAACCCAAAAACCTTCCAACAGGTCGGCAGTTCACTCCTGGCACTTTTCCCTTTCGTGCTCATGTTCATCATCACCTCAGTCACCACCTTGCGAGAACGACGCTCCGGCACGCTCGAACGACTCATGACAACCAGTCTCAACAAAACAGAATTCATCGCAGGGTATGCCGTAGCATTCGGCCTCGTCGCCGTCCTACAAGCCGTCATAACCGCAACATTCACCGTCGTCGTGTGCGGACTTGAAGTGGGCGGGGCTACGTGGCAACTTGTCCTCGTCGCGGTCACCGACGCCCTGCTCGGCACCGCCCTTGGTCTCCTCGCAAGCGCCTTCGCCCGCACCGAATTCCAGGCAGTGCAATTCATGCCAATCATCGTGTTTCCACAAATGATCCTCGGCGGGCTTTTCATGCCCCGCACTGACATGCCCGCCGTGCTTGAAACGGTGTCAAACTGGTTGCCGCTCAGCTACGCCATCGATGCGGCCAACGCCGTTGCAATGGGGGATGCCGTGGTCGAGATATTCCGCCCCCTCAGCGTGGTCGCCGGGGTTGCGTTGGCTGCGCTAGTGTTGGCGACGGTGACGTTACGGCGACGAACCGCGTAAGTATTTTGCGGTCTGTTCGGCGCGGCGCTGCGGGGTCGGACGCTCGCGTTGGAACGCGCTGTTACTCGGCGGTGTCGATGTTGATCGTGGAGAGGTCGGGCTCGTGGTCAAGTGTTGAGTTGGAGAAATCTGGTTTGACGTCAAATGTCGTCTTGTCAAAATTGGTAGGGGCGTTGAGTGCCGCCCCGCCGAAGTTGGTGTTAGTGAGTGCCGCCCCGACGAAGTTGGTGTTAGTGAGTGCCGCCCCGACGAAGAAGGTGTTGGTGAGTGCCGCCCCGACGAAGAAGGTGGCGGTGAGTGCCGCCGAGCTGAAGAAGGTGTTGGTGAGTGTTGCCCCGCCGAACTTGGTGGCGGTGAGTGTTGCCCCGCAGAAGCTGGTGCCGGTGAGTGTTGCCCCGCCGAAGAAGGTGTTGGCGAGTGTTGCCCCGCCGAAGTCGGTGGCGGTGAGTGTTGCCCCGCCGAAGTTGGTGTCGGTGAGTGTTGCCCCGCCGAAGTTGGTGTCGGTGAGTGTTGCCCTGTAGAAGTTGGTGTTGGTGAGTGTTGCCTCGTAGAACTTGGTGGCGGTGAGTGTTGCTCCGCCGAAATTCGCACCTCCATCGAAGTGCGTTTTGCTGAAATCTGCGTCGACGATGGTTGCGTTGCGGAAGTTGAACTCGTGATCCGACCAGTCACCAGCGGTGGATGATTCTGTGTCTGCAGAGCCGCGGAGATGTTTCGATATCACATCCACGATCACGGTGCGCACCTGTGCTTCTTCGGGGGCTAACTGCCGGACGACAGTGGTGGTTTGCTGTGCATCGTCACCTGTGGCGGGTTCCGGTGCCGGTTGGAGTGTGTGCTCCCATTCAACTGGTGAGCGCAGGTAACCACAGAGCAGGTCGATGCACACGCCTCGTTGCTCACGATTTCCAACTGCTGCCCATTCTTGAGCGAGTGCTTCGAGCGCGTATACGCCCGCTACGCGGATGATGTGCTTCTCGTGCCCCAGCTGCGCCGCAGCTTCAGCGAAACGCGCATTCCGAGCCGTTTGTTGCTCGAGTTCTCTGCGCAAACGTTCGGCGGTTCGGGCGTCTTCCGCGTCCCGCTTTGCATCCTCCATGCGTTCCCGCTCATGCTCAAGCTTTGTTTCGTCTCTTCGCCCGGCCGCCTCTAGTTCGATCTGTCTGCGCACAAATATCACGACACCCGCCCCACCCGTCAGCACGGTGAGCGTCGCGATTGCTGCTTGCACAAACTTCAGCACATCGCTTTGCTTCGCAAGTTGCAAGATTGTTGCTGGCTTGAACGGGCCGTAGAAGCGAAGCGGTTCGTCTGTTACGGCGCTGAGAATAAAGCAGAGAATCAACCACAGCAGCACGGCACTCCCAAGCGCCCCAAGAACGGCATAGATTGCAACGGCCAGTCCGATGCGTTTGCCTTTCAAACCGCTGCGAGGTGACTTTTTGCTCATTGTGACATCGTACCGAACGCCCGTCGGGGGATTCTTCATGCCTGTTGCCTGACAACCGGTCGCGAAAGCGCACCCGCGAGATGCCTAGGATTGTTTTGGGGTTCGGTTGCGCCGCTTTTGCAACGTCGGAACGACAAGTTGCGGGATGGCTCGCTTCATGTAGCGATCAAAGTGGGGCACCGTGAAACTCGCAAAACCGTGTTGCGGGGTGTAGAGCAGACCCTTGCTGATGAGCGATGATCGGGTGGGGCCGCACTGTTCTGAAGATCGCCCGAGAAGTTCTGCGACTTTCGCGGCGGGCTGAGAAGCGGGACCAAGTTCAGCCATTGCCCGCAAATATGCCCGTTCCAGCTCTGTCACCCGGTCAAGCCGCACCCGGAAAAAACTGCTGTCCAGTTTTGCTTCCATGAGTTTTCCAGCGTTTTCAATGTCCCGTTCGGTCACAGTGCTGTTCTCCGCAAGCGGCCAAACAGCATAGCCAAGTTCCTGAATGAAATACGGATAACCGCCAGTGAGCTCGAAACCCAACTCGAGGGCGGTTTCGGTGAACGACACCCCCCGATCCTTTGCCGGCTTTTCCAGTGCAGAACGGGCATCGCGCCGGTCGAGCGAGTCGATGAGTGGAAACCGAAATAGGCGTTCGGCGTAAGACTTCGCTTCGCCAGCCAGTTCAGCGATTTGGGGCAGCCCAGCCCCAGCCAAGGTAAACGGCAGTGAGCGCTGCACCGTTTTATGAATTGCTTTGATAAGCGCCTCGAGTTGCTCAGGTTTCAAAAATTGAATTTCATCGAGTAGCAGCAAAATGCCGGTACTGTTTTCTTTCGCCGCACTGCCAAGCGCAAGCATCATGTCCACCAGGTCAAGATCAAACATGCCCGAATCTGCTTGACCTGAGGAGGCATCCACATCGAGACCCGCCGTCAATCGCCCATCAGGGTCAATCGACATGGTGAAAGATTTCAGCACACTCGCCGCGGCACGTGTGCGCTCACGCCAGCGCTCCTTCG
>CAYTSH010000112.1:0-7202 GCA_964440395.1 uncultured Microbacteriaceae bacterium
CGAGTCGGCGTTGAAACCGCATGGTATCAGGTATTTCGTCAATCCGTTTGCGGTTTTTCGACGAATTCCGACGGTTCCGGCGTGATCGGGGGGGCGGGGGCTGGGGCGGGGCAGGACTAACTCGGCCCTGGCAGCCCCCCCCTACTGCACCCGCAGGCGCTGCGCGAGTTGCTGCCGCAGTGCGAACTGTCTCGTCGTGCCGAGCAGCTGCCCGTCGCCGATACCCTCGCGCATCAGCTGCGGCAGCGCGGCGGCGCGAACCAACACCACGGGCACCGCCAAGTGTTGCGTCACCAGCGCGGGCACCCCGGGGAGTGCGGCATCGGGCAGCACAATCACCCCCGCGGTTGCCGCCACGCCGGTGGCGCGTTGAAACCGTCTGAGCGTTTGAGCGAGCTCCGCCACGGGGCGTTCACTGTCCGCCAGGACGTCGCAGCGCACCTCGTCTCGCACGAGGTTCACCGCCCCGCCCCAATTCGCGGAACGCAGCACGTACACCCCGCTTGCAGTCAGCGCAACGTGGTCCGCCCGGTCAAACCGGTGGGTTTCGTTCGGCCCGTCAGCAGCACCCCCGCCCGCACGAACGCCCGAACCAGCGCCAGCATCCCCGCCCGCACCAGCACCAGCACCCGCACCGGGGCCAAACCGCGCGTCGTGCCACACGCTCGCCCCAATGCCGAGCCCGTCAAGCAGGGCGGCGGTTTCGCGTGCCGCCACAATGTGGGCAAACGCTTCCCGCAACCGCAGCGGCAGGTGCCGCACCACGCTGGGGTTGAGCGCGTGCCGCTCAGCCCACACTATTCCCATGGTGTGGGCGAGGGTTTGCCCTTCGGCGGTTTCGGCCCAGCGCTGGGACTCGGCGAGATACCGCCGCGTTGCGAACTCACCGGGTGTGCCGAAGCGGCGCGCTCGGGGACGCCCGGAAGCGGGCTGCGGGGCTGCGGCTGGCGCGGCATCCCCCGTTGAGGCGGCGAGGCGGTGGTAGGCGGCCCGCGCCGGGGCGCTGCCAACGCGCTGCCAGGCGGCTTGCACGGCGTGAAATTCGCGGGAGGTTCCGCCCGTGTCTGGGTGCGCCCGGCGGAGCGCGGCCCGGTAGGCTGCCCGCAGTTCCGGCTCGCTTGCGTCGGGCGCGCAGCCGAGTATTTCGTAGGGGGTGCGAAACTCGCTGTGCTGCTCTGGCATTACTGCTTTCTATGAGGGGATGCTGCGGTTGCCTCGCCGGGTCACCCCCAGCCTACCCCAGGTATTCATCAGATGAATCGGCACGATTTTACTATCGGCGAGAGCGTTCGATACACTGTGTGTAACGCGATGTATCGCATCGCATTTTCATAGCTATCCGGTAGCTTTTGTCACAAAACGCCATCAACTTTCGAGGGGGACCGTTGACCACCGCAATTCGTGCCAGCCGCACATTCGCCGCACTCTGCGCGGCAAGCCTCGTCACGCTCACACTCGGCTGCACCCAGTCCACCCCCCAACCGGTTCCCTCCATCGCCCCCATTACAGAACCCACCGAGCGTGCAGGGCTCGTGACCGACTCGGTCACCCCGCTCGAAGAGATCGCGGGCACCAACCTGAAACTCAAAACCCCCGGCGTGCTCACCGTCGCAACGCTCGCAAACACCGCGGTAAAAAATGAGGACGGCAGCCTGTTTTTCAGCGGAATTGAAAACTCACTGCTCAACGCGATGGCAGAAAAACTCGGCCTCGGCGTGGAATACCAGGTTGAAGATTTCCCGCGAATCATTCCCAAACTGCAAAATCACACCTACGATCTTGCAACCGCCTCGATGGTCATCACCCCCGAACGGCAAGAAAAAGTCAACTTCACCAACCCCATCGGGTGCGGCGTGCAAATCACCGTAACCCGCAAAGACAGCACGCTCACCGGGCTCAGTGAGGCCCCCCCGGAAACCACCGTGGGCGTACTCCGCGACAGTGTGCAAGACAAGTTCATCACCGACACGTTCGAAAAAGAACCCGTCCGCTTCGACAACATCAACGCCGGGCTCAACGCCCTGCTCAGCGGCGAAATCGACATGTGGATCGGCGGCAAAGCATACGAAGCCGCCCTCTCCGCAACCGACGGGCAACTCAAAGTCGTGGACCAAGGATTCAACTGCAACGACTACATCGCCTTCGCCGTCACCCCAGACTCCGAACCCCTCCTCGAAGCGTTAAACTCCGCGCTCGACGCGGTCATCGAAGACGGCACCTGGCTGAAACTCAAAGAAGAATGGGCGGGAACCCTCCCGGTGCCCAGCACCTTCCACCCCGGCAGCAACAGCGTCAAAATGCCCACCCAGTAACAACCGCACCACACGGCAACTGGGCGAACCAAGCGTGCCAACCCGGGCATCCACCCATTGAGCATGACGCCGTATGACGGCAAGGTTTGCGCCACCAAGCGCGCCACACCTAAGCTCAAAGCATTCACCACCCTTCGATGCCGCGAGGAGCAGCCATGAGCACCACCCCAGACTACCGATTTGAAACCCTCCAGGTGCACGCCGGGGCGCAACCCGACCCGACCACCAACGCCCGGGCAACCCCCATCTACCAAACCACGTCGTATGTGTTTGACAGCGCGGAGCACGCCAAAAACCTCTTCGCCCTCGCAGAGTTCGGCAACATTTACACCCGCATCCAAAACCCCACCCAAGACGTGTTAGAGCAGAGACTCGCCGCGCTCGAAGGCGGCACCGGGGCACTCGTCGTCGCCTCCGGCCAGGCCGCCGAAACCTACGCGGTGCTCAACATTGCCAAAGCGGGCGATCACATTGTTTCGTCAAGTTCCATCTACGGCGGCACCTACAACCTGTTCAAATACACGCTCGCCCGGCTCGGCATCGAAACCACCTTCGTCGAAGACCAAGACGACGCAGACGCGTGGCAGCGCGCCGTGCGGCCAAACACGAAACTGTTCTTCGCCGAAACCATCGGCAACCCCAAAATTAACGTGCTCGACATTCGCGCGGTCGCCGACGTTGCCCACAGCAACGGGCTGCCCCTCATCGTAGACAACACCATCGCCACCCCCTACCTGATTCGCCCCCTGCAACACGGCGCAGACATTGTGATTCACTCCGCCACCAAGTTCCTGGGCGGACACGGCACCACCATCGGCGGGGCCATCATCGACGGCGGCACATTCCCCTGGTCGCAACACGCCGACCGTTTCCCAGAACTCACCGAACCAGACCCCTCCTACCACGGCGTCAGCTACACCGGGGCGCTCGGCGACGGCCTCGCCTACATCATCAAAGCCCGGGTGCAACTGCTGCGCGACCTGGGGGCAGCCATCTCCCCCACCAGCGCGTGGCAACTCATTCAGGGCGTCGAAACGCTCTCACTGCGCATCGAACGCCACGTGCAAAACGCGCAAACCATCGCAGAATGGCTCGATAACCACCCGGACATCGCAAGCGTCAACTACTCCGGACTGCCCAGCAGCCCCTGGTACGCCGCCGCAAACCGGTACGCCCCCCGCGGCGTCGGCGCGGTGCTCAGTTTCGAACTCAAAGGTGGGGTGGATGCCGGACGCGCCCTAGTCGACAACCTCACGCTGTTCTCACACCTGGCAAACATTGGGGATGTGCGCAGCCTCGTCATCCACCCCGCCTCCACCACGCACTCACAGCTCACCCCGGAACAACAACTCTCCACGGGCGTCACCCCCGGCCTGGTGCGGCTCTCCATCGGCATCGAAAACGTCGAAGACCTCAAACAAGACCTCGAAGCCGGTTTCGCAGCCGCCCGCAAAGTCGTCTCGGCGGCCCGCGAAAGCGCCTAACCGCCGCCCAGCTGCAGCGCCCCGCCCCACCGAGAAACCCAGCCCACCGGGTCGTCCGGGTGTCACACAACCCGGACGACCCGAAACATCTGCCAGAATCAAAGCATGGATTGGCAAACCCACGAAGACTCCACCCCCACCGAGTTCGTCACCGACGCACAGTTTCGCACCCTGCTCGGCAAACCCGCCCCAACCGGTGCGTGGCTTGACGGCGACCCCGTGGGGGATCGACAGTTTGCGCGGCTCGGCGAGTTTGTGACGCAAGCCGGCCACAGCATCCCCAATTGCATAATCGCCTACGAAACGTTCGGCACACTCAACGCCGAGCGCAGCAACGCCGTGCTCCTGCTCCATGCGCTCACCGGAGACAGTCACGTTGTCGGCCCCGCCGGCCCCGGTCACCCCACCACCGGCTGGTGGGGTGACGTGGTCGGCCCCGGACTCGCCCTCGACACCGACCGTTGGTGCGTGATCGCCCCCAACATCCTCGGCGGCTGCCAGGGCAGCACCGGGCCGGCCTCCATCGCCCCAAACGGTTCGCACTGGGGCGCAACATTCCCACACCTCACGGTGCGCGACCAGGTGCGGGCACAACACGCATTCATGCAGCACCTTGGCATTGCACGCTGGGCGGCAGTCATTGGTGGCTCCATGGGCGGCATGCACGCCCTCGAATGGGGGGTCACGTTCCCCGAGCAGGTTGCGCGACTCGCCGTGATCGCCTCCCCACCCGCCACCACCGCCGACCAGATCGCAGTAAACCTGGTGCAACTGGAAGCGATCCGGGCAGACCCGGCGTTCCGCGGCGGCAACTACTATGAGGCTGGCGACGGCAACGGCCCACACCACGGCTTGGCGCTCGCCAGGCGCATGGCGCTGCTGCACTACCGCAGCCACAGCGAACTGAACGACCGGTTCGGTCGCGCTTGGCAAAGCGGACTCAACCCGTGCGGTGCGGGCGGCAAATTCGCCGTCGAATCGTACCTCGATTTTCACGGCAACAAGTTCACCCGACGCTTCGACGCCAACAGTTACATCACCCTGGTGAACGCGATGAACTCGCACGACATTGGGTTCGATAGGGGCGGGGTGGATGCCGCACTCGCCGCGGTCAGCATGCCCACCCTGGTCGTGGGTATCCCCAACGACCGCCAGTTTCCGTTCGAGGGGCAGCAGCTCATCGCCGAGCGGGTGCCGGGCAACATTGACGGCGACCAGCCGTGCGTGCTCGACTCGCCCTACGGCCATGACAGTTTCTTGATCGAAACAGCGCGCATGGGCGCGCACTTGCGCCGACTCCTCGACCACCCTGCGGGGGTGCTGCCCGCCTAGCGCGCGCCGCTGCCGTAACCGCGGCGCGTCGCGTCGTGCACCTCACCCACCAGTTCCTCCACAATGTCTTCCAAAAAAATGGCGCCCGTGGTGTGACCTGCCGCATCAATCAACCTGGCCACATGCTCGCCGCTGCGCTGCAACCTGGCCAGGGCATCCTCAAGCTGGGTGGTGTCCAGCAACGACACGAGGCGCCGAATCCGTTTCGCCGGAATCGGTTCGTCTAGCTCATCATCGTCAAGGTCAATGATGTCTTTCAAATGCACGTAGGCCACCGGTTCGGCGTCATCATTCACCAACACATACCGTGAAAACCCGTGCTTCGCCACCGCCTGCTCCACGTCTCTCGGCGTTGCGGTCGCCTCGGGCAGGGTGACCAGGTCGGAGTTGATGATGCGCACGTCGTTGACCGTTTTTTCGGTGAACTCAAACGCGGCGCTCAACGCCCCGGTCGAATCAACCAGCACACCCTCTCGAGTGGACTGGTTCACAATCGTGGCCACCTCCTCCAACGTAAACGTGCTGTTGGCCTCAACTTTCGGCTCAATGCCCAGCAGGCGCAGCAAGCCGTTCGCCACCAGGTTCAACACCACAATCACCGGTTTCATCAGCTTCGCGCACAGCACCAGCGGCGGGGCGAGCAGCAACACCGCACGGTCGGGCACCGAAAACGACAGGTTTTTCGGCACCATCTCACCAAACACCACGTGCAGGTATGACACAATCAGCAACGTCACCACAAACGCCACGGTGTCGATGAGCTGCGTGCTCCAGCCGAACAGTTCCATTGGCTTCGCCAACAGGTGGTGGATGCTCGGCTCGGCAACGTTCAAAATCAGCAGCGAACACACGGTGATGCCCAATTGACTCGTGGCAAGCATATCCGAGGCACGCTCCATGGCGTGCAGCGCCGTCTTCGCGCTGCGTTTCCCCGCCTCAGCAAGCGGCTCAATTTGTGAGCGGCGCGCCGAAATGACGGCGAACTCGGCGGCAACAAAAAACGCGTTCGCGAGTAGCAACACCACCAGCCACACAATTCCCCACACGTCAGACATGCGCAGCCCCATCCTCAGCGGCGGTGAACCGCAGACGTTCAATGCGACGCCCGTCAAGCCGCTCCACCCGCAGGGCACCCTCCGGCAACGTCACCGTGTCGCCCACCGCAGGCAGCCTGCCCAGCTGCGCAATCACAAACCCGGCAACCGTCTCATACGGACCGTCTTCCGGAACCCGAATGCCGGTGCGATCAAGCAACTCGTCGGGCCGCAGCGAACCCGGGAAACTCAACGAATCCCGCCCACGAATCACGCCCGCGCGCGCCCGATCATGCTCATCGGTGACCTCGCCAATGAGTTCCTCCACCAAATCTTCCAACGTCACCAACCCAGCCGTACCGCCGTATTCGTCAACCACCACGGCCATCTGGTAGCCGCGGCCACGAAGTTCCTCCAGCAACACGTCAAGCTTCATCGTTTCCGGCACGCGCAACGCCTCCTCCTGCAACGCACCGGCAGGCACCTCCTGGCGTTTCTCCCGCGGCAGCGCCACAGCCTGCTTCACGTGCACAATACCCACCACATCGTCCTGGTCCTCATCAATCACCAAAAACCGTGAATGGCCGCTAGTCCGAGCAGCCTCCAGCACCGCCTCAGCCGGATCGTCACGATGCACCGACACCACCCGCATGCGCGGAGTCATCACATCCTCCGCGGTGTGTGCGCTAAAGCGCAACGTGCGGCTCAACAGCGTGGCCGTGTCGGCCTCAAGCATTCCCGCCGTCGCCGAACGACGCACCAACGACGAGAGCTCCTCCGCACTGCGCGCACCGCTCAGCTCCTCCTTCGGTTCCACCCCCAACGCCCGCAACAAGGCGTTCGCACTGTTATTCAGCAACGACACGGCGTGGCGGAACACCGCGGTGAACGCCAACTGAAACGGCACCACAATCTTCGCCGTCGCCAACGGCACCGCAAGCGCCGCATTTTTCGGAAACAGTTCACCAAACACCATGGAAAAAAGCGTGGCAATGATCAGTGCGAGCGTTGCCGACAAGGCGGAGACGAGCGGGCTGGGC
>CAYTSH010000113.1:0-7143 GCA_964440395.1 uncultured Microbacteriaceae bacterium
GCCAAAAGCACACACCCAACCCCGCGCGGCAACCCAGCCGGGCGGCCACCCAGGCGAGGGTGTGGCTGCGAGCCCGCCACGGCATCCCGACTCATTGATCGTGCACATCCCCGGCGGCAACTACATCATGGGCGATGCGTTCCAAGAAGGCTACCTGACCGACGGCGAACAACACCTGCACGAAGTGCACGTTGACGCCTTCACCCTCGACCGCACCCCCGTAACCAACGCACAATTTGCCCGATTCGTCACGGCAACCGGCTACACGACAGACGCGGAACGATTCGGCTCCTCCATGGTGTTCCAGGATGCCGTGCGCGCGCACCCCCACGACCTCGGTGCCAGCCCACCCGGCCTGCCCTGGTGGCGCGAAGTGCGCGGCGCAACCTGGCGACAACCGGGCGGAACACTCAGCAGCATCGCCGGCCTCGACACCCACCCCGTCGTGCACGTCACCCACGCCGACGCGCTCGCATACTGCGCCTGGGCAGGACGGCGCCTCCCAACCGAAGCCGAATGGGAATACGCCGCCCGCGGCGGGCTCGCAAGCAAACGCTTCGCCTGGGGCGACACCCTCACCAACCCCGACGGCAGTGCTCGCTGCCACATCTGGCAAGGCGACTTCCCGCACCGCAACGAACGCACCGGCACCGACCGGCACACGGCAGCAGTCGCCAGCTACCCAGCCAACGCGTTTGGGCTCTACGACGTTGCCGGCAACGTTTGGGAATGGTGCGCCGACTGGTTCAGCCCCAACTATTTCATGCGCTCCCCCGTGCACAACCCGACCGGCCCAGTTGCGGGTCGTGGCCGGGTAATTCGGGGAGGTTCTTTTCTCTGCCACGAGAGCTACTGCAACCGCTACCGGGTGGCAGCCCGCACCGCCAGCGCGCCCGACGCGTCCAGCAGCAACTGCGGTTTCCGCACCGCCGGCGACAGTCCCCTAGCGCACGTGCGCTAGGGTGCTGGTATGACTGATTCGACCGCCGCCCCACGCCAACCAATATCGTGGATGCCGCTGGTCGCACTCGGCTGCGTCACCGGATTCTTCTCCGGCTTTCTAGGACTCGGCGGCGGCGTAATTCTTGTACCAGGCCTCGTGTTTTTCTGCCGCTTCGCGCAGCGAGCCGCGGTCGGCACCTCACTCGCGGCAATTATCCCCATCTCAATCGTCGGATCAACCAGTTACTTCCTGCATCACAGCGTGGCCCTCGCGGCGGCGGCATGCCTCGCCCTCGGCATGATTCTCGGCGCGCAACTCGGCAGCAGGCTCCTGCAACGCTTGCGCACCGCCACCCTGCAATGGCTGTTCATGCTGTTTCTCGTGGCGGTGATCGTCGAACTCTTGCTGGAACAGCCCGTGCGGGAAGCCGCCTTCAGCGTCTCCCCATTCGGGTTAGCGCTGCTCGGCCTAATCGGCATCTGTGTGGGCGTGCTCTCCGGGGTGCTTGGGGTCGGCGGCGGCATCATCATCGTGCCCGTGCTGATGCTCGGCTTTGGCGCCAGCGACCTCGTGGCAAAAGGCACCTCACTCGCGGCGATCCTCCCCGGCTCCCTCTCCGGAACGATTGCAAACGTGCGCAACGCAAACGTGAACATCCGCGCAGCGCTCATCCTAGGCGTTTCCGCAAGCGCGCTCACCTGGCTGGGCGCCCTGAGTGCGACACTCGTCGCCCCCATCGTAAGCAACGTTGCGTTGAGTGCACTGCTCGGCTTCATTCTTGTGCGGATGCTCATCGAACGCCTGCGCGGGAGGCGAAGCGCCGACTGACGCGCGGCTGAACGCGGCTGAAACGCGACTGAATCGTACAGCGCCGGACAGAAACGAACAGAATCTGACAGCACCGGAGAGAACAGAAGGGTTGCAGAAACCATTCCACAAGTGTTATGGTCTTTGCATGCGATGCAGCGCCCGCACCGCAGCAGCACCGAGCGGTAGGAGCAGCAATGAAACTCACCCACCTGCTCCTTGGCCTCATCGCCGAACACCCACGGACAGGCTACGAGCTTCTGCAATATTTTCACAACGACGGCAGATTCTTGCGCTCAAACACCACCATGAGTCAGGTCTATCGCTCCCTCGCGCAACTCGCCGATGACGAACTCGTCCGCTACGAAATCGATCACCGCCCCGGTGCGCAAGACGCAAAACTCTACTCGGTTACCCCCGAAGGGTTCACCGTCTTCCTCGACTGGCTCACCAGCGACTACCAACCCACCAGCCGCTTCCAAGACCCAGAGTTCACCGTTCGCCTCAGCTTCGCCGGGTTCCTCAGCAAAGCTGCGGTGCGCGAACTGATCGCAATCGAACGCGCCGCGCGACTCGAACAGGTTGCAAAATTTCGCTACCGCGATCGCCGCATCGACATCGCCGACGACTATCCATTCGATCGAGAACTTGCCAGCACCGTCAGCGAACTCATGCACCAAGGCGGCGCGCAGCAAGTAGACCTCCACCTGGCTTGGCTCGAAGAACTTGCCGCGGCACTCGGCGATTAACACCCAGCACCACCCAGCACCACTCAGCACCACCCAGCACCACTCAGCACCACTCAGCACCACCAATCATTCCCAACCCAGCACACCACCACACGACAAGGACGTCACCGTGAAAGCAATCATCGTCATGTTCGACAGCCTCAACCGGCACATGCTCGCACCCTACGGCTCCGATGCCATCCACGCGCCAAACTTTGCCCGGCTCGCGAACCTCACCCTGCAATTCGACAACTGCTACGCCGGCTCAATGCCGTGCATGCCCGCGCGGCGAGAAATGCACACCGGGCGATATAACTTCCTGCATCGCAGCTGGGGACCGCTCGAACCCTTCGACGATTCCATGCCCGAACTCCTCGGGCGAGCCGGCGTGCACACCCACCTCGCCAGCGACCACCCACACTATTGGGAAGACGGGGGCGCCACCTACCACTCCCGTTACACAACCTGGGAGTTTCTGCGCGGACAAGAAGGCGACCCCTGGAAAGGGCACGTTGATCGCAAAGTCGGCAGCCTCGGCATGCTCGAAAAGCTCCGCGGCCAAGACGACATCAATCGCAGCTACCAGCGCACCGAAGCGGAACACTCCCAAACCCTCACCTTCGACGCGGGGCTACACTTCCTCGAAACAAATGTTGCCGCCGATAACTGGATGCTGCAAATAGAATGCTTCGATCCACACGAGCCGTTCTTCACCTACGAACAGTACAAAGAACTCTACCCGCACGAATACGACGGTCCGCCGTTCGACTGGCCGGGATACCAGCGGACCACAGAACCACAAGAAACCATCGACCACGTCCGCTACGAATACGCCGCACTGGTCAGCATGTGCGATCGCTCGCTCGGCAGGGTGCTCGACTTTATGGACAGCCACAACATGTGGGAAGACACCATGCTGCTCGTCAACACCGACCACGGCTACCTGCTCGGCGAACACGGCTGGTGGGCAAAATCTGTGCAACCCTGGTTTAACGAGCTCGTGCACCTGCCCATGTTCCTCTGGGATCCCAGGGTGGGTCGCGCCGGGGAACGCACCGGCGTGCTCGTGCAAACCATCGACATTGCACCAACCCTCCTCGACTACTTCGGCGTGCCAGCCCAACCAGACATGCTCGGAGCACCGCTCACGGCGTGGCTCGACGAGCAACAGCCACCACGCCCCGGGGCACTCTTCGGCATCCACGGCGGTCATGTCAACGTCACCGACGGGCGATACGTGTACATGCGCGCAAGCCACACCCCAGACAACGCGCCGCTCGAAGAACTCACCCTCATGCCCACCCATATGCGCAGCAGATTCAGCGTGGCAGAACTCGCAGACATGACGCTCGTCGCACCCTACAGTTTCACAAAAGGCACCCAGGTGCTCAGCATTCCGGGGAAAGCGCAAATCAATCCGTACCTGTTCGGCACGCTGCTGTTCGATCTGACGCAAGACCCGCAGCAACTATCCCCACTCGAAGACGATGAACTCGAACTGCGCATGCTGCGACTCCTCAGCAGCATCATGCACGAACACGACGCCCCACGCAGCCAATTCGAACGGCTCGGCATCCCCTACGACCACGAACCGCAACACGAACACCTCCTTGTGCGCGCCCAAAAAGGTCAAGCCGAACAAGCCGCCCAACCCATGCCGTCACTCGAAACATTCCCCAGCGGCACACTCAACATTGGCACCCCCCTTGCACAACTCCTCACCATTCCCAGCGCCGCACACGTGCTCGGCGACGCCGCTCCGGCACTCGTGAACAGCGAATGGGTCAGCGCGCTCGGCTCCGCAAGCCTCTACCAGCTTGCCGCCATGGGAATCGTGCCCATCCCCGCACTGCACCACCTTGCCGCGGCGCTCGCCGCAATCGAAAGCTAACCCCCACCCCAAAAAACAAACAACACCCAGGAGACAACGATGTCCACACAAACCGAACACGCACCAACAGCATCCACCCCATTGAAAGCACCCAAACGCAGCTGGGGGAACCTCGCCACCCTCATCGGGGTCACCGTCGTCGACAACACCGAAGCCGGGCTCATCAACATCCTCTTCCCGGCCATCTCAAAAGCGTTCGGCCTCGACACCGGACACCTCGGCACCATCGCCGCCGCCAGCAAAATTGTGCTCGTACCATTCAGCCCAATCTGGGTCTGGGCCGCCACCAAAATCGGCCGAAAACAAGTCCTCGCGATCAACGCGGCACTCGCCGGCGTATTCGGCATACTCGGCGGGTTCTCCAACGGGTTTCTCGGGATAGTGCTGTGGAACACCCTGCTCGCCATCGCACTCGCCGGCAGCGGCCCCCTCGTCAACGCCATCATCTCTGATTCCTTCCCAGACAAACAACGCGCCAAAGCGGTCAGCTCCTTCTACGGCGCCATCACACTCATCGGGGCGTTTCTCGCAC
The DNA here is from genome assembly GCA_964440395.1 of uncultured Microbacteriaceae bacterium. Classification (GTDB taxonomy): domain Bacteria; phylum Actinomycetota; class Actinomycetes; order Actinomycetales; family Microbacteriaceae; genus CAYTSH01. The sequence goes on from CAYTSH010000113.1 coordinate 4,902, forward strand.
CCGTGGTCGGCAGCCTCTCCAAAATTGAAGACGGCTGGCGCATCGGGTACTGGAGCGTCGGGGCGCTCTGCTTCGTCGGGGCAATCATCGTCATGGTTGCGTTCAAAGACCCCGGCGTCGGCGCCTCCGACGCGGCTGCAGCCGGCGGTCGGGCAGTGCGCACCAGCAAGCCCAGCCTGCGCGAAGTGCTCGGCCTGTTCCGCATCCCCAGCTTCAGCATCATGCTCGGGTCGCGGCTGCTCTCCGGCCACCTGCTCATTGCGATTTTCAGCGTGCAATTCATCGTCATGAGCCGCGGCTTCGACAACGCCGTCGCGAGTGTGGTGATGCTGGCGTTTGGCGTCGGCTACTTCGCCGGCAGCCTACTCTCCGGCGTGATCATGGGAATACTCGACCGCACCATGCCGCACCGGGGTCGCGTGTTCTTCCTCCAATTCGCACAGGTATTTTTCGCCATTGCCGCGTTCATCAGCACCCAGTTCGACTTCGGCAATAAGAACATCCTCATCTACGCGGTCCTGTGGGCAATCATGGGCTCCGCGCAGGGACTCAACCCCGGCATCAACCGCCCCATCATCATGTCCGTCATTGCCCCCCACCTGCGCGGCCAGGCCTTCGCCATCTACATCAACATTTTTGAAACCATCGGCTGGGCACTGTTCGCACTCGGCGCGGGATTCCTGATCAGAAAAAATGGGTTCGAAAGCGTCTTCCTCATCGTGCTCGTGGGGCTCATGCTGTGCAACGCCCTTTTCCTCAGCCTGCTGCACCTCACCTACAAAAAAGACGTACAACGCGCAGAAACAATCGCCCTGCTGAACGAAACGAGCGCCGCATGAGCAGCAACGAACACACCCCGATCCAGCCTACCACGGCATCCACCACAATGGATGCCTGGGTCGCCACCGCCCGCACACTCAGCTTCGAAGACCAGGCCGCCCTGACCAGCGGGGAAGACTTTTGGCACAGCAAAACGGTCGGCCCCGCGGTTGGGTTCACCCTCACCGACGGCCCGCACGGCGTGCGACTGCAACGAGCCGACAGTGACCATCTTGGACTCGCCCACAGCGTACCCGCCACGTGCTTCCCACCTGCCGTGGCGCTCGGCTCAACCTGGGACGCCGACCTGGTCGAAGAGGTTGGCCGCGCACTCGGCATCGAAGCGCAAGCAGAAGGTGTCGGTGTGCTGCTCGGCCCGGGCATCAACCTGAAACGCAGCCCACTCGGCGGCCGAAACTTCGAATACCTCTCCGAAGACCCCCACCTCACCGCGGTGATCGGCGCGGCGCTCGTGCGCGGGCAACAATCGCAAGGGGTGGGCTCCTCACTGAAACATTTCGCCGCCAACAATCAAGAAACCGACCGCATGCGGGTAAGCGCAATCATCGAAGAGCGGCCCCTGCGCGAACTGTATCTGCGGGCGTTTGAACGCATCGTGCGTGACGAACAGCCCTGGACGGTCATGTGCGCATACAACGCCATCAACGGCGTCGCCGCCGCCGAAAACCGTTGGCTCCTCACCGAACTGTTGCGCGACGAATGGGGGTTCGAGGGTGTCGTTGTCTCAGACTGGGGCGCAGTCGCCGACCGGGTGCGCGCCATTGAGGCCGGACTTGATCTGCAAATGCCCGCAAACCCGCGGCACGACGCCGAGGCGGCAGCCGCAGCCCACGCCGGCACCATCGACCTGGAGGCGCTGAATCAAGCCGCGGCGCGCATGCTCGCACTGAGCGACCGGGTGGCAACACACGCCCAACCGGGCACACGCTACGACCAGGCGAAACACCACGAACTTGCCCGCCGGGTGGCGTCGCACGCAATCGTGCTCCTCAAAAACGAGCAACAGCTCCTCCCCCTCCCAGCCAACGCCAACGTGGCTGTCATAGGCGCGTTCGCCAGCACCCCGCGCTACCAGGGCAACGGCAGTTCACTGGTGAACCCCACCCGCATCGATTCGGCACTCGACGCCCTGCGCGAAACGCTTGGCGCTGATGTGCCGTTCGCACCGGGCTTTGCCCTCGACGGCAGTGTGGATGCCGGTGAGCGTGCATCCGAAGCGGTCGCGCTCGCCGCATCCGCAGACACCGTGCTCCTGTTTCTTGGGCTGACCGACTCCACCGAATCTGAGGGGTTTGACCGGCACCATTTGCGCCTGCCAGCAGACCAGTTGCAGCTGTTAGCCGCCGTGGCCGCGGCGAACCCCAACGTGGTTGTGGTGCTCTCCAACGGTTCGGTGGTTGAC
>CAYTSH010000114.1:0-7048 GCA_964440395.1 uncultured Microbacteriaceae bacterium
TCGTTCTCTCTTCCAGTGAGAGCGCCTCACTGTCTACAACAAGCATGCCACCCCACCCGTTTTCAAGTAGGTGATATCACCCACGAGACAGGTTGTGGGCACGGGAGGAGCGAACCTGCGCCACACGAAGTCTCGCCTGGTTTTCGCGTCTTCACCTGGAATCGTGGTGCGTTTCGATGCACGCGGGTGAACACCAGCGATACCCAGTTCACGCATCAATTTCGCCACCAACCACAACGACACCTGTTCGCCTGTCTCGGCGAGCTTCGCCCGTACCTTCAGCGCCCCGTATACCCGTTTCGAGTAGTCCCGGATCTTCCGAATCATCGGCATCAGCCAGGCACGCCGCCGCTGCCGAGGACGCGGCAGTGACTCTTTTGTCTGAGCATGCTTCCAGGCGGAGTAACCCGAGCGGTGAAGCTCAAGTATCTGCGCCATCAATTCGACTGTGGAGCTGCCTTCCTCGCGGAGCATCAGCTCGTACTTGCGTACCAGCGTTACTGTTCCCTTACGAAGAAGTCCGCAGCTTTTTAGGAACTCGTTCTCCAGCCGCAGCCTTGCGTTCTCACGTGCGAGTTCTCGCGGGTCGCCCGAGTCAGGCTCGGGGGCTCGCATATGCGAGCCGCGGCCTGTCCCTTCAGTGCCAGTGGCTTTCGCGACCCATTTCCCGAGAGTGGTCTCGTTGATGTCAAGGTCACGAGCGACTTTCGCACGTGTTTTGCCAAGATCGGTGACCATTCGTACCGCGTCGGCTTTGAACTCAACCGTGAACTGAAGCTTGGCTCGTGGTGTGGATATGGGTGTTTCTCTCTTACCGTGAGAGCGTCTCACTGTCTACAACAAGCATGCCAGCTCAATATCAATACTCAAGGTTGGGCACAACTTTCAATATTTCGGCTGCCGACAGGTCTCCCTGTCGCACGATTTTAGGGCCATCGACGAGTGAAATGATTGTACTGCTCATGGTAGTTTCGGTTACCTTTTTGCTATTGAGAATGTAGTCAGCGGAGTCTCCGATGTGCTCAAATGCGATTTTGAAATCAACAAGCCCGGATTCCATGGTGCCACTGAGGTTCGCCGAGGTTGCAGCCAACGGCAGTCCGCTAAAAATGCTGAGCAGGTTGACCGGCACACTTTCATTGTGGACGATTGCCACAGTGTTTTGACCCGAGGTTACCCAATCAGGAATAATAGCTTTCTTGCGGAGAATGATATTCAGGGGTCCTGGCCAAAATGATGATACTAGCGACTGAACGTCCACACCTTCAGGCGGGTATGCCCAGTTCGACCATTCATTCGACCCTCCGACAAAAAGGGAGAGCGGTTTCGCTGCCGTTCTACCTTTCATCTCATACAGGCGAGCGCATGCAGTTTCTGAGAAAGGGCTACAGAAGACACCAAAGTTAGTGTCGGTTTGTGCAATGACGGTTGCTCCGGCTCGCAAGTTTTCCGCCACCTCTAAGACTGCCGAAAAGTCTGCTGCATCTACAATTTTTGCTACCATTTTTCGCTATTCCTTATTTTTAAAGGGTAATTCAACTTCCCGGTTCGCAGTGGGCAACCACCTGGCGCGAGTGGCCTCATAATCGTCGGTGTCGCAGGAGACGATCAACTCGGAAAGGTTGACTTGGAAGATTCCTGCAACATTTGATTTTAAGATCGTCCTCCGCTTTTCGTGTATTCCAGTTCCAAGAAGGCTAGCATTACGCCTAAGCCTGCCAAGTTCATTCTGTAAAAATCACCGAAAGAAGTGGCCACGCTTCAAGGGGTAAGTTGAACGGGTTGGTCTCCACTCGGCTTTGCCCAGTCACGTCAAAGCAGGAGCCCGCCAGCCACGCACCTGCCCAGGCGTTGGCATTGACCATACGGGTGCCGCAGCGCGCTTTTAGAGTATGGTTTTTTCTGAGCCCTGCAGCGCTCTGCCTTGCGGCAGTGCAGACGAATCGGCGATTTATTCGTGTACCAATGAAGGAGACGAACGTGACAATACCTGTCGAGGCGCTTGGCGATCTGCCCAGTGCGAGAGCGTACCCTTCTCAGGTGATTCTTGTCGCACCTCATCGCGCACCAGATATGGTGTGGGCGTTTCGAGCGCGCCAAACGGCGGTGCCACGCTGATGGCCGCGAGTAAAAGCAGACTGAATATGCTCATCGCGAGCCTATTCCTCGCACAACTTGGGGCCGCAATGACTACCGTTGCCGCCGTCCTGCTGCTGGTGGATCGATTTGGCATCGGCATCGAGTCAGGAATCGCACTCGCGCTCAAGGTGGCGCCAAACGTCATTTTGGGGCCGGTGGTTGGCGATTTGGTTTCAACAAAAGATGCCCGCAAAGTCGCAGTGGCATCATCGCTGGCGAGCGCCCTCGTCGTCATGCTGTACCCGTTCGCAACGACACCGGCGTTCGCATACGTGGTCTCGGTGTTGATCGGGGTGACGGGGCTTCCCGCTATTTCTTCACGGATGGCACTGCGAGCGAGCGTCGTGCCCGAGGCGTTGCAGCAACAGGCGAGCGGATATATTGTCGCCGCTGAGCGTCTGGGGCTTGTGCTCGGGCCTTTGCTCGCCGCCGCTATCGCAACGGTTGGGAACTACACCTACATTTTCTACGTTGAGGCGTTCGTAGCGGTTGTTTCGGGGGCACTGATTCTTGCGTTGCCGAAACCAATCGTCTCCGAACCAACCCGGCGTGAAACGGTAACCGGGTGGGTTCGACAGATCGTTGGCCCCTATCGACGAGCCTTGGCGCTGGTCCGAAGTGACCGCCTGATTTTGGAGTACACGATCAGTGCCGTCCTCTACTCCGTTGGGGTCGGGGCGCAGCGACTGCTGCTACCGGCACTGCTTGTGCTGACCCTGCGGACATCACAGGATCAACTGGGTTTGCTCATCGCTGCGCTGGCTGCAGGAGGGGTGGCGGGCGGATTGGTGGTTGGAAGAATGCGTATCGACTCGCCGGCGCGGTGGTACGTTGTGATCACGCTCCTTGAGGTTCCGCTGTGGCTTGCTACACTGCTGTCGCCAAACGTGGCTGTGCTTGTGCTCCTTCTCGTGCTGCTGGGGGTGCTTGAGGGTTCAGGCGCGGCAATCTACTTCACCGAGATTCAACGTCGAATACCGGGCGATCAGATTGGGCGCTACTTCTCAATAATGAGCCCCGCCGCCGATACCGCCGTCGTTGTGGGTTTGCTGGCTATCTCCATCGTGCCGGATGCTTCGGTCGCCCTGGTCGGCACACTGCTGGTCGCGGGTGCTGCCGGTCTGCCATTTCTCTTGCTGTGGCGTTTGGTTCAAGACGCCGTGGCGCGACGCTGAAGTCTCTGGGAGTACTCTCTCGAAAAGACGACAGCTTTCACGAAAGCGCTTGCGCACACCGGTGCTGAACGCGGTGGCTCGCGTGTGCTCATGGGTCTCGTGCTGCGGGTCGGTGCGTTCATTCCCCAGCCCAGAACACCCCTGGTGTTATCGATAACATTCTGCTACGCTTGCCAACAATCACCGCCAATCCATGGCTTCAACGTAGCAGCTAGGTAAATTATCGTGACACTTCATGCAGCGCAACCACACGCAGACCTGCCCCGCCCGCAGCAGCCGAGCCGGGCATCCACCAATCGAAGCCCACGTGGCGCCCGCCGGCACGCCACCCACCGCGGCAGGCGCATCGGCACACTCGTCGTCACCTTCGCGCTCAGCATCACACTTGCCAGCGGCTGGGTTCCGGCCTACGCCCAACCCGACCCGGGCACGCCCATACCACTCGAACTGCTCAACCTCGTCGATTTCGATTCAGAATCAGCGCCCTACCCGGCGCCGCCAGCGCTCGACGGCACGGCGCGATCCGTGATCGACGGCGACTTCACCAGCCAGTGGAGCGCCAAATACACCGTCGTTGACGGTGCCGGAACAGCAGTGAACCCCATGCCGCACTGGCTCACCCTCGATGCGGGCAGCGTGCGCAGCATCAGCGGCATCGACTACTCGGTCAAGCCCGGATCGCCCGGATCCGTCAAAGACTTCGCGCTCTTCGCGACCACCAGCGCAGCCGTAGCCGGCGACGCCGCATCCAGTGGCTGGGGTCAACCCGTCGCCACCGGCAGCCTCGCCGGCGCAAACTCGCCAACCCAAATCCAAACCGTCACACTCGATACGCCAGTCACGGCGCGGTACATCAAATTCCAGATCAACAGCAGCATCAACGGCAGCAACAACGCCTCCGTCTCCGAACTTCGCCTGCGGGCAATCGGAGACCCGCCACCGCCACCAAGCGACGAAGCCACACCCGTCACCATCACGCGCGGCGATCTCAGCGTGCAGGTTGCCCAAGAATTTCCGCAAATCATCTCCTACACGCTCGACGGACGACAGCTCGGCGGGCAGGCCAAACGGCTGCACACCTACACGCTCAACGGAACCGACTACGAGGCGATAACCGACAACGCAACATTCACCGCCGACAGCGCAACGTACACCAACACCTTCCCCGACTACCCCAACGTGAGCATCACCACCAGCATCCGCGTCACCGAGGAGGGCACCGTTCAAGTTGCCGTAACGGGCATTGAGGGGAGCGCGGCATCCACCATTAATCAATTGAGCGTGCCCAACCACTCACTCCTCTCCGTAGACTCAAGCGACCCGGCAGCGAACCTTGCGCGCACCCGAATCTCCACAGACTCAACCACAACCGCCGACCGGTTCATCGCCATCACCGCTGCAACCGCAACCGACCCCGCACCCGTCGGAAGCCCCTACGCGTTTGTCAGCAACACACAACTCGCTGCCGGGCTCATCACCAACGCCACCGACGACTCAGCCCAAGACAACAACGACAACTGGAACACGCGCCTGCGCACCCAGATCGTGAACGCGGGAAACGGGGTCAAACGCGCCACCCTTGCACCCGGCACGTTCACCTATGCTCCACGCGGAGCCAGCGATCCGAGGGTTGCCGTCTATGCACTGCCACAGACCACCATCGTGCTGGCCGCCGAACTGAACGGCGACGGAGCCGTCACCTGGCAAGATGCCGCAATCCGCTACCGGGAACACGCGCAACGGCCGGTCGGGGCGGACCGGGTCGCGGAACGCGTCGTGCAACGCATTCCGTTCAACTTCGCCAGCCAAGCCACCAACCCGTTCCTCAAAACGCTCGACAACACCAAACGCATCTCACTCGCCACCGACAACCTTGGCCAGTGGCTCCTCGAAAAAGGCTACGGCAGTGAAGGGCACGACTCCGCCCACCCCGACTATGGCGGCAACTACAACACCCGTGCCGGTGGCCTGGACGAACTCAACACGCTTGCCCAAATCGGTTCGCAATACAACGCTGACATCGGCGTGCACGTGAACGCAACCGAAGCCTACCCGCAGGCATACACGTTCAGTGAGGCGCTCGTCGCCGGCCAGGTAAACGGCTGGGACTGGCTCAACCAGTCCTACCACATCGACCAGCGCAAAGACCTTGGCGGCGGTGGCATCCTCGACCGGTTTGCCGCGCTGCGTTCGGAAGCCCCCGGCGTGAAAACCGTGTACATTGACGCCTACTACTCCAGCGGCTGGCTCGCCGATGGCCTGGCTGCGCAACTGCGCGAACTCGGGTTTGAGGTGGCCAGCGAGTGGGCGTACAAGTTTGAAGGGAACTCGATCTGGTCGCACTGGGCGAGCGATAAAAAATATGGCGGCGTGACCGACAAAGGAATTAACTCAAACATTGTGCGCTTCATCGCAAACAGCGACCGCGACGTGTGGAACATCGACCCGCTACTCGGGGGCGCAAACATCATCGACTTTGAAGGCTGGACCGGGCAAAACAGCTACCCGGCGATGTACCGCAACATTTGGACAGACAACCTGCCCACCAAGTTCCTGCAGCACTACCAGCTGCTCAATTGGAAATTCGGGTCGGATGCCGTGCTCACCAACGGCGTGAGCGTCAAGTTGGTTGCTGGCAAGCGTGAAGTCTACATGGACGGCAACGGCACCGCCGGCAGCGGTGTGCTGGTGCAGCGCGGCGACACATACCTGCTGCCCTGGGGCGACGTGGCAGACAGCTCCCAAGTTTCGTCGCCGAACGCCGCCGACAAAATGTATTTCTACAGCGGCACCGGTGGCAGTCACACCTTCACGCTCACCAACCAATTCGCAAACGTGACCGAGTTTGCCCTGTACTCGCTCGCCGACCAGGGACGCACCCTGGTCGGGCAGGTGCAAGCAAACGCGGGAACGGTGACGCTCACCGGCAGCGCCCAGCAACCCTACGTGCTCGTGCCCCTCGGCGCGCCCGCGCCGCACGAACAGGTCAACTTTGGCGAAGCCAGCGGCGTGGCAGATCCGGGGTTCAACGCGTCAACCTTGAACGCCTGGCAGCCGACCGGTGACGTGAGCCTGGCACGAAACGCCGTAGCAGACGGCGTCGCGGTATTCGGCTCAAACGAATCCAGCATCACACAGCACATCACCGGGCTCACCCCAGGCAGCAGCTACACGCTGAGCGCATCCGTTGAAATTGCGCAGGGGCAACGCCGAACGGTGACACTGGGCGCAGGCGTGCCGGAATCCGCAACCGCATGGGCAATCAACGCCTTCGACAGCACGCCGCTGCGAAACACCATCGCAGCCGACGCGAAGAAAGGCACCTACTCGCAACGCGCCGCGGTGCGCTTCACCGCAGACCAGTCGGGCGGGGCAACAATCCGCATCAGCGCGGCAGCAGGCAGTGCCGCGGTCACCCTCGACGATGTTCGCGTCATGCCGGACACGAGCACCACATTCCTCAACCAGGAATCTGCCGGTGCGGTTATCGTGCAGGAAAACTTCGAAGGCAACCAACCCGGCTGGGGGCCGTTTGTGAAGGGAGACGCTGGCGGCGCGACCGACCCGCGCACTAGCATCAGCGAACGGCACGAACCCTACAGCCAGCGGAGTTGGAAAAACACCTACTCGCCCTACAAGGTCGGAGCACTCGCAGGCCTCGCCGTAGACGACGTGCTCGACGGGGAACACTCGCTCAAATCGCAAGAAGAAAACACGTGACTGGTGTATCGGAC
>CAYTSH010000115.1:0-7024 GCA_964440395.1 uncultured Microbacteriaceae bacterium
GCCAGCGCCGTGTGCCAACCGTGAACAAGATGCCTGTATCGGGATCCGCAACGAGCAGCGCACGCACATGCTTCTGATCGTGCCTCTTCACCATTGCAGAGACAATAGTGGGGAGCGTGGCTAAGGCAAAAGCTGTCACAAGCGCAGGAAGGAACGTGATCGACACACACCAACAATATCAAGGGTGTCTATCCTTCCGGAGCGAATGCCAGCACTCGTGACACCTCGGTCCAAGTAATCACTAGCTCAGCTTCGCTCGACGAACGAGAACCCTCTGAATGCTCTGCTTTCCCTTGAAGCACCGCGCGAGTTGACCGAACGGCAGGCCGACCAGAGTTCCTAGAGTCATTCGAAGCGATTACCGAGACAACTATTGGCGAGCGACTGCTCGCAGCGAATCTCGGACAACCGGTTGCTGAGCGAGGTGAGCGGTGGTCGGTTACTGGGCAACAAGGCAAGCTCGCCCTGCATCAAGACCAACATGGATCGTGGGGTAGGGCGATCGGAAGGCTTCCGACGACGCACATTATTAAGCCCGGGATCACCTTTGTCGGTCGAGACGATATTCAAAACCAAGCGCTCACCGAACATCTCACATTGTCGGCCGCCCGAATGCTTGGTCTACCATCGGCCGAAACGCAGTTCCATGAGTTTAATGGGTGCCTGCCGTCATTGTGACACGATAGAGCCGGGTATGGATCGGCGACGAGGTTCAGAGCGTGCACCAAGAGGATCTCTGTCAGGCGTTAGGCCTTGGGCCTGAACGGAAGTATGAAGATCAAGGTGGCCCCGGAGTTGCGTCCGTGGCTTTCTTTACTCGTGGTCGAATAATGGGCGGCGGAGGTTCGAGAAAGGCGCGATGAAAGTCGGCCATCACGAGCTCTTTTCGCATGTCACCGAGGACACCTTGGCACGAAGTTGTAGCCCTAGCTGACTGAAAACAGGCTTAAGTTGCTAGAAAATACGCAGTTCAGCAAATTTTATGCGCAAAAATTATTTGCCTAAGTTGCGGATATAAGCAAGTTAGGAATATTCTTGCACTATGACAACACGGAAACTAAACGGCGAAACGGTGCGGATCATTCGTGAACGCACCGGCATTCGCTCCGGGGCATTTGCTCGACGAATCGACCTTGACCCCGGGTACTTCAGCAAAATCGAGCATGGAAAGAGACAGCCCTCACCGCTGATAGTGAGACGAATAGCACACGGTCTCGGTGTCAGCGTGGAGGCGATAACCTATCCGGATTTCAATGGCAAGCCGGTAATCGGACGCATCCGTGACTAAAACAAACAGGACGGAGCTGCAATTTGGCACCAAAGGAAGAGAAGAGAGAAAAATATTGAGTATCGATTGGCCACTTGACGAAATTATCATCACGCAGGAATTCGGCGAAAACGCTGATTTTTCCAGAAGTCTCAACCAAAACGGGCACAACGGTATCGACCTTGCCGCCCCCACCGGAACCCCCGTGTACAGTCCTGATGACGGCACCGTTGTGACGGCAGGGTATGGGGCAGATGACTCTTGGATGGGATCCAGCGCCGGGTTGTGCGTCAGAATTCAACACGAATGGGGATTCTCAGGGCATGCGCATCTTTCGAGACCTGCTGTTGCCGCCGGGCAGCGGGTGAATCGTGGCAGTCATATCGGATACACCGGCGCAACGGGTTTGGTGACAGGTCCGCATCTACACTTCGAAACATTTCCCAGAAACTCTGGTTGGAACAACGGTTTCGCTGGGCGGGTGAACCCCAGAGGATGCTCCCCGGTGCATCGAAGTTCGCAACGCAACACCAACTCAACCACTGAACAAACACAACGTTTAACACTCGAAAAGGAAGAAAAAATGATTCGAATTCAAGCACCAGGTCGCGGCACGGCACTTATGGGCGCCGAGTATGTGCGACAGCTCACCACGACATAAGAAATCCAACAAAGCGCACCACTCATCTCACAACACCTCGACGGTAACGATCGACAGTTTGATCTTTGGGTGTCGATGGCGCTCCACGGAAAACGAACATAATGCGAATATTCAGTTCCTGAGTGTGGGCAAGAATACGCGAAACATGAGGAAGGAGACCCATGGACTGGAACGCTATCATCCTCGCAACCATAACGTTCCTCGGCGGGGTGAGTGGTCAGGAAATTGTTTCCCGATTGCTCGGCAGAAAAGAAGGGTTTGCCGCCCGGGTCAAAAGTGAACTTGATCGACTGACCAGGGAACGAAACGCCGCATTTGCCGCTCGCGACCGGGAAGCGACAAAACGACGCCAGCTTGAAGAGTCGCTCTCAGAACACCGGCGACTCATCATTGAAAGCAGCCCCGCCGGGGCGGCGCGACTGCCGCCGTGGCCCGAGTAGCGCTACAGCCGTGCAGCATCCCAAAATGAGCGCAGCTGCACGCTTTTCTGGAACACAATCTGATCCCACTGCGCCGCGGTGGTGTCGCTGTCGGCAAAATCCGAAGGAACTTTGAACAGTTGCAGCGGAACCGCAAACCGATCGCACACCGCCGCAAACGCATACGATTCCATATCGACAAGTGAAGCACCCAGCCGGTGGATGCGGCTGCGCTGCTGATCATCCTGCACAAACACGTCACCGGTCGCAATCGTGGCGGTGCACTCCGGCAGTACAACGGCACCCGTGGGACGCAGCGTGGGCGAAGGCAACGAGAAATCGTGCTGCAACACCTCCGTCACCTGATACACGGTGTCAAGATCAAGGCTCTGTGCACCGTCACCCACCACACCGGCAGTGCCCAACACCACCACCCGAGCAACAGGTTTCGCGGCGAGGGCGGCAGCGAGCGACACCGCCGCCTGAACCTTGCCAACCCCGGTGACCAGGTGCGGAACGTCGTGAAACGAGGCGGCTTCATCGCGGTGGGCAAACACCAGCAGCGTGTCGGTGGACATGGCAAACCTTTCCATAATCTGGCTGCCGTGCGCACTCTTCCCCCGCCCGGCACCCCCAAGTGTAGCGGGCGCGGAGGGGCGCAGGTGTTCCGCGCTCACGTGCGGCAGCGCGGGGGAGGGGAGCGGGCGCCGACGGGCGTCATAAACGGTGGCGAGCACGGCATCCAACTATAGAATCGAACAATGAGCGACGTTGAACTGGCACACGTAGAAAGTTTCACCCTGGACCACACGCGGGTTGCCGCGCCGTATGTTCGGCTGATCGGCGTGGAGTTTGGGCCCAACGGTGACGCTATCACCAACTACGATATTCGCCTGGTGCAACCCAACGAGCAGGAGATCCCCACCGCCGGGTTGCACACCATTGAGCACACCCTGGCGGCGCTCATGCGCACGCGGTTCGCCGGGCTGATCGATATTTCACCGTTCGGTTGCCGCACCGGTTTTCACCTGATTGCCTGGGGCGAGCGCACCCCGGAGGAGGTTGCCGGCGCGTTAAAAACGTCTCTCGAAGATTTGGTGGAGCGCGTGGAATGGGCCGACGTGCCGGCGACCGATGCCGTGAGTTGCGGAAATTACCGTGACCACAGCCTGCACAGCGCAAAAGCTTGGGCGGCGCAGGTGCTTGAACGTGGCATCAGTCTGGACGCGTTTGATCGGAGCCGACTGGCGTAGCCGCGCGCACCGCCGAAGCGTCGCCTGTGCCCGCCTCGACCCAGATGGCGGCCAGGGCGACCGTGCCCAAATCCACCATGGTGGGGGATGCCGTGCCCGGTTCGATCCCCCCGCCCGCGTCTACCTGGTTTGGCTGGTGCAGGATCTGCACTGCACTCACCCCGGCAAAGGGTCGATGTTCGTGCACCTGCACGAGCGCCCCGGGCACCAAGCCGAGATTGGCAAAGTAGCGCAGCATGTCAGGGTTTTCGTCTGAAATCCGACTCACCACCCAGGGTTTGCCCGGTTCGGCCTCGGCCAGCAGGTGTGCGTTTTGCCGACGCGGCTGTCCCGATGCTGAAGGGATGGGGTCCCCGTGCGGGTCTCGTTCGGGGAAGCCAAGCAGGGCATCCAACCTGTTGATGAGCGTGTCGCTCATGGCGTGTTCCAACACTTCCGCCTCGTCGTGCACCTCATCCCAGGTGTAGCCGAGCACGGTGACGAGGAACGTTTCGATGAGGCGGTGCCGGCGCACCATGGCGACCGCGTATTCGCGGCCAAGCGGTGTGAGCGTCACACCCGCGTAGGGTTCGTGCCGAACGAGGCCGTCTGCCCCAAGTTTTTTGAGCCCGTCGGACACTGTGGAGGGGCGCAAGCCGAGCGCTTCTGCGACTCGGGTGACGCCGACGCTCACCGAATCGTCCCATTCGGTGGCGGCCCAAATGACTTTGAGGTAGTTTTGGGTGCTTACGGAAAGTGAAGAAACAGCCACCAGCACATCATACGCCCGGCTGTGCGGGCTCGTTGCGGAACCCGCCCGTGCCGGGAGGTGGGCTGCTGAGCGCCGCGGCGGTGAGCACCTCGCCGGCGAGCAAGCGTTCCAGGTAGCTTCGTTGCACCGTGACGGCGGCTGAACCCGGATTGAGCTGGGCCCCCACAAACCGGTCAGTTCTAATGAGCGCCAGGGCTTTGGTTGCGGGCATGATTGCCCCTCGAACGCTTTCTTGTTCGCGCGCAGGCACGGCGAGGCGCAGTTCAGCCATGGAGGTAAACAGTGGCAGCACCAGTTTGCCGCGCGTGGAGCGTAGCACCCGGATGCGTGTCGTCGCGGTTTTCTTGGCTTTGCGTTGGCCGTTGCGTTGGCCGTTGCGAAGCGGTGGTCCTTGCGCCGCGCTGGAACCAACGTCTACGACCAGCAGCCCCGCACTGATCGCGGCGAACACCTCCGCCATGGTTTCGTAGCTGGGGGCGGCGAGGAGCGCGCTGAGCGCCAGCTCCGCTGCTTCGTTGCGCGCATCTGGGGTGAGGGCGGCGAGTTCTGCCGGGTCGAACCCTTCAAATCCTGGGATGTGTTGCTGTGTGGTCATGGCTAGAACAGGGTGTTCTGGTCGGCCACCCCGCGGAGTGAGTCGTAGTCCAACACCACGCAGCGAATGCCGCGATCTTCTGCCAGGGTGCGGGCTTGTGGTTTGATTTCTTGTGCCGCGAAGATGCCGCGCACCGGCCGCAGCGCCGGGTCGCGGTTGAGGAGTTCGAGGTATCTGCTGAGCTGTTCAACACCGTCAATGTCCCCGCGTCGTTTCAGTTCCACGGCAACGTGTTCGCCTTGCTCGTCGCGCACCAGCAAATCGACCGGGCCGATGGCGGTGTAGTATTCGCGACGCACCAGCGTGTAGCCGTCGCCGAGGGTTTCCACCTGCTCTGCAAGCGCCTGTTGCAGGTGCGCCTCCACGCCGTCTTTGATCAGTCCCGGGTCTTTACCCAGGTCGTAGGAGGTGTCGCTGAATACCTCAAAAATGGTGATCATGAGCAGGTCCGCGGTTTTTTGGTGTTGCACTTTCCAGAGTTGTTGCACACCCGCCGCGGCCTGTTCTTCGTCGAGTTCCAGTTCGGTGAGGGTGCAGGGTGGGCTCATCCAGTTGAGCGGTTTGTAGGATCCGCCGTCGGAGTGTATCAGGACGCTCCCGTCACCTTTCAGCATGAGTAGCCGGGTGGCCAGGGGCAGGTGGGCGCTGAGCCGACCGGCATAGTCAACGGAACATGAAGCAATCACCATACGCACCCGAATAGCCTACCCGCTTGAGTGGCGGTGGGCGTTTGGTGCGCTGGGTGCTGCGGCGGGCATCCATTCAATTGGGGTGGATGCCGTGCCCACGTGTGGGCCGTGCCGCACCGGATGCAGCGCCAGAGACGACGATGAGCACGAGCACTAATACGAGCGCGTGCAACACGCCGACACGATCAGCGAGCACGCCGATCGCGAGTGGGCCCACCAGGAACGCCAGGTAGCCGATGGTTGCCACGGCGCTGACCGTTGCCGCCGCCGTTTTTGGGTCGTCTGCCGCAGCCGACATGCCGACCGGGAAGCCGAGGGACGCGCCGAGGCCCCACAGTGTCACGCCCACACAGGCGAGGGGAACGCTGGGTGCCCAGATGGTGAGTGCCACGCCGATGGCGGCCATGCCGGCAAGCGCGGTGAGCACCTGCACCCGCCCGAAACGATCCAGCAGCACGACCCCGAGGAATCGCCCAAGCGTCATTGCCCCCAGAAACAGGCCGAGCACCATTGCGCCCGCCGGGTTGCTCACGTTGTAGCCGTCAACCATTGCGATGGCTAACCAGTCGCTCGCCGACCCTTCAGCGAACGCCATACCGAGCACCACAACGCCGACGAGTAGTGTGCGCCGCTGCGACCAAACGGCGAGCCGCGAACGCCAGGTTGACCGGGGCGGTGCACTGCCGTGGTCGCCCCCGCCGGGTTGTGCGGGCGCTGCGACATCGTGTGCTTGCTGCGCTGCGGTGTTGTCGACGTAGGCGAGTGATTCAGCTTCGGCATCCGGCGGAATCAGCGTGGACAGCCACAAGACAAGCGCAGCCACCACTGCCGAGGTGAGCGTAATGTGCGTGAGCACGGGAACCTGCTCCGCTTCCAGCAGCGCGCCGAGCGCCACCCCGCACATCGCCCCCACGGTGAACAGCGCATGGAAAACCGGCATAATGTTGCGTCGGAGTGCGCGCTCGTTTTGTGCACCGGAGAGATTCATTGCCACATCGCAGAGACTGTAGCCGAACCCGAACCAGGCCAGGCACAGCGTTGCCACAAGCGGTTGGTGAACCTGCACGGCGACGGCTGCGGCGGGCAGCCCCACCGAGCCGAGGCTGAGCGCCCAGCGCAGTGTGCGACGAACACCCGCGTGTGCCACAATGTGACTCGCGCTCGCGAGACCCAGCAGGCTGCCAACCGCGGTGCCCAACACGATGAAGCCAATCTGGCTGGGGGTGGCCTGGAGCTCATCACGAATCGCGGGGAGACGGCTGAGCCAGCTGTCGAACGACAAACCTGACAGCCAAAAGATGGCAAATACGCCCACATTCCAGCGCCGCAGCGTTCGCCGGTGCGCCGCGGTGCGCTGCCCGACTGCTGCGGCGCTCGACTGGCGGGCGG
>CAYTSH010000116.1:0-6983 GCA_964440395.1 uncultured Microbacteriaceae bacterium
GCACCAGTCAACGTGGCACCCACACCGTTATTGAACGCGTTTACGGTCAGCGTGGCCGGCTTTTCGGTATAAACCGTGGCGGAACCCTGCGGCGACGGCGTGCTCACCCCGTCGGTGGAGACACCGTAAATCGTTGCCAGATGAGCCGGAGTGGGCGAAATGTTCGCCGTGAACGTGCCCGTGCCGGAACACGGCACACCACCGGCGCTGATATCAACATCTGCGTCGTTGTAAATGGTCACCGTGGTGAACGGCTCACACGTGCCGGTAACTACCGAACCATTCGAAGGCTGCAGCACCGGTGCGGGAATCGAACCCTCGTCCACCTTCAGCTTGCCCACCTCGTGGAAGTTGGTTGAGCCACCGGTTGCCCCCGAGAAGCCGATACGCATCTGCGCGGGCGGTGCCGGCTGCGACGCAGTGAGGTCAAGGTTGTTCACGTAGGTCACGAACGGCGTTGCCGGGCCGGTGTTCATCTGCACGGTGAGGAACAAGCGCCCCTCATTCGCGGTGCCGACCTCACCGCCAATGATCTTAATTTTTACGCTGTGCGCGCCCGCGCGCGATCCGGTCGAGATGGGGGCGTTAACCATGGCGAGCTGGGCGTAGCCGTACCCACCGCCGGTGTCGCGCCCACGCACCCGAATCACATTCGAGAGCTCATCAAACTGCACACCGAGCCACGCTCCGAGCAGCCCAGGGTTGCCGGGGCCATAATCGCAGTAACCTAGGCAGCTCCCTGCCTGCCCGACACTCGGCGGTGAGGCGAAGTCTGAGAGGTTGAACGAAAGTCCGTCGGCACCGGTGCCGCCGTACGTTGCGTAGTCGAACGAAATGACAAAGCCGTCAAGTGATTCAAGATAGTTCGAGGTCTGGAACGCACCGCTTTGCAGCCCACCGTTCGTCGTGAGCGTCAGCCACCCGCCCGCAATGGTCGCGCTTCCGGTAAGAAAATCATCACCAGCGCTCGTCCAGTTGTTTTCGTAAGGGAACGGCAAAAGCTGCCCCGCAGCCTGCGCGCTCTGAGGGGCTGCCACGAGCCCCGTCGCGGTAAGGCCCAGCGCGAGCACGGCAGCAAGCGCCTTGCCCACAACAGAACCAGCCCGCGGGTTCGCCTCGCTTCTCCCCACAAGTTTGGATAGTTGCATCCTGATTACCTCATTATTCGTTTTGACCGCAATGCTCGTCATGAGCTGCACGCACAGAAGAGTGCGGTAGACCCGCACATTTTCAAAGCCTAGCAAAAACATGCCCTCAAGCGAAGCAAACCATCAACATCAGGCGGCAACGATGCTTTGATCGGAAAATCACACGATTTCCCGCCGCGGCACCCCTACGAGCGGTAGTTGGGCGCCTGCGCAACAATCTGCACATCGTGCGGGTGCGATTCCTTCAAACCCGCCGGGGTGATGCGAACAAACTTTCCGCGACTCTTCAACTCAGCAACAGAACGGGCACCCACATAAAACATCGACTGCCGCAAACCACCCATCAACTGATACGCCACCGCAGAAACCGGCCCCCGATACGGCACCTGCCCCTCAATGCCCTCCGGAATGAGCTTCTCATCGCTCGGCACATCCGCCTGAAAATAGCGATCCTTCGAATACGACGTGCGCTCCCCCCGAGTCTGCAACGCACCCAACGAACCCATGCCACGGTAACTCTTAAACTGTTTGCCCCCCACAAACACCAAATCGCCCGGGCTCTCATCGGTGCCCGCCAGCAACGACCCAACCATCACCGCATCGGCCCCGGCAACCAACGCCTTCGCAATATCACCCGAATACTGCAACCCGCCATCAGCAATCACCGGCACCCCGGCCAGCCGCGCCGCAAGCGACGCCTCATACACCGCCGTAATCTGCGGCACCCCAACCCCCGCAATGACGCGGGTGGTGCAAATCGACCCCGGGCCCACCCCAACCTTCACCCCATCAGCGCCAGCATCAATCAACGCCTGCGCACCAGCCCTCGTGGCCACATTGCCACCAATCACGTCAATCTCCGCAAACGTCGGATCAGCCTTCAACTTCGCAATAATGTCCAACACGCCCCGACTGTCGCCATTCGCAGTATCCACCACCAACACGTCAACCCCCGCATCGCGCAACGTATGCGCGCGCTGCCACGCGTCACCAAAAAACCCAATCGCCGCCCCCACGCGCAGCCTCCCCGAATCATCCTTCGTTGCGTGCGGGTACTGCTCAGTCTTATCAAAATCCTTCACCGTAATGAGGCCACCAAGGCGACCCTCGGCATCCACCAATGGAAGCTTCTCAATCTTATGCCGAGCCAACACCGCAATCGCATCCTCACGACTCACCCCCACCGGTGCGGTAATCAGCGGCAGCGGCGACATCACCTCCCGAACCAGCGTCGTTTTCTTCGCCGTCGCGTCCACAAAACGCATATCGCGGTTCGTAATAATCCCCACCAACACCCCGCGCGCATCCACCACCGGCAAACCGCTCACCCGATACTCGCCACACACGGCATCCACCTCAGCCACGGTAGACTCCGGCGACGTCGTCACCGGGTTCGTGATCATGCCCGACTCGCTCCGCTTCACCCGATCCACCTGATCAGCCTGATCGCCAATCGACAAATTGCGATGCAAAATGCCAATACCACCCTGCCGGGCCATTGCAACCGCCATGCGCGACTCCGTGACCGTATCCATAGCCGCCGAAAGCAGCGGCGTGGCAACCCGAATCCGCCGACTAATCCGCGACGACGTGTCCGCCTCGCTCGGAATCACATCAGTGTGCGCCGGCAACAGCAACACATCGTCATACGTCAAACCGATAAAACCAAATGGATTGTGCTCTTCCATGGGACCCCAATGCTTGTGGACGGACAATAATGGCGAAACCACACTGTGACGTTAATCGTAACCGACAGCCGCGCGAACGCCCTACGCCACAGAGCAAAGCACCGCACGCAGCCCGAAACCCGCCGCCCGCCGCTCACGCCCGCCGCGCCCCAGCCCAGGCTCACACCCGCCGTGCCCCCACGCCCCGCAACAACCCCACCACAATCAACACCAACGCACACCACACCAGCGCAAACCCAACCCAGCTCAGTGCAGCCATGTGCTCCCCAAACACAAACACCCCCACACAAAACTGCAACACCGGCCCCAAAAACTGCAACAACCCCACCGTAACCAGCGGCACCCGCCGCGCACCCGCCGCGAAAAACAGCAACGGCGTGGCGGTCACCACCCCAAGCCCCACCAAGGTGAGGGTGTGCCACTGGCCGGCCACGGCATCCCGACCAATGGAAAGCCCAATCGTCGCCGAAACCACCCACAACTGCACCAACGCAACCGGCAACAACAGCAACGTTTCCGAAGCCAGCCCCGCAACCGCGCCCACCGTCACCCCCGCACGGTTCTTCGCCAACGCATACAACCCAAACGACGCCGCCAACCCCAACGCAATCACCGGCACGCGCCCATACGACACGGTCAACACCACAACCGCCACCCCCGCCAACGCAAGCGCAACCCACTGCAACGGCTCCACCTTCTCCCGCAGAAACACCACGCCAAGCAGCACCGTGACAATCGGGTTAATGAAATACCCCAGGCTCGCCTCAACCACGTGCCCGCTCAACGCGGCAAACGTGTACAGCATCCAGTTCGCATACACCAGCAGCCCGGCAATCGCCAACACCCCCAACGTGCGGCGGGCGCGCAACACCAGCCGAACCTGCACCCACGTGCGCGTCAGCGTGAGCAGCACCGCACACACCGCGAGGGTGAACACCACCCGCAACGCCACCACCTCCAGCGCGCTTGCCGGTTTGGTGAGCACAATATAGCGCGGCAGGACGCCCCAAAGCAGGTAGGCGCAGGCCGTGTAGAGGGTACCGAGGCTGCGGCTGGTTGCGGTGAGGTGGGACGCTTGGGTCATGGTTTCCATTCGGGATGCTGCGGGCGGGTCGGTCGCGCAGGCCACGGTGGGCGGGTGCTTGGGGTGGGGCAGCCCCGGGTTAACGCGAAACGGGTTCGGACGTTGCACGTCCGAACCCGTTCCAGAAACTGTTGCCTAGCGAACGACGATCGCCAGCACGTCGCGAGCCGAAAGCACGAGCAGCTCTTCGCCCGCGTACTTCACCTCGGTTCCGCCGTACTTGGAGTAAATGACTTTGTCGCCAACGGCGATGTCGAGCGGCACGCGGTTGCCGTTGTCATCGATACGACCTGGGCCGACGGCGACAACTTCGCCCTCCTGTGGCTTCTCTTTCGCGGTGTCAGGAATGACCAGCCCCGATGCGGTGGTCTGCTCTGCCTCGACCTGCTTAATGACGATACGATCTTCGAGCGGTTTAATGGAGACCGACACTGTTGACCTCTTTCTCAAAACTAGTGATGTGGTTAGCACCCTCATGACGAGAGTGCTAACACGAGTGTAGAACGTCATTGGCACTCGTGCAAGGTGAGTGCCAAAATGTGTCGTTGGGCGGGGTGCGCGCGGAGGTACACTCGAATCCGGGGCAAGTCCCGGCAACACCACCGAAATGAGATTCCGTGCACGCTGACGATGTAACGTTTCTGCTCAGTGCAGCAGGCCAGGCGCTTCTGAACCTCGCCCAAAACGAAACGGCCCGCACCGCGAGCGCCCGCACCGCGAACACTCCCCCAACTAACACCGTGCAGCTGGTCAGCCGCCTGCGCGCGGAAGGGTTCACGGCGCAACAGGTCAGCGCGGTGCTCACACAACTCTCGCTGCGCGCCAAGGCGGGCGCAAAGTTTCGGGCGTTCGACACAACCCACCAACCCGACACGCTGCCCCTCCTCACCCCGTCCGGGCTGGAGCAGGCCACCCGTTGGCAGGTTGCCGCACGAACCGCGCGACACTACACTCGTGCGGGCATTGGCAGCGTGAGCGACC
This sequence comes from uncultured Microbacteriaceae bacterium, assembly GCA_964440395.1. Lineage (GTDB taxonomy): Bacteria > Actinomycetota > Actinomycetes > Actinomycetales > Microbacteriaceae > CAYTSH01. Next base: position 4,902 of record CAYTSH010000116.1, read on the forward strand.
TGGGCTGCGGCATCGGAGCAAACGCGCTCGGTTTTGCGGCAGCAGGGTTGCGCGTGCAGGCGGTAGAACTCGACCACCTCACGGCGCTTGTTGCGCGACACAACCTGGCCGGGCATCCATTGGCGAAGGTGCACGTGGGCGACGCCGCAACCCACCCCATCGACACCGAATCGGCGTTCTTCGACCCGGCGCGGCGCACAGGCGGCCAGCGGGACACCCGCCGACTGGTCGACCCCGCAGACTACACCCCCAGCCTCACCCTCGCATTCGACGTGGCGCGGCGCATCCCAACCGGGGTGAAGCTTGGCCCCGGGTTTGACCGGGAGCACATACCGGAATGGATGAGCGCCGAATGGGTTTCCGTGGCCGGGCAGGTCGTTGAACTTGGACTGTATTCGGGTGCACTCGCGACAGCCCCGGGCGCACGACGCGCAGTGGTCGCCGTGCCGGCGGGCCGCAACTTCACCCACGCGGCGATCGCCGGCAGCACCACACACACCGCGGACGGTTTCGACTGGCACGAACTCAGCGCACCCGCCGACAGCCCCGACGTGGCGCCGCGTGAACTCGGCGAATACCTGTACGAGCCCGACGGCGCCATCATCCGCGCCCGCCTCATCGGCGATTTGGCTCGCGCCAACGGCCTCGGCATGCTCGACCCGCACATCGCCTACCTCACCGGGGATCGTGCGGTGCACTCCCCGTTCCTGGCCGGTTTTCGGGTGCGCCAGGTGCTGCCGTTCCGCGAGCGCGAACTCAAAACGGCACTCAAAACGCTTGGCATTGGCACGCTTGAGATTAAGAAACGCGGCGTCGATATTGACCCGGCCACGCTGCGAACGCGACTGTCGTTGCGCGGGCCGAACCGGGCATCCCTGATTGTTTCAAGAATTGGGGATGCCCGACTCGCCATCATCGCCGACCGTCTCTAACCCAGCCCGCTCACCCCGACCCGCTCACCCCGGCCCGCTCACCCCGGTGCTGCGGCGCGGTGCGCACAGCGAGATACCCGCAACCATCAGGGCGAGGAGGACCAGCCACGGCTGCGACGCTTGCCCCGTTTGCGCGATGGTGGCGGGGCGTGCGGAACCCCCGAGCGCCGCGCTGGTGACGGTGCCGCTCGGTTGCGCGCTGGGCTCGTCGCTCGGTGCAACGAACTCTGAGGGAAGCGGCTGCGGCACGGTCGGTTGCGGGCTGGGCTGCCCGGTTGGTTGCGGGCTGGGCTGCGGGCTGGGCTGCCCGGTTGGTTGCGGCGACGGCTCAGCCAACACCGCAACGGTAGTCGAGGCAAGCACCAACTCTTCGGCATCCACCAATCGCACCGTGAACGTTCCGGCAGGAAAATCCTGCGGAACCAGCCACGAAACGGTCACCGAACCATCGCTGCCCACCCGCTGCTGCGGCAAAGTGATGTCGGCAACACGAGACGTGGCGCGAAGCGCAGCGGCAGGTTGCTCCGCCGCGGCGGTAATCGTTGCGCGCACCAGCGAATCCGGCGGCAGGTTCGCACCAGTCACGCGCAGCGTGTCACCCGGACGCACCGTCGCCGCACTCAACGACAAAACCGGGTCGAGCAGCCGCCCGGCGATGAGCCGCTGCACCTCGCCCGCGGAGAGCGCGCGCTGAAACAGTTGCACCTGATCGATTGCGCCCGGCCAAAAATCCACCGTGCGGTTATTGAACTGCGCAGCACCAACCAGGGTGCGTCCGAGCGAAGCGCCACCCGGCGCGTCCACCTCAGCCACCGCAACACCATCCACAAACAGCCGCGCCCGCTGCGTCTGCGCATCCCACACGCCCACCAGGTGATACCACCGGCCAGGCTCCGCCGTGGTTCGCCAAACAGCGCGGCGATTGCCCGGCAAACTAAACGCAAACCCTTCCCGGCCGTACTGCAAGAAAAACGAGCTCTGCCCGGTGCTGCCATCCTGACTCACCACCGTCGACCAGTTACCAGGCTGCCGATCCAGCCTCGCCCACGCCGAAGCCGTGAAACTCTGGGACGTGTCAACCACCGGCACATCGGCAGAAGCAAACTGGCGTTCGCCGTCCAAACTCAAAGCTCCGCCCCGCACCCCGGCA
>CAYTSH010000117.1:0-6874 GCA_964440395.1 uncultured Microbacteriaceae bacterium
GCCACTTGGCCTGGGCACCGGTGCAGATGATCAGCGCATCGCAGGTGTATTCCTGCCCGGAGTCGCCCTTGAGCCAGATCGGCTTGTCGTTGAGCCGCACCTCGGTGATGGTGTCCGAGACGATGTCGGTGCCCACATGCTCGGCCTGGGCGCGCATCTGCTCCATCAGCCAGGGGCCCTGGATCACGTCGGCGAAGCCGGGATAGTTCTCGACGTCAGTCGTGATGGTGAGCTGGCCTCCGGGCTGGATGCCCTGCACAAGGAGGGGCTTCAGCATTGCGCGGGCGGCATAGATGGCGGCCGTGTAACCGGCGGGTCCCGATCCGAGGATCAGCACGCGGGCGTGGCGGGCGGACATGGGTTTCTCCAGTTGCTATGAGAAAACAGCATAGCTCAATTGGGCACAACGACAAGGGGACTACAAGCTGTTGTGAACAGCCCGCACGCCCGAATTCCACTTGAAGAACCTCAGGCTGAATTTGCGTGTTTCTTCCGGAGGTTGCGCCAGTCTGAATGCTGCTTTGCACACTGCAAGATGCTGCGCTGCAACATATAAGCCCTGCAGAATACGGGTGGGTTGTGTCCGGTCCATGCCCTCTCGCCGCATGGCTGCGGAGTTGCTAGAGCGGAGCGATGGACCTCGATGCCACCGACTGGAAGATCCTGCGTGAATTGCAGCGCCATGGCCGGCTGACGAATGTCGAGCTGGCGAGCCGTGTCGGTCTGTCGCCGCCGCCCTGCCTGCGCCGCGTGCAGGCGCTGGAGAGGGCCGGCGTGATCGCCGGCTATCGCGCGCTGCTCGATGCGACGGCACTCGGCTTCGAGGTGACCCTCTTTGTCTTCGTCGGCCTCCGGAGCCAGGCGGATGCCGAGCTCCGCGCCTTCACCGAGCGCGTGGCGAAGTGGCCGCTGGTGCGCGAGGCCTATGCGATTTCGGGCGAGGCCGATTTCCTGCTGAAATGCGTGGCGCGCGATCTGCCGTCGTTACAAAACTACATCATCAGTGATTTGACCTCCGCGCCCAATGTCGAGAACGTCAAGACGTCGCTCATGCTGCGCGTGGCGAAATACGAGCCTGGAGTTCCCATTCCGTGACCGAGTCTGCCCTGAAGCGTGACCACTCCGGCTGGTTCAGCCTCTTCTCGTCGACGCTCACCGCTGTCGTCGTCGGCTTTGCCTCGACCATCCTCGTCATCATGGAGGCGGCCCGCAACGTCGGTGCCACGCCCGCGCAGCAGGCCTCCTGGGCGGCCGCCCTGTGCTTCGGCATGGCTGCCACCTCGTTCATCCTGTCGTGGCGCTACCGGATGCCGATGATCACGGCGTGGTCGACGCCCGGTGCCGTGCTGATCGCGACGAGCGGGGCAGGGATCACCTATCCCAATGCGCTGGGCGCCTTTCTCGTCGCGGGTCTTCTCATGGTCGTGGCGGGCCTCATCAAGCCGCTGGAAAAGGCGATCGAGAAGATTCCGGCACCCATCGCCGCCGCCATGCTGGCGGGGGTGCTCCTGCGCTACACGCTGGGCGTTCCCGGCGCAGCCATGTCCATGCCCTGGGCGGTGCTGCCGCTGGTCATCGTGTTCTTCGGACTGCGCCTGTCCTATCCGCTCTATGCCGTGCCTGTCGTCGTGGTGCTGGGCGTGGCGCTGGCGGCTTTCGGCGGAGGCTTCGCAGGCGATTGCTGCAGCTTCGGCATCACCGCGCTCGAATGGACGACGCCGAGCTTCGACTGGCAGACCATCCTGTCGATCGGCGTGCCCTTGTTCCTCGTCACCATGGCCTCGCAGAACCTGCCGGGTTTCGCGGTGCTGCGGGCCTCCGGCTACCAGCCGCCCGTGCAGCCCGCGCTGCTCGTCACCGGCATCGGATCGACGCTCATGGCGCCCTTCGGCAGCCACGCCATCAACATGGCGGCGATCACCGCCTCGATCGTCACCGGTCCCGACTGCCACCCGGATCCGGGCAAGCGCTGGCTCGTGGCCTATCCCTATCTCGTTCTCTACGGCCTCATCGGGCTCATGGCTGCAAGCTTCGTGCATGTGCTGGGTGCACTGCCCAAGGACCTGATCACGGCCATCGCCGGGCTTGCGCTGTTTTCGCCGCTGATGGGCGGTGTCACCGCGATGATGAAGGAGCCGCGCGACATCGAAAGCGCACTGGTCACCTTCCTCGTGACGGCGAGCGGCCTCACCATCATGGGTGTCGGGTCGGCCTTCTGGGGGCTGGTTGCCGGTCTCGTGCTGTTCGGGGCGCGCCACCTCATCCAGCGTGGCTGATCCGTGCCCTGCATGTGAACGTTTGAGGCTCATGCGACAGCTGATCCTCACCCTTTGCGCCCTTTTCTTCGCGAGTACCGCCGCCATGGCCGAGACCACCGCCTATGACTTCACTCTCACCGGCATCGACGGCAAGCCCATGCCGCTTTCGCAGTTCAGGGGCCACCCGATGCTTGTCGTCAACACCGCGTCGGAATGCGGCTACACGCCCCAGTACGAGGATCTCGCGAAGCCGGGGCAATCCTCATCGGCAAAACCACCATGCCACCAATGGCCGACGGGGGCATGCAACGCGGACTCAACGGCCGCGCCGAAAGCCCCTACAACCCAAACTACCTCCCCGCCGCATACGCCTCCGGATCATCAAACGGATCCGCAGTCGCAACCGCCGCCCGATTCTGCACCTTCGGAATGGGCGAAGAAACGGTCTCCTCGGGACGCAGCCCAGCATCCAACAATGGACTCTGCGCCTACACGCCCTCCCGCGGGCTCATCTCAATCAGAGGCAACTGGCCACTCTTCCCCACCCGAGACGTCGTCGTACCACACACCCGCACCATGGCCGACATGCTCACCCTCCTCAACGTCATCGTCGCCGAAGACCCCGAAACCAGCGGAGACTTCTGGCGAAACCAAACCGCCGTCCCCCTCCCACCCGTACAAACCGTGCGACCCGACCGATACGAAACCCTCAACACCCGCACCCGACTCGACGGCGTGCGACTCGGCGTGCCCCGGGCATACACCGGCGAAGACCCCAACTACCCCATCACACTGCACCCGGGCGTGCAACAATGCTGGCAAACAACCCGCGCACACCTCACCGCGCTCGGCGCCGAACTCATCGACGTCGACCTGCCCCTCCTGCACCTCTGCGAAGGAGACACCCCCGCCGGCGAAGCACTCGAACGCAACGGGCTTCTCCCCCACGGCTGGCTAGAACACGAATACAACCAACTCATCGCGCACGGCTGGCACACCTTCCTCCGCGACAACAACGACCCCACCTGCAACAGCCTGCACACCGTCGACCCGGACCGCATCTTCCCCACACCACCAGGCAGCCTGCCCGACCGGTACGAAGAAGTCGAAGACTACGAAAACCGCTACCGCGCCGTGGTGGCACTCGCCACCGAAGCCATCGCCACACACGGCACCACCCGCGCCGACGGACACCCACAATTCGCCGAAGCACTCACAGCCCTCGAACGCATCCGACAAGAACACTTCGAAACCTGGCTCACAACACAACAACTCGACGCCATCGTGTTCCCCGCAAACGCCGACGTGGCACGACACGACTCCGACCACTCCCCCGCCAGCGCAGACCACGCCTGGCAAAACGGGGTGCTGTTCTCAAACGGAAACTACCTCCTACGCCACCTGGGAATCCCCACCGTAACCCTCCCCATGGGCCTCATCGAACCAATCGGCATGCCCGTCGGCTTCACCCTCGCCGGCGCAGCCTACCAAGACAGTGCCCTGCTGGAAATCGCCGCAACCATCGACCGCACCGCACCCCCACGCCAAGCACCCCCGCTCACGCCCGAACTCCCCAGCGACCGCATCACCACACCCGCACCGGCTGGCAGCGAGGGGGCGGCAAACCGCACAACGGCATCCCCCCAATTGATTGTGGATGCCCAACTCACCTCACCCTTTCCCCTCACCGACCAGCCCGCGCAAGTTGCGCTGGTGCACGTGACGGCGCGTGCCGTCGCGGGGGCGGGGGGCGAGGCGGGGGCGGAGGTGCCGTGCAATAGTGACGTGCTGCACATCTTCGTGAACGGGGTGCCGGCGGCAGTGAACCCGGTTGGGAATGGTGAATGGCGGGCGACCGCGCTGCTCCCGGCCGATCCTGAGCCGGCGCAAGTGCAGCGCAACCCGCGCGCCTCACGGGCACTCGTTGTTGCCACACTCACGCAGGGTGGGCGAATCACGGCGGGCGGTTTCTGCGAAGTGCGCTAATCGATTCGGCAGAAACTGCAGTCCAGGTTCGGGCGCGACAGCAGAAACTGCCGAATGGGCGCGGGTTGGAACGGGTTGGTGCGGAACCCGGGGCGCGGGTCCGGGGCCGCGGGCGCGGGTTGGCGCGGGTTGGCGCGGAGCCCGGGGCGCGGGGCGCGGAACCCGGCGCGGCCCGGCCGCGCAGGCCCCAGGCCCGCACCCCACCCGCCCTATTCCGTGGCGACCGCGACCCCGAGCCGTTCCCCGTCGGGCGACACGTACCGCACCGTGACGCGCAGCGGGTTGACCGCGGAAGTTGGGCTGAGTCGCACGTCTGCACCGGTGGTTCCGCTCGGGGAGCTGAGGTACTGTTCCAGGTCGGCGTTCACTCCCGCCACGAGCACGCGGGTGCCGGGAACGAAGTTGACGTCGATTCGGTGTTTGGTGCCCGCGGCATCCACTGTGGATACCGTCGCATCCGGCACTTTCAGGTCAAAGTCGAGTCGCAATTCTCCGGGGCGTTGCGGGTCAATGCGGGCAAGCAGGTCCGGGTCGAGCACGGTCAAGAGTTCACTGACTACCGCCTGGTTGCGGCCAGCAACCGCCCCCATGCCGGCGGTCAGCGACCAGACCCCGGTGGTGTCGGCCGTGGTGTAGAGCGCTTTTTGACCGTTGAGCGTCACCCGGATGAGCGCACCGGGAACGGCGTTTCCTGAAATTTTGGGCGTGTACAGCCCGCCACCGGTGTCGAGTGTTGCGCTGAACGCCTGGTATTGCTCGTATGGGCGCGGTGCGGGCGTGTTTGGTTGGGTGGTTGCGGGTGTCTGACTTGGTGGGGTTGTGGGCTCGCCAGGCGCGACCGGTGTCGCGGGTGCGGCCGTGGGTGTGGGTGTGGGGGTTTGTGCCGGGGTTCGGGGGTCAATGGTGGGATGCCGTTTTCCCGGTGCGTCGTCGGCGTCACCCGGGTTTCGGCTTGGGTTGGGGTCTGTTGCCCCACCCGGGGTTGCGGGCGGTGTTGTTGCCGTTTGGCTGGGCGTGGGAAGCGGCACGGGTGGTTCTGCGTTTTGCGGCGTGCTTGCGACGGCGATGCCGCCAATAACCACCCCCATCGCGATGGTGACGGTGGTGAGTGCCGGTACGGCACCGATTTTGAGGAGTGCGAGCGTTTGCGGGAGGATTGCGGCGATCGCGGTGGGGGCTTTGGGGAGGGCGGTGAGTGTGGCCGCCACGAGTCCGCTGAGCGGCAGGGTGCTGTTGAGGGTGCGGGCGAATCGCTGCACTTCGCTCAGCCGGTGGGCGCAGCCGGAGCATTGTTGTAGGTGTTGGGTGAGTTGTTTGGTTCGCCGGGGTGTGAGTTTGCCGGCGAGCATTGCTGGCATGTGTCGTAGGAAGGGTTCGCACTGGGGTGGCGCGTTTTTGGTGTTGAGGTGTGCCTCGTACCAGAGTTCTCTGAGTTTCGCCCGCGCCCGGAATGCGAGTACAGCTACGTTGCCGTGGCTGATGCCGAGTTCTTTGCCGGTTTCGTAGGTGTTTTTCCCTTCCACTTCGGTGCACCAGAGCACGTCTTGCCAGCGTTTGGGGAGTTGTGCAAATGCGGTGAGGAGCAGTTCGCGGTTTTCGAAGTTGACGGTGTTGGGTTCTTCTGGGATGTGTTCGTGACTGTCGATGGTTTCTTCGAGGTCGGCTTCGCTGTCTCTGTGCCATTGGATGGCGGTGTTTCTGACTGTTTGGATGAGGTAGGGGCGGAACGCGAAGGTGGGCCCGTAGCCACGCCCAAGCACGTCGAGTACTTTCAGGTAGGCGTCGCTGACCACGTCTTGCACTTCGTCGTAGGGTAGGAGGACGGAGGCGGTGTACACAGCGGCGGCTTGGTAGCGTTTCCAGAGGACGCTGTAGGCTGCTTGTTCGCCGTTGCGGGTGAGGCGGATGAGTTCGGAGTCGCTGAGTGCGGCGAGTTGCTGTTCGGCGTGTTCGCTCGTTTCGGCGTTGTGTGCCGGTTTGATTTCCGCAGTGCCGTGGTGTGGCGTGTTTCGTGGCATGTTCCTCGCGTTCCGTTCTTGGTGCAGGGGCTGTGCACCGTTGGGGTGGTGCCGTCGCGTTGTGTGCGTGGCACCACCCCTCGGTTGTGGTTACTGTTGCGCCATGTGGCGCGCTAGTTTCGTTGGCGTCTGGTTGTCATTCCAGCCGCGGCGATTCCAGCTATCAGCAGGATCAGCGCGGAGAGCAGCAGAACGAGGTTGTCTGCGGTTCCGGTGTTGCTGAGCGCGCGGGTGCTGTTCCCGTTGCTTGCTGTTTCTGCGTTTCCATTGGCGTTGGATGCCGCACCAGCGTTTGTTGCAGCGGTTGCGGTTCCGTTGGCGTTGGCTGTTGTGTTTGCCGCTGCTTCCGGACCGGGGGTTGGCTCGATTGGGTCGACTTCGTCGGGAACGATGACGTAGACCGGGTCTGATTCGTCTCCGTCGCTGTTGACTGCGACCACTTCGAGTTGGGTGCCTGATTCCAGTTTTTTGTTGGGGGTGTAGCTGAATCGGCAGTCTTTTCCAACTTTCGCCGTGCCAACGATGTTGCGGTTGCTGTCACGAATCAGGATGGTGTTTCCTGCCGTGGCGCATCCGGTGATGCTGTTGTTTTCGATCGGGTCAACCACCGGG
>CAYTSH010000118.1:0-6830 GCA_964440395.1 uncultured Microbacteriaceae bacterium
CAGTTTCGGCCGGCCCCGCACAGATACGATTCGCACACCGCCGACACGCACAGCTGACACCATGTTTCGTATCGATTGGCACGGGAAGCGCGTAGGTTTCCCAAGGGTGCTGCATCCGCGCGGCAGCCGCAATTTCACCAGCCACCCGATGCGTAGAGAGCACCGTGTCCACGCCAGCAAACAAAGCAAACAAACGGTAGCTAATGAGTTCCCCGCCGGCAAACGTCGGACAATACACAAAACGAATCTCATCAAAGTGCAGCAGTAGCTCACGAAACGCAGCGAGCGTGGGCACCATTTCGGTCAGCGAGCAACGGAGCGAGTATTCGGGAATGTAACAGTCGATCAACGCTCGCGAACGCTGAGAACGGCCTGCCCGGTTGCTGCTCATTTTGAGCTCAACGGTAATCGAACCGAACCGACCATGGTATGAGTCCTCGATGCTGATCAATTCTGCGTGTGGTTCCTCACGAAACACACGAAACAGCTCAGCTCTCGCCTCAGCAAACGTGAGCCTCTGCTCACCCACCTCGTGTTCTAAACCCACCACCAACTCCTCAAATCTCGAGACTATTTTCAGTTATAGCAGCAATACAGCCATCAGACCTGTGTCAGTGTGATGCGCACGTATCTGTCGCACGAATCGCAAATCGCAGCTGAGCGCCAGGAGAGTTACCGATAGTACATATCCACGAGCGGGTCTGTGGTTTAGTAAAAGAATCGGAAAACTTCATCGCATTGTCTTCACGGCAGGCGCAGATCCGGGTAGTGTTTACGGATCATGCGCGCGCACCGGCGGCACGCGCAACCAACGGCATGATCTGAATAGATTGGCAGCGACAACCGATACGTCTCCGCGGGAGGCAACTCAGCACCATCCAGCACAGAACCTGGCGAATGATGACGATCAAACAACACCAATGTTTGATCGCCCCGGGTCGCAACCACACGCCCACGCAGGAGTGTTTCACCCGCATACGTCGGGTAATACACCAGCTCAATCCCGTTCGCGTGCCACAGCAAATTACAAAACGCACGAAACGTCATACACTCCGGGTTCCCCAGCGTGATCGTATCGCGAACCCGAGTTGAAGGACCGGCTCGGTACTCAATCTCAACATGTCCATCAACACCAGCCCCCTCACCGGCTACGGAAAGCCGAATCCAGAACGCTTCATTTTCGATAGCCCCTTCAAGCGTGAACACAGACTCTTCCTGTTTACTTGAACGAATCCGAGCACGCGGATGCTCCGAGAATATGCGAAGTATCTCCGCTTTCGCTGTCGTGAAACTTGGCCACTGCTCATCCGTGGCTTCCGGGTCGCAAATCTGCGCACCGGTTTCCTGCAGCACAATCGCATGCCGATTCGCCCATTCACGCGCCAACCCCTCAGACGCGCTCACCACAGATTCGGCCGGTCCCGCACAGATACGTCTCGCACACCGCCGACACGCACACATGACGCCATGTTTCGTGCCGATTGGCACGGGAAGCACGTAGGTCTCCCACGGGTGTCGCATCCGCGCGGCAGCCGCACGCTTCCCGGCCACCCGACGCACGTCGTGTAGCACTTCCACACCCGCAAACGAGCCAACCAAACGGTGGCTAATGAGCACCCCGCCGGCAAACGTCGGGTAATACACAAACCGAATCTCGTGCAAGTGCAGCAACAACTCACGAAACGCAGCAGGGGTGCCAAGTGGTTCGATAAACCCTGAAGTGAGCGAGTACTCCGGAATGTAAAAACCAACTAATGCCCGCGAATCAACATCATCTTCCGAACCATACCCACACAATTCAAACTCAACGATAATCGCGCCAAACCGACCAATGATCCCAAAATTGCTGTATTCGTCGTCGATAATGCTGATCAATTCTGTGTGTGGTTCCTCGCGCAACACACTAAACAGCTCAGCTTTCGCCTCAGCAAACGTGAGCCACTGCTCACCCGCCTCGTGCTCTAAACCCACCACCAACTCCTCACATCTCGAGACTACCCGCACGCAATATGACAACCGCCCAAGCAATTTTTTGTTGTCACTCTCACGTGCCCATATCCTTTTGCACGAGCCTTAGACCGTAGCTGATCGCCAGGAAGATCTACCGATTGTACCGGTCTACGTGCGATTCTGTGAGGCTGCAACATTGTGAGGAAACTCCAGCGTATTGTCTTCACGGCAGGCGCAGATCCGGGTAGTGTTTACGGATCATGCGCGCGCACCGGCGGCACGCGCAACCAACCAGATGACCTGAATAGTTCAGCATTGGAATCCGATACGTCTCCGCGGGAGGTAACTCAGCCTCATCCGGCACAGGATCGGGCGAATGATGGCGGTCAAACAGCACCAATGTTTGATCGCCCCGGGTCGCAACCACACGCGCACGCAGGAGTGTTTCTCCCGCATACGTCGGGTAATACAACAGCTCCATCTCGTTCACGCTCCACAGCAAATCACAAAACGCGCGAAAGGTCATCCACTCCGGGTTCCCCTGCGTGATCGTATCGCGAACCCAATCTGAAGGACCGACTCGGTACTCAATCTCAACCTGTCCATCAGCACCAGCCTCAGCACCAGGCTCCTCACCGGCTACAGAAAGCCGAAACCAGAACGCTACATTTTCGATTGCCCCTTCAAGCGTGAACACAGACTCTTCCTGTTTACTTGAACCAATACAAGCACGCGGATGCTCCGAAAGCATGCGAAGTATCTCCGCTTTCGCTGTCGTGAAACTTGGCCACTGCTCATCCGCAACCTCCGGGTCGCAAATCTGCGCACTGGTTTCCTGCAGCACAATCGCATGCCGATTCGCCCATTCACGCGCCAACCCCTCAGACGCGCTCACCACAGATTCGGCCGGTCCCGCACAGATACGTCTCGCACACCGCCGACACGCACACATGACGCCATGTTTCGTGCCGATTGGCACGGGAAGCACGTAGGTCTCCCACGGGTGTCGCATCCGCGCGGCAGCCGCACGCTTCCCGGCCACCCGACGCACGTCGTGTAGCACTTCCACACCCGCAAACGAGCCAACCAAACGGTGGCTAATGAGCACCCCGCCGGCAAACGTCGGGTAATACACAAACCGAATCTCGTGCAAGTGCAGCAACACCTCACGAAACACAGCAAGAGTGATGGGCGGTTCGGTTAATACAGACTCAAGCGGGTACTCCGGAATGTAAAAACCAACTAATGCCCGCGAATCAACATCATCTTCCCAACCATACGCAGACAATACAAACTCAACGGTAATCGAACCGAACCGACCGGTGATTTGTGCATATAAATAGACGCTGTTCTCGATGCTGATCAATTCCGCGTGTGGTTCCTCACGCAACACCCGCAGCAATTCTGCTTTCGCCTCAGCAAACGTGAGCCAATGCTCACCCACCTCGTGCTCTAAACCCAACACCAACTCCTCACATCTCAAGGACTTTTGGAAGCAAACGGTCGTGTCTCCACGCAAGTGGCCGTTATCAATCTGGCGTGCCCGTATCCTTTCGAACGATTCTAGGGCAAATTTAAATTTTGTGCGCTCACATTGCAGCAGCAAAACTTACAGCCTTAACAGTTTGCGCCGCTGACAGTGCAGCGTGCTACAAGGCTTCCGTAATCACACCATCCATATCGGGCACACGCCGCTCGTTATCATTGGGATGCGAAGCGCACGCCTCTTCGCACGAACCGCAGATCGCAGCTGAGCACCTGGAGAATTACCGATAGTACCGGTTCACCTGCCCACCTCTGGCGTTGCAAAATAATCGGGAAACTCCACAACACGCTCTACCCCCTTTTCGGCACTAGGATAATAAGCCGTATACCTAGTTTTTCCGTCACGAAGTGACAGTCGATAGAGGGTAGAGCTGAAATATTCATCAATCGACTCTTGAATGCACGCAATCTCGTCACGAAACTCCACACAATCGTACGGCGTGTAATTAATGAGCACAAGCACACCTTCAGAGCAAGGCACCGAAGTTGTGATGTAGAACGGCAAACTCACCCCGTTACGCGGCAAGACCAACAGTCCAGGCTCACCACGCCCGAGCCCCTCCCAACGCACACCTAGCCCGCAGGCGAGTAGTCTCGTCTCCGCGACCGCAGCATACTTCTCATCAATGTAGGAACGCACCTCAGTCAACCAACTATAGAACTCCGCGTATTCATCATCGGTGAGCAACGGAACGGTATTCCATCGGAACATGCCGCGCTTTTGCGCAGCATGCGCATCGTAATCATTGAAGCTAGTCATAGTAGGACGGCACCACCTGTGTGAAATAACCAGAATACTCTTCTCGAACTAATGTCTGTATCGGCAGGTCCCCTACCGGCACGTGTGCCGTTACCCCATTACGCCACGCGACCCGCAGGATTCGCGAAGTGAGCACGCGGTGAAGATTCGCAAACCCTGCTGTCACTTCCTCGTCACAGTCCAATCTTTGAAACAGGTGCATATCCAGAAGCACAACGAACTGTTCACGCGGCTCCAACTCAGCAATCACACAGGCCAACACGCTCTCCGGGTTGCACGGAGTGATCAACAACGCAGGAAGCCGCAGCCCCTGCTCCCCAATCAGATATGACAAACCCTCCTCACAAATACTAAACATCGCCACATCCGCATGCCGTTCAACAAGATCACTCCGCAACTGTTCCAGCCGCGCACAAAGTCTCTCATGCTCAGAATCAGTAAGCTGATTTCGCTTCTTTTTCCTCAACATTCACCCGTCCCATCCCACACTAATATCTGCTCGCATTTTGCTATTCTCTCATGGGCGATGCCGTTTAATCCCTGGGTCTAGGTTCTAGTCTAAAATGTAAAAAGTGTAATTACACCACCCGCCCCCCCTCTCCGGGAAACCACCCTGGCTCAAACGCAACCTCATGCAACACCCCAATTTCATCCCGAACTTCCAGCTCAGCAAGGGCAGCTGAGCCTGACGAGCGACCACACTCATCAAAAACCTGGCACAATTTGGTGGTGACTGTTGAACCTCTTTCATCCCGGAACCACACGCTCACCGCAACGGCGGCGGCTGAGGCGATTCGAGCATCCACCGTTGTTGATATTTCAAGCCGCATCGCCGAAGAATTGGGCGTGCGGCGCGACCAGGTGACCGCCGCGATTGCACTGCTCGACGGCGGCGCCACGGTGCCGTTCATTGCGCGCTACCGCAAAGAAGCAACGGGAATGCTGGACGACACGCACCTGCGCACCCTGGAGGAGCGGCTGCGTTACCTCCGTGAACTGTTTGAACGGCGGGCGGTGATCGCGGCGAGCATCGCCGAGCAGGGCAAACTCACGCAGGAACTTTTTGACGCCCTGCAGGCCGCCGATTCGAAAGCCCGGCTGGAAGACCTGTTTTTGCCGTTCAAAACGAAGCGGCGCACCCGGGCGCAGATTGCCCGCGAGGCAGGCCTAGAACCGTTGGCCGACGCCCTGCTTGGCGACCCGACGCTCGACCCCACCGCAACGGCTGCGACGTTCGTGAACCCCGCGTTGGGGGTGCTTGATGCCGCCGCCGCGCTGGATGGTGCCCGCACGATCTTGTCGGAACGTTTCAGTGAGGATGCGGAGCTGCTGGGTCGTCTGCGTGATCGATTGTGGGTGGATGCCGTGCTCACCGCCACCGTCAAGCCCGGTTCCGAGGGTGCTGGCGCCAAGTTTTCGGACTATTTTGCGTTCACCGAACGCCTGTCCTCGCTGCCGTCGCACCGCATTTTGGCTGTGTTTCGTGGCGAAAAGGAGGGTGTGCTTTCGGTGTCGATCGATCCCACCCCGGATGCGGAGCCGGGGAGTTTCTCACCGTTTGAGCAGGCAATTGCGACCCGGTTTGGGGTGAGTGACCGGGGTCGGCCCGCCGATGCTTGGTTGCTTTCGGCGGTGCGCACGTCTTGGCGTGGGCGAATGTTGCTGCGGTTGGAGCTTGATGCCCGTTCGCGGTTGCGTGAGCTCGCCGAGGCTGGCGCGGTGCGGGTGTTTGCCACAAACGTGCGCGACGTGCTGCTTGCGGCTCCTGCTGGTCCGCGCGTCACGATTGGGCTCGACCCGGGGTTGCGCACGGGCACGAAGGTTGCCGTTGTGGATGGCACGGGACGCGTGTTGGCGTTCGACACGATCTACCCGCATCAACCGCAGAATCGTTGGGCTGAGGCGTTGGCGACGCTCGCGAAGCTGGTGCGCACGCACGGGGTGGAGTTGGTGGCGGTTGGCAACGGGACCGCTTCGCGTGAAACGGATGCGCTTGCTGCGGAACTGGTTGCGTTGGTGCGCGGCGACGGGGTGAACCTCACCCGCGTCCTGGTTTCTGAGGCCGGAGCTTCGGTGTATTCTGCTTCGGCGTTTGCGGCTCACGAGTTGCCGGAGTTGGATGTTTCGATTCGCGGCGCCGTGTCTATCGCCCGCAGGTTGCAGGATCCGCTTGCGGAGTTGGTGAAGATTGATCCGCGTTCCATCGGCGTTGGGCAGTATCAGCACGATGTGCCTGAGGCGATGCTGTCTCGGTCGTTGGATGCGGTGGTTGAGGATTGTGTGAACGCCGTGGGTGTGGATGTGAACACTGCGTCCGTGCCGCTGCTTTCCCGAGTTTCGGGTGTGGGCCCAGCGTTGGCGGAGAGTATTGTGCAGTTTCGTGATGCGAACGGCCCGTTTACTTCCCGGAAGGAGCTGCTGCGGGTGCCGCGGTTGGGGCCGAAAGCGTTTGAGTTGTGTGCGGGCTTTTTGCGCGTGCGGGGCGGGGTGAATCCGTTGGACGCGTCGGGGGTGCACCCGGAGTCGTATGCGTTGGTTGACCGGTTGGCGTCACAGTGTGGTGTGGCTGTGGCCG
>CAYTSH010000119.1:0-6780 GCA_964440395.1 uncultured Microbacteriaceae bacterium
CCCGGTAGTGTTTGCCCCGGCCGTGACTGATATTGAGGATTTTCTCGCGCAGCAGCATGTGAAGGTTGTGTTGTACGTCAACCAGAATATGCGCAACTTTCAAATGCTGCGCTACGCCCGCATGTGGCACGTGTTCATCAATCACGGCGAGAGTGACAAGATGTACATGACGACGAACCAGTACAAAACCTACGACATGAGTTTCGTGGCGGGTGAGGCCGCCAGGCAGCGGTTGGCGAGTTCGCTGTGGGAATATGACCTTGACTCGCGCACGCGCAGCATTGGGCGCCCGCAGGTCGATCACTGGGGCAGTCAACGTCACCTGCCGCACGACGACCGCATCGCGGTGCTGTATGCCCCAACGTGGGAGGGGGATCGGCCCGCGGCCTCCTACGGTTCCCTGGCCACGCACGGCGTGCCGCTGGTAGATGCGCTCCTGGCGGATGCGCGTTTTCGGGTTGTGTTCCGACCGCATCCCAGGTGTGGGGTTCGTGATCCGCAAACCGCTGCGGCGCTGCGAACGGTGGTGGAGCGCATTAACGCCGCCAACGCGGCAGATCCCAGCGCCCAGCATGTCATCGACAGGGGTGCCGAACTGGGCTGGCAACTCACCGAAACTCAGGTTGCGGTGACCGACATTTCCGCCATGGTGTATGACCGGCTCGCAGCGGCCGCACCGTTGCTCGTGACCCGGCCACAGCATCCTGAAGCGGATATTGATGAGAGCGGTTACCTGGGGGAGGCTGAGTGGTTGACCGCGGCGGATGCGCCTAACGCCGCTGAGCGGGTGTTGGCTGCGCTTTCGGACCCTGCCGCTGCGGGGCGGTTGCAGCGCTGGTCGCACCACCATTTTGGTGACACGAGCCCGGGTGCGAGTTCGGCTCGATTTATGGATGCCGTGGCCGAGTTGATCACCCGGTGGCACGTCGCCGACGGCTCGGCTGCCGAAACCCCTGCCGCGCCCTAGGGCGAGCGTCGGCTGCTGCTATGCGGACTGGTCGGCGTTGTACTGCGCGATGATTTCTTCGATGGGTCCGTCGGCAACGAGTTGACCGTCTCTGAGGTACAGGCCCCTGGTGCAGAAGGTGGTCAGGTCGCGTTCGTTGTGCGAAACGAGGAAGAGCGTTTTGCCTTGCGCCTGCAGCGCTTTAATGGTTGCCTGGCATTTCTGCCGAAACTGTTTGTCACCCACGGCGAGCACTTCGTCGACGAGCAGAATGGGTTCGTCGAGTTTTGCGATGACGGCGAAGGCGATGCGCACTTTCATACCGCTGGAGAGGTGTTTGTATGGGGTGTCGATGACGTTGCGCAGCTCAGCGAAATCGATGATGTCGTCGAATAGTTCGCGTATTCGTGACTGGCTGAGCCCGTGCAGCCCGGCGGTGAGGTACACGTTGTCTCGCACGCTCAGGTCGCCCACGAAGCCACCGGTGATTTCGATGAGTGGCGCCACCCCGCCTCGCACGCTCACTTGCCCCTCGTCGGGGAGGAGCACTCCCGCGACGAGTTTGAGGAGTGTCGATTTGCCGTTGCCGTTGCGACCCACAACGCCGATTGCTTCGCCGGCTTCTACCTGAAAGCTGACGTTGCGCAGCGCCCAAAACCGGTCGCTGCGGCTGCGACGGTTGCGCCCGGCGAAGAGGTCTTTGAAGCTGCGTTTGCGCATGCGGTTTCGCTTGAATTGGATGCCGAGGTTGGCAACCTCGATGACCGTGCGTCGCTCTGTTGTCGCCATGGTTACAGTTCTTTCAGCGCGTTGCCGATGGTGCGGTTGAAGGTGAGCACGCCGATGAGTAACAGCAGCAGCGTGGTGGCGGTTGAGGTGAGAATCAGGTTGAGGTTGAACTCGTCGGGGAATAACCCGGCCCGGTAGAGGCTGAATATGCCGCTAAGCGGGTTGAGGCCTGCCAGCGCCAGGTAGGGTTCGGGGAGGTCGCGGGTGCTGTAAATGATGGGGGAGGCGTAAAACAGTACGCGCAGGATGAGCTTTGTTGCCCGTTCCAGGTCACGGAAGAACACAACCAGGGGTGCAAGGAAGAGGCCAATGCCGGCTAGTAACACGCTTTGCAGCCCGACCGCAAGTGGCAGGTACAGCAGCGTCATCGGGGTGGGGTGCACGCCTGCAAACAGGCAAAATGCGGCGAGCACGGGCAGGCTGAGGAGAAACTCGATACCTTTCGATGCCACAATGCGGTGCACCCACAGCGAGCGGGGAAGCGCAACGGAGCGCACCAGTTTCACGTCTCTGAGGAACGCCCTCGTGCTGTCGCTGACGGCGTTGTTGAACCAAACCCAGGGGAGGAGTGCGGTGAGCAGGAAGACGATGTAGGGTGTTGTGCCCACGCTGCGTTCAAACACCTGGGTGAACACGAACCAGTAGATGAGGCTCATGAGCAGTGGATCGAGCACCGACCAGATGTAGCCGAGGAATGATGTCGTGTAGCGCACTTTTAGGTCGCGCTGCGTCAGCAGGATGAGCGCCCGGCGGTACGCCGCAGCGGGTTTCGATCGTAACGCTGCATGCGGCATCGGTAGCACAGGAATCCTTGCGGGTGTGGAACGAATCTGATTGCTCAGCGTCTTACACAAACAGGTTGGCTCGCTCGAGGTCCGCCGCGAAATCAACCTCAACCGCGTAGAGGTCTGAGATATCCATTGGGGTGAGTTGCAGGCGGTGCTGGGCGATTGCCTGCTCGAGCGCGGCCTCAAAGTAGTCGTCGTTGTCGACTTGCGCCAGGTGTTGCATGAAGAGATGCTTGTCTTGTGCGGAGATGTAGTTGATGCCGACAGCCTCACCAAGCGCCCCGTGGCGAACCGTTTTGGAGAGTTCGTTAATGAAACCGTGTTGATCGACCGTGTATTTGACTTCTTCGTCGGAGACGCTGGCCGTGTTCACCGTGACGAAGGAGCGGTCGGCTGCGACCAGCGCAGCGGCGCGAAGCAGCACCGCCGGATCGAACACAACGTCACCGTTCATCCACAGCACGCCCCCGGCCTTGGTGGCTTTGAGTCCTCGCAGCAAACTCTTTGACGTGTTCGTCTGGTCGTATTGTTCGTTGTAGATGAAACTGAATTCTGGAAACCGATCAACAATGTATTCGGCTTTGAACCCAACGACCGCCGCGATGCGGGTGGCCGAGCCAAACGCAGCGTGGATGTTGTCCCGCTGCTGCTGCATGATTGATCGACCGTCGTTCAACTCGGTCAGTGGCTTAGGCAATGCGCGCCCAAGGCGGCTTCCCTTGCCCGCGGCAAGGATAATGACCTGGATACTCACAGCAGACTCCATAACGGTAGACGAGGCAAAACGAAGAAAAACCGCTCTATTGCGGGCAAAACTCTTAACGCTTTATTATAGCGGATTGGGGCGGGTTGTCGCGCGCAATGATTCGTGGCGGAGAGCGGATTCAGCCGAGGAGCATAATCGCGCACGCCCGTGGCATATTCGCACACGCCGCGCAACAATGGCCTGCGGTCGGCGGCAAGCTTGCTAGATTAGTGTTAACTGTAATTTAACTGTGACCTTCTGCACGCGCAGCGGCGAGCGAACCCGAATCCGAGGTGAACGAACATTAGCACCCCGCAGCACCAATCCACTGGGCCGCAAGAGGCGACAGGTGGGGTGAAAACGTCAACCAGCGCTGACGTTTCGGCGTTTACTCCTCGCAGTGACAGTCAGCAGCGGGTGCACGAACGAATGCGGCAACTTGACGACAGCGCCGTGCTCCTTGCCACCGAAGGACTCACCAAACGATACGGTCGCTTGGTCGCCGCCAACCAGGTGAACCTTCGCGTGCTTGCCGGTTCATTCACCGGCGTGGTCGGCCCCAACGGTGCGGGAAAAACGACGACCCTCTCAATGATCTGCGGGTTGCTTGCCCCAACCGCGGGGCGGGTGACAATCGCCGGTCACGACCTGCACCGCGAACCGAAAGCTGCGAAGCGGTTGATCGGTGCGCTCCCGGACCGGCTGCGACTCTTTGACCGGCTCACCGGGGCGCAACTGCTGCACTACGCCGGCACGCTCAACGGTTTAGCGAAACCCGTCGTGTCTGAGCGCTCAGCCGAGCTTGCCGACGCGCTCGGGATAACTAGTGCGCTCGGACGGCTCGTCTCAGACTATTCGGCGGGCATGCAGAAGAAAATTGCTCTCGCCGCTGCCATGGTGCACAGCCCAAAACTCCTCGTGCTTGACGAACCATTTGAATCGATTGACCCCGTCTCGGCCGCTACGGTAACCGAAATGCTCGAAACCTTTGTGGCAGCCGGTGGCAGTGTTGTGCTGACCAGTCACAGCATTGACCTCATTCAGCGGGTGTGCGATCACGTGGTCATCATCGACGCGGGGAACATTGTGGCTGACGGCAGCGTCGAAACGGTTCGCGGCGACGTAACCCTAGAAACCCGGTATCGCCAGCTCACCGATTCCGCACCGCAGACTGAGGGACTGGAATGGTTGCACGGATTCTCCGGCTAGGGCTCACACTCAGCGTCAACTCGCTCCTCCGCCCGCGCCCCGGGCGGCTGCTGTACATCCTGTGCGCCCTCACCGGCGGCTTCCTGAGCCTCGCCGCCCTGTGGTCGGCACTCGCGGCTGACAGCAACGAGCCCACCGCCCTCCCGCAGGCACCCATCGTCGCGATCTCCGTGCTGGGGCTGGGCATCGCGTTGGTGCCCTGGTTCATGAGCCCCGGCCAGCTGGACCCGAGACAGTTCCGGCTCTCCGCGGCCACCCTGGGACAGGTCGCACTTGGCGTTCCGCTGGCAGCCCTCTGCAGCATCCCGGGTCTGTTGTTGATTGTGCTGGTAGCTGCAGCCTCGCTCCAGTGGCTCGATCAACCCGCAGGCCTCGCCGTTGGCGCGCTGCAAGGTGGCTTCATGCTCCCCACGCTGCTCCTGACCGGCCTGCTTACGCGCACCGTCGCGGCCTGGAAGCTGCGCGGGCGCCGCACGCGCGAAACCCTGAACGGGCTCGGCGCGCTGCTCCTGCTGATCGGCTTTGCAACCGCGGCGTGGCTCGCCTCCAGAGACTGGGGCGACGCGGACTCGACACTGTGGCAGCGGATAACCGAGCTTGCTGCTGCGAACCCCCTCGCCGCACCGGTCCTCGCCGCCGCGGCGCTGCTCGACGGAAACCTGGCCGCCGCGCAGCGGCACGCCACCGTCGCAGTCGCAACACTGCTCATCCTCGCGCTGCTGTGGGTGTGGGTGGTCTGGCGGATGAATCGCACCCTGGACCGGCCAGCGCGGCGCACCACGACCCGTGCCGGACTCGGCTGGTTTGATCGAATGCCTGCCACCCCGACCGGCGTGATCGGCGCCCGCAGCCTCACCTACTGGGTGCGGGACCCGCGCTACCGGGTTCCCCTCGCAATCGTGCCCCTCGTGCCGTTCGCCATGCTGCTACCGCTCGTGGTCGTCGGCGTGCCGCTGCACATCGTGGCGCTGTTCCCGCTTCCCGTGCTGTGCTTTTTCCTCGCCTGGTCCATACACAACGATGTTTCGCTCGA
Organism: uncultured Microbacteriaceae bacterium; assembly: GCA_964440395.1. GTDB lineage: Bacteria > Actinomycetota > Actinomycetes > Actinomycetales > Microbacteriaceae > CAYTSH01. Next base: position 5,511 of record CAYTSH010000119.1, read on the forward strand.
CAACACGGCAGTGTGGGTGCACATTGCGAGCGCAACCAGCGGCTTCGCCGACCGGTTCGGCAGGCTCATTCCCATTGCCATGATCGGCTTGCCGCTGCTGATCGTTGGCTCGGCCGTCACCGTGCTCGTCTACGGCGATGTCAGCATCCTCGGTTCGGTGCTCGGGGTAAATCTGGGTATCCTCCTCACCGGAGCAGGCGTATCCAGCGCAACCTCCGTCATCATGCCATACCCCTCAACCCGCCCCGGCGACAGCCCGTTTGTGCAACCGCAAGCAACCGGTTCCAGCGGGGTGGCCGCCCAGATTGGCAGCATCCTGCTCACACTGCTGGCTGTCGCGCCAACCGTGGTGCTCGCCGTGCGGGCGTTTCAGGGAGAGCTCGCGCACAGTCAGGTCGGCATCTTCGGCGTCGGCCTCGGCATCGCCGTGCTCACCTGCGGAGTGCTCATCGGCGCGCTCCTGTTTCGACTGCGCGCCAGTGCCCTGCTGGCGTTCGCCCAGGAAATGGGCTAGGCGACGGGCTAGCAGACGGGCACGGGCAAGGGCACGGGCTCAACACGGTCACCGCGCCCGGCGCTCCGCTCTGCATCGCGCTCGGCACCCGCACGGATGGTGCGCGACCGTTCGCGCTACCATTGAATCATGATGCCAGTTTCAATGACGCAAACCGCCCCGCTCACCGGCGGATCAACCGACGTTCTCGACCGCGAACTCGAAGAACTGTTGCACCAACACAGCAACGATGATGGCGACCACGAGCGGTTCTCGCACTACGTCAAGAAAGACAAAATCCTTGAATCAGCCCTGACCGGCAAACCGGTGCGGGCGCTGTGCGGCAAAAAATGGATTCCGGGTCGTGATCCCGAAAAGTTTCCGGTCTGCCCGGACTGCAAAAAGGTGTACGACCGCATGAAACCGGGGGAGTAGCCCCGCTGGTTGGCGGCGGTGCCGGCAGACGCGCGCACGGCATCCATTCGGGATGCGGTACGCACGTCTGCCGGTGCCGTCACGCTCCGGCGGGTGCGGCTGGCAGGCCGGGGCTGGTCATGCTGTTCACGTTCAGCGCTTGGTCCAGTTGCTCCTCGGTGATTTCGCCACGCGCAACGAACCCCAGGTCGCGAACGGCTTCGCGAACGGTCAACTGGTGCTTGACCGAATGTTTCGCGATCGCCGCGGCGGCCTCGTACCCGATGATGCGGTTGAGCGGGGTGACGATGGACGGGGATGATTCGGCCAGTTGCCGCGCGCGTTCCAGGTTCGCTTCCAGGC
>CAYTSH010000120.1:0-5088 GCA_964440395.1 uncultured Microbacteriaceae bacterium
CCCGATGCATGCGAATGAGCACCAGCACACCGCAGCAGACACAGCACAGCCCGAGCGCTCGTGCGCCGTTCGCCGAAACAATTCCATTTGCAACCCCGACCGTGATCAGGGCAGCGCTCCCCCAGGTTGCCACCGCAGGAAACACGAGTCGCGTGTCCGGGCTCATACCGTCACCCGTTCACGAAAGCCCGCCAGTGTTTTCTCACCAATACCACTCACCTGCAACAGGTCATCAACGCTCGTGAATGGCCCGGATTGCTGCCGCCAGTCGAGTATGCGTTGGGCTAGTGCAGGTCCAACCCGCGGTAGGGTTTCCAACTCGGCCGCGGTCGCAGTGTTCAGGTTCACGAGGGGAACGGCTGGCACCGCCGCCGAACCCGAATGCGCGGCCACGGCATCCCCCAGCGAGCTCGAACTCCCAAGCCCAGCCGCCGCCATGGCTGCCACAGGTTCTTCACCAATAGCCGGCACATACACTTGCTCGCCGTCAGCAATCGGCCGTGCCAGATTGGTTCCGCGCAACTCAGCGTCCGGCAGCAACCCACCCGCGGCGTCAACCGCATCGCTGAGTCGCGCCCCGGCGGGCACCCGCACCACCCCGGGCTGGGCGACCCTCCCCAACACGTGCACCAGCAGTGCCGCGCTCGATGCGGACGGAGCTGGCGAGGCTACCGCCGCCGGTGAACCCTCGGGGGCCGGCGAGGCAGCCGCCACCGGTGAACCCTCGGGGGCCGGCGAACTGCGCGCCGCTTCCGCTGCCGCACCTGCGCCCTGGGACCGATCCCGAAACAGCACTCCCACAGAGGTGAGGACCACAGCCAACACAAACACAGCGGTAACCGCCCACACCCCGAGCGCGCCCGCGGGTGAGCGCTGGCGTATCGTCGTGGCGGTCAGTTCCTGCGCAGCGTGGGAGGCGGCACCTCGAGCGTGCTTCGCAGCCTGCACCCCGTAGCGAGCCCGAACCGCAGCGAGCGAGTTGGGCTGCTCGGCAGAGGCTTGCCCGCCAGCAGCCACGTGCCGAGTCGCGGTGGGCTCTTCGTCCGGCGGCGGCGAGTTGGCAGTGTGGGGGCGGTTCGCGGTGCTTGGGTGAGGCATACCAACACGCTAACCGGGTGGGGTGCGGCACCGAGACGAAAAGTCACCATCTGTGCACAACCCACGGCTTGTGATCCTGTGCACACAGCTGCACGATGCGCGGTAGGACGCTAGCTGGCTGCTGGTCGAGTCGCGATGTTCACCAGTTTCGGTGCTCGCACAATTACGGCAGCAATGTCTCGACCCGCAAGTGCGCGCTGCACGGTTTCCGACCCGAGCCCAAGCTGGCGAAGCTCGTCTTCAGGGATCTCGGGAGAAACCTGCAACCGGTCGCGCACCTTGCCGTCGACCTGCACAATTGCGGTCACCGAGTCGGCAACAAGCAGCGCCGGATCTGCCGCTGGCCACACCTGGGTGGCAACCGTGGCCGGGTGCCCCAGGCGGTGCCACATGTCTTCCGCCGTATACGGGGCAAACAGGTTGAGCAACAGTGCAAGCACCTCGGCCGCCTCACGGACGGCGGGATCGGCCGCCCCGACAGGGCCGTCGATGGCTTTGCGGGTCACGTTCGTGTGCTCCATCAGTCGGGCGATCACCACATTAAACTTGAACGACTCGCACAGCTGGCGTACCTCGGCAAGCAGGCGATGCGTGCTCTGGCGCAGTGCACGATTGCCGCCCACCGGGGAGGTGCCGGGTGCGCTCGTAACGTCATTCGCTACCCGCCAGGCACGCGCCAGGAATTTGGCGGATCCCTGCACCGAAACGTCTGCCCAGTCAATGTCGTCTTCCGGCGGGCCGGCAAAAGCGAGGGTCACGCGAAGCGCGTCTGCACCGTGCGCACGCAATTCAGCGTCAAACTCAACCAGGTTGCCTTTGCTCTTGCTCATCTTTGCGCCGTCAAGCAGCACCATGCCCTGGTTGAGTACCGCACGGAACGGCTCGTCGAAGTCGATCTCACCAATATCAAACAGCACTTTTGTAATGAAACGCGCATAGAGCAGGTGCAGAATTGCGTGCTCCACGCCGCCCACATACTGGTCCACGGGCGCCCAGCGGTTGGCTATTGACGGGTCAAACGCTTTGGTGTCGTCTTGAGGTGACAGGAACCGCAGGAAGTACCAGGAACTGTCAACGAACGTATCCATGGTGTCTGGGTCGCGAGTGAATGTTTCACCGGTCGCGGCATCCACCACGGTTGCCCAGTCTGTTGCGGCGCCGAGCGGCGACGCCCCCTTCGGCTTCAAATCCAACCCGGCGCTGTCAGGCAACCGAACCGGCAACTGTTCTTCGGGAACCGGCACGAGCTCACCCCCCTCGCCGTGCAGAATCGGAATGGGGGTGCCCCAGTAGCGCTGGCGCGAAATCAGCCAGTCGCGCAAGCGGTAGGTTGTCGCTGCCCGCCCGGTGCCGCGCTCCTCGAGCAGCGCAATGGCTGCGGGAATCGCCTCGGCTTTGCTGAGTCCGTTGAGCGGGCCAGAATCAACCAGGATGCCGTGGCCGGCTGTGGCGACACCGGTTTCGGTGGGGTCGTTGACCACGCCGTCCTCATCGGGTTCCGCCTGGATGACGACCCGAACGGGCAGTTGGAACGTGCGGGCGAAGTCGAGATCGCGCTGGTCGTGCGCGGGCACCGCCATGACGGCACCGTGACCGTAGTCGGCGAGGACATAGTCGGCGGTCCAGATTGGCAGGCGCTCCCCGGTGACGGGGTTGATGGCGTACCGGCCAAGAAACAGGCCGGTTTTTTCACGATCCGCGTTCTGCCGGTCAACTTCCGAGGTTTTTTGCACCGCACGCAGGTAGTCGGCAAAGGCTGCCTGCACGGAGGGTTCAGCACCCTCAACCAGTTTCGCGGCCAGGTCAGCGTCTGGCGCAACCACCATGAATGTCGCACCGTAGAGGGTGTCTGGCCGGGTGGTGAACACTCGGATTGGCTCCGGCTCACCCTCCACTTGAAAATCAACTTCTGCGCCGTGGGAGCGCCCGATCCAGTTGCGCTGCATGTTGAGCACTTTTGCCGGCCAGGCTCCTTCGAGACGATCAAGATCGTCAAGCAGCCGGTCCGCATAGTCGGTGATTTTGAAGTACCACTGGGTGAGTTTCTTTTTCACCACAACGGCGCCGGAACGCTCCGACGTGCCGTCCGAGAGCACCTGTTCGTTCGCCAGCACGGTCTGGTCGACCGGGTCCCAGTTCACCCAGCTGTCTTTGCGGTAGGCAAGCCCCCGCTCATACATTTTGAGAAACAACCACTGGTTCCACTTGTAATATTCCGGGTCGCTCGTATGGAGCACCCGGTTCCAGTCGAACGAGGTTGCGTAGGTACGGAAGCTTTTTTTCTGTTGCGCAATGTTTGCGTAGGTCCACTCTCGCGGATCCACGCCGCGTTTGATGGCCGCATTCTCTGCGGGCAGTCCAAACGAGTCCCAGCCGATTGGGTGCAGCACGTCGTACCCTTGCCCGCGCCAATAGCGCGCCACCGCGTCGCCAAAACAGAACGCCTCCGCGTGCCCCATGTGCAGGTCGCCCGATGGGTAGGGAAACATGTCCAGCACGTATTTCTTTGGGCGCTCATCGCCCGCCCGGTCAGCGACGAAGGGTTGCAGTTCTTCCCAAACCGGCAGCCAGCGCCGCTGAATTTCGGCAAAATCGTAGGTGTCTGCGGCGGGCTGGTTTGCCTCGGAAACGGGCTGTTCGGTCACTGTATCCTCTGGAAGCTGGGTGCGGTGGCTGCGGGTCTCGCGGCGTTGAGACGCGCAGGTGGGCTGCTTGGGCGCTGCGCAACACTCTCCAAGGATACCCGTTTCCTGGTGTCCCATGGTACGTGCGCGGCAGGTGAGCACGCTGGGCCGTATGCTTGTGTATGAGCCGCCCACGGCATCCCCCAATTGCCTGGCTCACCGTTCTGTCGAGCGCGCCGCACACGGGGCTGCCGACCAGCCCGTCACACCGTCCCGGAGTTGTCATGAAACGCGCCCGCATCACCGCCAAACCCCTCATCGCCGCGGTGGCTTTGGCGCTGCTTGTGGTGTGGGTGGCGCGTTGGCTGCGCACGCTCGAATCGATTCAACAGTGGATGCTGCGCTACCCTGGAATTGTCCCGTTGCCTCCCAGCGCCCCGGTTGGGATCCCGGCCTGGCTGAACTGGCAGCACGGTTTGAACGCGCTGCTCATGCTGCTGCTCGTGAAGTCTGTTCTGCTCATGGCGAAGAAGCAGCGCCCACCCGCCTTCTGGTCGAGAAAACCCCGCCCGGTTTCGCCGGATTCGCCCGCCAAAAACCTGAGGCGGATCAGTATTTTTGTCTGGTTTCACCTTGCGATCGATGTGTTGTGGCTCGCAAACGGGTTGGTGTTTGTTGCGCTGCTTTTTGGCACCGGGCAGTGGCTGCGGATTGTGCCCACCGACTGGGTGATTGTTCCGAACGCGCTTTCGGCGGCGCTGCAGTTTGCATCGCTGCAGTGGCCGCCAGAGCAGCCCTGGGTGAATTACAACAGCCTGCAGGTGCTCGCATACTGCTGCACGGTTTTTTTCGCCGCGCCGATCGCTTTTGCATCGGGTCTTCGGCTCTCAGCGTTCTGGCCAAGTTCGGGCAGGCTTGCGTCACCGCGCAGCGAGGCAATCGCCCGTGCACTGCACCAGGCCGGCCTGAAGTATCTGGTGGTGTTTGTGATTGTGCACGTTGGGCTGGTCTTCACCACTGGCGCCCGCAGGAATCTGAACACCATGTTTGCTGCCCGCGACAGTGACGACTGGGCCGGGGTGATTGTATGCGCGGCGTTCCTGGTGGTTTGCGTGGTGGTGTACCGGCTGTGCACGCTCACGGTGCTGAAATGGTTGGCGGCGCGAACCGGCCTACCAGGGCGCAAATCCGTGAGCGTGTCAGCCCGCGGAGGCAGCAGCCAGCAGCGGTCAGCGGCGCTGCCAGGAAATCTGCACCTGCTCGTCACGGTCGACCACCTTCACGCGTTCGCGATGCACCGGCGACTCGTCCTGTTCACCGAGTGCGCGCTCGTGCGCATCCAGTGTGAGCCAGCCGGACCACGTGG